>CAVZUP010000232.1:0-4665 GCA_963778255.1 uncultured Acidobacteriaceae bacterium
ACTCGCCCGCAAAAATAAAGAAGTCACGCTCCAGCCCGTGCAGGTTGAAATTAAGGAGTTCGAGATCCTGACAACCGCCGGCGACCAGGCCACTTTCCGCGCCCGTGTGTCGTCGGGCACGTACATACGGTCGATGGCGCACGAGATGGGCCAGAAACTCGGCTGCGGAGCCCATCTCGCCAGCCTGCGCCGCACCGCCGTAGCCGAGTTCGCCATCGCGGACGCGCACTCACTCGACGCCTTGGCAGCCGCAATGCAGCAGGGAACTGCCGAGTCGTTATTCATCCATCCCCGAAAGCTGGTGCCGCAGTTGCCGTGCGTCACGGCCACGGAAGAAAGCGCCGCCTTCATCCGCAGCGGCCGCGCCATAAACCTGCCGGAGATGTCTCGCGCTCCACAAGTGAAAGTCTTCTACGGTCAGCGCGACCTGATTGCCATCGCAACCAGAATCGCCGGGACGCTCTTCCACCCGAAGATTGTTTTCAGCCAATCCGGCGACTGAAGGCGATGCGGTTCTGTCATCGCTGGCCGGCACCGCCCACTTTGCTGGACGGAAAAAGTTTGCGCAAACGTTTAACGTACCGGCAACATTTTCTATCAGTGCCGCGCTATAATGACCGCGCCGCCCCCAGGCGCTTTTTCTTCCCGGGCCACGTAACATCAGGCTGGAAAACTTAACGACAGAAAATCTGGAGGAACCACATGATTGCGAACAAAGCTTTACGTCCATCAATGTTGGTAGGTCTAATCCTGGCCGTGTGTTTTGCCGGACAGGCTGCCCAAGCGTCCACAGTAGTCGTCGGGACCTGCAAAACTGGGGTCCAATTCGCCACCATCCAGGCTGCGGTCACCGCCAGCCCGGCCGGCGGCACGGTTGACGTCTGCCCCGGAACTTATCCCGAGCAGGTTGTCATCAACAAGAGTTTGACCGTGATCGGAATTGCCAGTGGCACCAGTGATGCGGCGGTCGTGGTTGTGCCCGCGGGCGGTGTCGTGCAGAACGCTACCGATATCTATGGGAATCCGGTAGCCGCACAGATTTTCGTGGAGAGCGCAACCGGCGTTACGATCTCACACCTCACCGTGGATGGCAGCAATAACGGCATCTCAAATTGCTCGCTTGACTTGGAGGGAATCTACTACCAGAACTCCAGCGGGACCATTACCGACAACGCCGTCAGAAATCAGCTCAACCCCTCGGGATTACAGGGTTGCCAGACTGGTTTAGCCATCAACGTGGAGAGCAACAGCGGAACTCCCGCCGTTACCATTTCCAGCAATTCCGTCCGAAATTATGACAAGAACGGAATTACGGTCAGTGGCTTGGGCGGAGGTCCTGCTGGGCCATATGCCGCGGTCAAGGGTAATACCGTCATCGGCCTCGGCGCCACCGGCGTGATCGCACAAAACGGCATTCAGATCGGGTTCGGAGCCACCGCAACGGTCTCCGGCAATTATGTTGCCGACGACATCTACACCGGGCCGTACTATGGCTCTTCGGGAATCCTGATTTACGCCTCCACCGGCGTCACCGTCACGGGCAACACAGTCGAGAGCGCGCAGCTGGCGATTGTTCCTGCGTCAGATCCCACCTATGGTTCCGGAGATGGCGCCATGATCACCTCCAACCACATCGGCGGAACGCAGACCTACGACGCGATCGACCTCTGCAGCAGCAGCAACACCGCCAGCTCGAATACCATTTTTGGCAGCGCACAATCGGCCATCCATTCGGACGATGAGTGCCCGGGCCCTGGAACCGACGCCAGCGGCAACAACAACACCGTCCAGAAGAACACCATTAACGAAGCGTGTGCCGGGATTCTAGAGGGCTCAGGCACGGGCAACACATACAGCATGAACACCTTCCAGAATGTGACCTACACGTTGCTGGCGGGTGATAGCTGCCCTCTGCTCGCATCCGAAGCAACCACGAAACACAAGTCGCTTCGTACGTCGCCTTACATAGCGAACGGGAAGTGAGCGAACTGTCCTGAATTTCACGCGCCAGCGGCGCAGGCCGCATCAAGCCTGCACCGCTGGCCCTCTCTTCGAACGCAAAATTGTTTCGAGCGTGGGGCGCTATACTCTTGCCGGAGGGCAAGCCATTGCCTAATCGGAAGGGAGCCCCATGACCTTCGTCAACTGCTACGAAGATAGCGCTCGCGCCGACGCCTACGCCACGCTGGAATTCAAGAATACCTACCACCTGGCCTACCGCGATATCCCGGCCATACTAGCCAAGCATGTGAGCGGCCGCAAAAGTATCGACTTCGGCTGCGGCACCGGACGCTCCACCCGCTTCCTGCGCGAACTGGGCTTCGAGGGCACCGGAGTCGACATTTCCGAGGATATGATCCGCAAGGCCCGGCAGCTCGACCCCTCTGGCGACTACCGCCTGGTTCCCGGCGACGACCTGAGCGCCTTGCCATCCGCTAACTATGATCTAGCGCTGGCCGCCTTCACCTTCGACAACATCGCGGGCTGGGATGCCAAGGTACGCATCCTGCGCGATCTGGGACACCTCCTGAACGGGGAAGGAAAGGTGGTGCTCATCGTCTCCCGCCCGGAAATTTATACCCACGAGTGGGCTTCATTTTCGACCAAGGATTTTCCCGAGAATCATCGGGCAAAGTCGGGCGACAAAGTGCGCATCATCGTGACCGACCACGCCGACCAGCGTCCGGTCGAGGACATCGTATGGAGCGACGAATCCTACCGCGAGGTCTTCGAAGCCGCCGGGCTGCGCGTGGTGGAGAAGTACGAGCCGCTGGCCAGGGAAGACGAGCCATATAGGTGGGTGAGTGAGCTCAAGATCGCCCCTTGGGCTGTCTATGTGGTGGAACGCGTCTAACAGACTAGCCGTACTAGCAATGTCCGATAACAGGTATTATGTTAATTACTGCCTAAGTCTCCGCCGAGAGATGGAGCCCCCGCCGTTGGTTAGCCCTGGGCCAGCAGTAATTCCCCAATCTCCTCCCGGAACCTCCGTAGAGCCTCAATCCGCTCGGGCGTGGCCTCCACCACCTCACTCTTCGCCTGAAACACTTTGCGCCCATTTAGCTCGGTGAGCACGCCCATCACCTCGCCCATGCGCCAGCCCGGCGTTCCCAGGATTTGCAATCCGTCCACGCCCGGCACCAGCAACGCGACACAATTCTCGCGCATCACCCCAATACACTTCGGATAGCGCTCAAAGGTCTGCAACTCGAATCCCGCAAGATAAAGCCGCTGGAGCTGTTCGGCGGAATCAGGCATGGTAAGAATCTCCGGGCCTACCGCACTTCGGCGCGGATGACATCCAGCGCATTCCCCTCGCCCAGCCGGAGGAAAGTGAAAACCCCTTCGTTCGCCGAATAACACGCAAACGACGGTCCCAGGCCGCCCGCGTCGCCGTAGCTGGCAATCTTCCGCCCCGTCTGTGCATCCGCGACCACCACCGTGTGGCGCTCGCCGTCCTCGCTCCAGAACGAGACCGCCAGCCGGTTGCCCGACACATGAAACCCGCCCGGCACCATGCCAGCCCCTGAACCGTTAACCTTGATCGTCTGCATGATCTTGCCCTTCGGAGCAATCGCATAGACCATCGCCGGCGAAGATCGTCGCATCACGTAAAGGTAGCCATCGACCCCGGCCTCGGCCTCGGCTAGATCAAGCGTTGGCTCCGCCTTCCCAGCCTCGCTGATGGGCTCCTTCTTAGCGCCAGCTTTCGGAATTTCATGCGCATCCTCAAACGAAAGTTGCGCCAGTTCCCTTCCATCGGCCGAAAAAACGGCGGTAAAATTTCGCCCGCGATCGTCTTTCTTCGATGTATCGCGCTTCACGCCCGAGACCAGAAAATTTCCGCCCGCAAACGCCGCGAACGTGTACACCTCGAAATCCGCGTCGAGCCGCACCGGCGATGAAGGCGTTCCATCCGAAGAAAACCGGAGCACATAGATCAGCGGCTTCGCCCCTCCACCCCGTGCGATCTGATACATCCCGCCATCGGACGCCGGCGAGTAGCCATCGGCGCGGTCCATCGCCAGCTCAGGAAATTGGACCGGGTCAAACACCGCCACGCGCTTGCCCTCCGCATCGATCTTCACTACCGGCCCCAGCAGCGGCCGATCGATCATGTATTTACGAATGTAGAGATTCCCATCGGCGTCGCACTTCGACCCGTTCATGAATGCCCCGCCGTTCTCCGAGGGCACGTTCATGGTGGAAGTAGCGTGCAGAGAAATCGTAGATCCGGTCTGCGCGGAAACCGGCGAAGCCGTCAAGCCCGAGAAGATGAAGTAGAAGAAAAGAAACACGCCGAAAGCAGCAGAAAACGGTCTCATCGCAACCTTGCGGCCGTAAAACTGAGAGCTGACAGCTGAGAGCTGAAAGCTCCCCTTACATCTTGTATTTGCCCAGGTCGTCATCGCCGAGATCCTCCAGCCACTTGCGGAGTTCCTCGCTGCTAACCGCCGGCACGGGATTAGTGGCCTGTTTCGAGTTCTTCAGCACCTCGTCTTCGACGAAGATCGGGCAATCCACGCGCAGCGCCAGCGCCAAAGCATCCGATGGACGCGAGTCGATGCTGACCACATGCCCATCCCGCTCCAGCCAGATCACGGCGTAGAAAGTATCGTCTTTCAGCTCCGTGACCACGACTTTGTGCACCAGCGCGTCCAGGCC
>CAVZUP010000233.1:0-4952 GCA_963778255.1 uncultured Acidobacteriaceae bacterium
GATCGTTCAGCGGAATATCATCCACCAGCACAAGCGCGCGGCTGGTCCCGCTGGCGCCAACCCCCCGCATCGACACTCCCTGCGTTCCCGGATTCGCCGTGCGACTGCTGGCGCGGCGAAACAGCGTGAACCCCGGAACCTCGCGCAGCGCGTCATCGAGCGTCAGCGGTGCCGAGGCAGCCAGATCGTCGTGCGCAATCGTGACGCTATCCGCTGGAGAATCTTCCAGGGCCGTATTGATCCGCGTCGCCGTGACCAGTACGTGCTGGCTGGCGTAGTCCGATTCAAATTGCGGATGCAGCACCAACTCCAGCTGCCGCTCATGATTCCAGGCACGCTGCAAAGAAACAAATCCCGCCGCTCTGGCCGAAATCGTACCTGTGGTGTCGGCAACCTCGAGTTGGAATTGCCCTGAAGAGTTCGTCTGCGCCGCCACCTGGTATTTGCCGCTGGTAAATTCCACCCGCGCCCCAACAATGACCGCGCCCGTAGGGTCCTCAACCACACCCGTCATAAAGAAGGGAGCGCCCTGCCCCTGAGCAGGAAGTGCGGCCAACATGAGAAAAACGGCGGCCAGCCAAGGAATAAGGATGCGGCAGGTAGAAGAATGCAACCCTCGTCCCCAGCCGGAGCCGTGCGTAACCGCTGTGGAGTTAGGAGTTATCACCATTTTGCAGATACCGCTTTCCGCCTTTCATTGCGAGATTACCAAGCCCAGCGCAGTTGTAGTTGTGACTGAAGTCACCGGCGCAAAAGTCGTCGGCAAGGGAAGGACTCTCCCGGTCAGATCAGAACTCCGAATTTAGTTTTGTCAGGAAAGGGGAGCAGTTTCACAGTTTGCTAAAAAGCTCTGGATTCCTGCACGAACGGGAAGGGCACGATTTTCACTCGTGCCGTAACCTGCCGGAGAATCAGGAGCGGCTTCCAGCCGCTGGGGGAATGCCGCGCCGAGAAGAGGTTCGTAATTCAACCCAGCCTGCTGAGAGCAGTGCGGCGTAAATCATCCCAAGCGCTGTTGCATTCTTCAATTGCGCTGTTGCAAGATTCATCTCCACGCCACTACCTCGCAAACCGCTGATTCCACGCCTCGATCCACGCCATTCGCTTTGAGATCCTGAAAACACAAGCTTTCGCCTGTTGCGATTTCCAGCAAAGCGTTGTTGACGATCTCAGCGCAATCCGCCATGCTGCAAAATTGTTTTTCATCCATCCGATTCATTCCACAAGAGATCGCCGTCTTCCTCGCGCCTACTTTCGATTCGCATCGCTTTGGCATGGCGATTGCCTTTAGTAATGGCGTGAGTGGCTGCTAGACGGCTCTCCGACGAGGTGACTTATGACAGTCCTACTGGTTCTCTTCACTTTCTCAGCTTTCTTACTCATTGACTATGTCCGCAGCCGCAACACGCTTGCCGTACCGACCTTGCATGTCAGCGCCGCCAAGTCCGACTCCGCTGTCCCACGTCTTCAGCCTGCGCTAGTCGCTGGTTTCGCGGTTCCCGAAAATCTTCGCTATCACCCCGGACATACCTGGGCGCTGAGCGAAAGCACCAACCTGGTTCGCGTCGGCATGGATGACTTCGCCTCCAAACTGACGGGCACGGTCGAAACCATCGCGCTGCCGCAACGCGGCCAGTGGATTCGCCAGGGCCAGAAGCTCTGCACCGTGTATCACGACGATTGCGCCGTCGACATGGTCTCGCCCATCGAAGGCACGGTGTCCGATATTAACGAAGCAGTGGCCAAGAATCCCAAGCTGGCGCTGAGCGATTCCTACGGCGAAGGCTGGCTGGTAACGGTCAACGCGCCCGACGCCAAGACCAGCTTCAAGAACCTGCTCGGTGGCCCCATGGCTCGCTGGTGGATGGAAGAGTCGGCCAGCCGCCTGCAACGCCGCAATCCCGCCGCGATGGCCTTCGCCGGAGCGCTGGCGCAGGATGGTGGCGAAGCCATCAACGACGTAAGCAGCCAGATTTCCAAGCAGGACTGGTTGCCGCTCGCGAAAGAGTTCTTCCTGTCATAAGTCGAGCGAGGCCTGAACCACCTCGCCGAGAACCAAACAACACCGGCCGCCCGGACTCATCCCCGGGCGGCCGCTGTTTTGAGAGTAATTTTTGATTCAGCCCCCTGAGGTTCCCCCTGCACCCTCGCGTACTCCGTGGTGGAAGGCCGTCGCTCGACACTAAGGCAGAGCGTCCCTAAGGGTGGCTGTCAGAGCCGGCAAAACTACGCGTGATAAACCTGTTCGTGCCGCCGCGCTTCATACCACAGCGCCAATTCAACGCGATTCCATAATCCCAGTTTGTCGTAGATCACGCGCAAGTAGTTCTTCACCACGTGCTCCGTGGTCCCAATTGAATCGGCGATCTCCCGGTTCTTGCAGCCCTCGGCTACGCGTCGAATGATGAGCTGTTCGCGCTCGCTGGGCCCGCGGCGTTCTGCTGTCTCTCCAACCATAATTGCCTCCGATAAAGTAAAGTCGCGAGCTTGACCCGCTTGATGCCGCCTTTGATTCCGAAGCGCACGAAAAGACGGTTGAAATGCGCTTTTACTGTGCGCTCGGCAATGTTCAGATCGCGAGCGATTTCCGAGTTGTCGCATCCCTGGAGCAGCAGATCGATAACCTGGCGCTCCCGGGGTCCCACATCATTGAATTTCTCTTCCATAAGTCACTGCACCTGGCCGAAGCGCAAGGTCGCTGTAGTGGCGCGGCAACCATGTCCCCTCGGCAAATCTGGATTCGGGTCTTTGCGTCTCAATTTGCAACTAGGCGGCCAAATCAACTTCCAGCCGTTAACTAGTTGTGAAATTCCATATTCTGCGGCTTTTACCGCGAAAATCGCGGTTACGATAGTAATTGCACAGAGTTGCAAGCAAATATCGGACGCCAGTTTTGCGCCGCGCTAAGGGGAACCACTTAGTACAAAATTCCGACATCCCTACCCTCCAACGAGCATGTTTTACACGGAAGTACATCCCTCCAGCCCGCCCTTCTCATTCCCCTATAATGTGCTGTGGACTTCAAGCTGGTAAGCAACTACAAACCTCAAGGCGATCAGGCAAAAGCCATCGAAGCCCTGACCCGGGGCGTCTTCGATCGCGAGCAGCATCAGGTCCTGCTAGGGGTCACCGGATCGGGCAAAACCTTCACCGCCGCCAAGGTGATCGAGGCCGCCAACCGTCCCGCGCTGGTGATGGCTCACAACAAGACTCTGGCCGCCCAGCTCTACCACGAGTTCAAGAGTTTTTTCCCGCATAACGCCGTCGAGTACTTCGTCTCCTACTACGACTACTACCAGCCGGAGGCCTACGTCCCCGCCGCCGATCTCTACATCGAGAAGGAATCCACCATCAACGACGAGCTCGACAAGCTGCGGCTCTCGGCGACCCGCTCCTTATTCGAGCGCCGCGATTGTCTGATCGTGGCCTCCGTCAGTTGCATCTACGGCCTGGGATCGCCCGAGGCCTACTACGGCATGATGCTGTTCCTCGAAAAAGGACAAAAGATCAAACGCTCCGACATTACGCGCAAACTCGTCGACATTCTCTACGAGCGCACCGAGGGAGATTTCCGCCGCGGCACCTTTCGCGTGCGCGGCGATGTCATCGAGATTTATCCCACCTACGACGACAACGCCTACCGCGTGGAAATGTTTGGCGATGAAATCGAATCGCTCTCGCAGATCGATCCCTTGTTTGGCACCGTCAAGCAGCGCTACATGCGCCTGCCGATTTACCCCAAGACGCACTACGTGATGAAAGAAGAAACCCGCGCCTCGGCAGTAGCGTCGATCAAGACCGAGCTAGCCTGGTGGGAAGCCGAACTCGAGAAGCAGGGACGCCTGGTCGAATCGCAGCGCATCCATCAGCGCGTGATGTACGACCTCGAGATGATCAAGGCCATGGGCTATTGCCACGGCATCGAAAATTACTCCCGCCACTTCACCGGACGCCTCCCCGGCGAGCCGCCACCCACGCTCCTCGATTACTTTCCGCGCGACTTTCTCATGTTCATCGACGAGTCGCATCAGACCGTCCCGCAACTGCACGGCATGTATCACGGCGATCGCTCGCGCAAGCAGACGCTTGTCGAATACGGATTCCGCATGCCCTCGGCGCTCGACAACCGCCCGCTCACCTTCGAGGAGTTCGAGCATCGCACCAACCAGCTCGTCTACGTCTCCGCCACACCCGGCCCCTACGAGCTGACGAAGTCCGCCGGGGTGGTGATCGAACAGATCATCCGCCCCACCGGACTGATCGACCCACCGGTAGAAATTCGTCCAGTGAAGGGACAGATCGACGATCTTCTGCACATGATCCGCGACCGCGTAGCCCGCAACGAGCGCGTGCTGGTGACCACGCTAACCAAGCGCATGTCCGAAGATCTGGCCGAGTATTACAGCGAAGTCGGCGTGAAGTGCCGCTACATGCATTCCGAAATTGAGACGCTCGAGCGGGTAAAGATTCTGCGTGACTTGCGCAAAGGTGAATTCGATGTCTTGATCGGCATCAATCTTCTGCGCGAAGGCCTCGACCTCCCGGAAGTATCCTTGGTAGCGATTCTGGACGCCGATAAAGAGGGCTTCCTGCGCTCCGCCGGCTCCCTGATTCAGACCATAGGACGCTGCGCCCGCAACCTGAATGGCCGGGCAATCCTCTATGCGGATCGCATGACCGACTCCATGAAAAAGGCGCTGGACGAAACCAACCGCCGCCGCGCCATTCAGCAGGCCTACAACGAAGAAAACGGAATCACACCCGAATCGATCATTCGCCCGCTCGACATGACGTTAGTCGCCATCGTAGGAGCCGACTACACCGACCTGACCGGCCCCGAAGCCGATGGCGCCCCGGAATTCAAATCGCAAGAAGAGTTGGACGTCTACATCGCCAAGTTAGAGAGCGACATGCGCGAAGCCGCCAAGCGCTTCGAATTTGAGAAGGCGGCT
>CAVZUP010000234.1:0-13591 GCA_963778255.1 uncultured Acidobacteriaceae bacterium
AAACTACGGGATACGATCAAAGAACTCAGAACGAAGGAATTTCTGTTCGCGTAAGTACGTAATGCGGCGCAGCGGCTAGGCTAAACTGGTTCCCTTTGAAGGTAAAGATTCACCGCTTCAAATATTCCGCCGGAGACAAAATCGCGACACCTCGCCACGGATGGAGAGTGATCAAGTCGGCGTCCCCGGTCAGGATCAGGTCGGCCCTCCCGCTCAGCGCAACCTCGAGAAATTTGTCGTCCTTGGGGTCGCGGCATTCCCGGACCGTATATACACTGGCCACAAACTCGGCAACGCGCCCCAGCAGCCGCAGAAATTGCTGGCGATCTTCGAGGCTGACGTAGTGGTCGAACTTTGGGCGGGCCAGAACGTCGGCCAACTCGTTCATCGTGGCCTCCGAGACGAGCAGGATACCGTGGTCGACCACTTGCCGCACAGCCTTGCCCGGCACCGACGAGGGGAGCAAAAGCCGGCTGACGAGGCAGTTGGTATCGGCGACGATACGCTCGCGAACCCGCATCAATCCTTCAATAGTCTGCGCAATACCGATGCCGTCATGCCGCGAGCTTTGGCCTGACCCGCGACCCGGTCACAAAAGCGCTGGAAATCGGCGGCAGCGAGGTCGCGCATCCTCCCGTACTCCTCGGCCGACATGATCACGGCGACATCCCGGTTCTGGCGGCGAATGAGGACGGGTTCGCGCTGGGCTGCGTCCAGGAGCGCAGCAAGACGCTGTTTAGCGTCAGTCGCGGAGACAGTTTGCATAATGTCCATTTTAGACAAAATAGACAAATTGGTCAAAATAGACCCGGGCGCACACGATACAGTGGGTCGCTCAGGACCTAGACTTTCACGGACAAGCATGCCTCACTATTCGTGGAAGAACGCGATTGCCGCTTGCATTTCTCGGATTCTGGTGTCGTCCCTACTTCTTCGCCAGCGAGCGGACGTAGTTCACCATGTTCCAGATGTCGTCATCCTTGGCGCGATCGCCTTCGGGAGGCATCTCGCCCTTGCCCTTCCGGATCACGTAGAAGAGTTCGCCGTCGGTGCGATTCTTCAAGGACTCCGGGTTGGTGAAGTCGGTGACGTTTTTCATGTCCGTAGCCATGTCGCCCTTGCCATTGCCGCTTTCGCCGTGGCACATCGCGCAGTCGAAGCCATAGAGCTTCTTGCCCTTGGCAAGCGACTCGGATGTAGGCTTAACGGGGTTTGTCTTGGCTGCGGCTTCGGGAGGAGCCTTGGATTCCTGAGCGGGTGCTGTTGCGGGGGGCTGATCTTTCTCGGTCTGCGCCCACAATGCGACTACAAAAAAGAGCAGTAAGAGAAGGACCAGCGCGGTCTTCTGTAGCGCGTTCTTCTTCGATACTTCGTTCATCGACATTTTGTTTTTCAACACACACACCTCCAGAAGGGAAGCACGGTTGAACATTTAACGATACTCCTAGCCGTAGGAACGTGCACGCAAAAGTTGGTGGGGAACCTCCGAAGCTATACAGATTGCGGACGAACTCAAGACTCGTAGATGAGCGACCGGCGCTCTCAACGACTTTTCCTAAGCCCGTTTAGCGATCGCCGCGGAAGCGCGCAACGTTCGCACCAGCACCGGCCGGCGCAGCATAGTCTCCAGCAGATGGCGCGCCGCGGCAACGCCTTCCGCTAAACGATCCAGCGCCGAGTATCCCGCGATTCGCAGCACCACGGCACGATCCTGCACACTGACCTCCAGCCGGGCGGCCTTTTCGTTTCCATTCCGTCCGCTTCCACCGAGTCCCAGACGCGCATCCAGCGCATTCGCCAGACGCAGAACGCCGGCCAACTGCATGGCAATCCGCCTATCCTGCAGATCGAGCAGTTGCAAGGTCTTTCCCTGCGGACGCGGCAGCGCCCCACGGTGATAACGCGCCACCACCGCCGCCAACTCCAGTTCGCGCGCACTCCAACCCAGGGGTCGCACCATTCCGCGGATCATCCGGTACGAAGTCTTTTGGTGATTCTCCGAACCCTTGGCTTTCCCGACGTCATGCATGAACGCCGCTGCCTGCAACACCACGCGCGAGTTATATGTCGAATCAAGGTCCGGATTGAGGCTCGAATCTTGGTGCAGATTCACAGGCGTCGTCAGCAGCCCCGCATCCCGCAATCCGTCGTATAAAACAAGCGCCAACTGGGCCACACGCTGGGAGTGCGAAAAATCAGGATCCAGATATCCCGCCCATGTCCGCAGACGGCTCATCGCGGCCGCGCGCAGTTGTGGTCCCGAAGGCAGTTCCGCCCGCCAGACGCGCCATAGCGACTGCCGGCCCACCATTTTTTCGCGATAGCGCGCGATCCGCTTGGCGCGCTCGGCATGCAACTTCTCGCGCCAGCGGCTGCGGCTTGCCGCATCCGGGAACGCATTTACCGCAACCGCCAAGGCCCACAGCACGTCCAGATCGTGCACCTCGCCTAACAGATCCTGCAATTCTTTCAGGTCAGCGCCCCATGATGCGTGCTGCTGCGGTAGAAAATTTTCCACCGTGTAGCGGAAGCGTTTGATGCCGATGCGTAGCGCGTGCCAGCTTGCCTGCGACCGCGTCCGCAGAGCGTGTTTGTGCAGATCGTAAGCCGCCGTCCACTTCTCCAGCGCCAGATGCAGATATACCACGCTGCCCGGACGCACTCGCGCCGCGCGTTGCGGCAGACTTCGGCTCCACTGCCTCCATTGCTTGCGGTCGAACTGGTTGAGGTCTTTGAAGGCGTGCTGCTTGCACTCAATTTCCCGCGCGTGCACATGGTCGAGCAGCTTGGCGGACACTGGGTCGACCGAAGACGGATCGCCGGAAGTTGTATCAGCGGCACCTCCCAGCTTTTCAATCCACTCCTGCATCACCTGCATGTCGCGCAGTTCGCCAAGCGCCTGGAACAGCTTCTTGCCCGCCTTCTTCATGTCCTTCCACGAAGAATCGGGATCGATAGCCATCAATCCATCGGCCAGCGAACGGCAGCGCCGCAGGGCCACGCGAAGATCGTGCACCGGATCGACATCGAACCCCGCAGCCGCCCGATCGCACTCCACCAGCACCCGCTCCATCCAGGCACGCAGGCCGAGCTTCGGCTTTGCAGGCCCGGGCGCGTTTGCAATGGATGCCGCGTTGTCTTCCGTCATATCTACGGTTGGTGTCGGCTTCTGTGTTGAAGCGGAGCATAGCCCCGTTCCCACGCCAGCAATCCTCGACGACCAGTCTACAGAAGAATGTACAGAAAAAAATTGCCAGCCCGTGTTTTAGGCTGGCAACTGGGTACTGGCAACTGTTTCTAGTTGCTCAGCACCTTCTCGCGTTCCTCGGCGTCCGCGCGCTCCTGGCGAGGCGATGATGGCAGCGCAAACTCCAGCACCTCATCGATATTCTTGACGTAATGTGGGGTCAGTCCAATCAGCTGCTCCGGCGTCAGGTCTTCCTCGACGTTGGTCTTATTGTCGGCGGGAAGAATGACGTCATGCACGCCGGCGCGTTTGGCGGCCAGCACTTTTTCTTTGATGCCGCCAACCGGCAGCACATTTCCACTCAGTGTGATCTCGCCCGTCATCGCCGTCAGCGGACGCACCTGCTTGCCGGTCAGCAACGACACCAGCGCCGTGACGATCGTGACGCCCGCCGAAGGCCCGTCTTTCGGGATCGCGCCCGCCGGTACGTGAATGTGGATGTCGTGATTGGCGAAAAATTCTTCGTCGATGCCCAACTCCTTCGCGTTCGAGCGCACCCAGCTCAGCCCGGCCTGCATGGACTCGCGCATCACGTCCTGAATCTGGCCGGTGATCGTCAGTCCACCCTTGCCCTTCATCTGATTGGCCTCGACAAAAAGCACGTCGCCGCCCGACGGCGTCCACGCCAGTCCAACCACCACGCCCGGGCGCTTCGTGCGCTCGGCAATTTCGCCTTCGCTGCGAACCTTGATGCCGCCCAGGAATTCCTGCACGATCTCTTTCGTGACCACCAGTTTGTCGTTCTTGCCTTCCGCGATGCGGCGCGCCTGCTTGCGGCAGATGGTGCCAATAGTGCGCTCCAGGTTGCGCACTCCCGCCTCGCGCGTGTAGTGGCGGATCACATAACTGACCGCCTCTTCAGGAAATTCGATCTGCTCCGTCGTGATTCCGTTCTCCTCGATCTGCCGCGGAATCAGGTACTGAAATGCGATGTGGATCTTCTCTTCCTCGGTGTAGCCCTGCAGTTCGATGATCTCCATGCGGTCGCGCAAAGGCTCGGCAATCGGATCGAGCATGTTGGCGGTGGTGATGAACAACACCTTGGAGAGATCGAAAGTCACGTCCAGATAGTTGTCGCGGAACGTAGCGTTCTGCTCCGGATCGAGCGCTTCAAGCAGCGCCGACGCCGGGTCACCGCGGAAGTCGCGTCCCACCTTGTCGATTTCGTCAAGCATGAAGACCGGGTCTTTCGAATCCGCCCGGCGGATGCCTTGAATGATCTGTCCTGGCAGTGCTCCAATGTAGGTGCGCCGGTGGCCGCGAATTTCCGCTTCGTCGTGCACGCCGCCCAGCGACAGGCGCGTAAACTTGCGTCCCAGCGCCCGAGCAATCGATTTCCCCAGCGAAGTTTTGCCCACGCCCGGAGGCCCAACGAAACACAGAATCGGTCCCTTCATGCTTGGCTTCAACCGTCGCACCGAAAGGTAGTCGAGGATGCGGTCTTTCACTTTCTGCAAATCGTAGTGGTCGGCGTCGAGAATCTCTTTCGCCTTCGGAATTTCAATTTCCACGCCCGAAGTCTTGGCCCACGGCAGCACCGCCAGCCACTCAATGTAGTTGCGAGTGACGGAATAATCCGCTGCCATCGGCGACATCCGCGACAAGCGCCCAAGTTCCTTCAGCGCTTCTTTTTTCACATCGTCGGGCATGCCCGCCGACTCGATCTTCTGCTTCAGTTCCTCAGTATCGCGCTGGCCTTCGTCCTGTTCGCCCAGTTCTTTCTGGATCGCCTTCATCTGCTCGCGCAAGTAGTATTCGCGCTGCGTCTGCTGCACCCGATCCTGCACTTCCGACTGGATCTTGTTGCGCAGTTGCTGTACTTCCAATTCCTTGGCCAGGTGCTGATTGATTTTCTCCAACCGTATGCGGACGTCGGTCGTCTCCAGCGTTTCCTGCTTGTCGGCGGTTGACAGCGAGGGCAGGGAAGAAGCGATAAAATCCACCAGTCGTCCCGGCTCTTCAATATTCATCGCCACCGTAGAAAGCTCATCCGAGAGCGTCGGCGACCCCGCCACAATCTGCTGGAACAACGTCAACACGTTGCGTTGCAGCGCCTCAATTTCGGAATCCTTGGGCGGAATCAGCTCAGGAATGGTGGTGACCCGCGCCCGCATGAACGGCGAAAGCTGCGCGAAATCCGCCAGCCGCACCCGTTCCAGCCCTTCCGCGAAAACGAATAGGCTCTGATTGGGCATCTTGACCACTTTATGCACCACGGCCAGCGTTCCGATGGAGTACAGATCGGTCGGCTGCGGCGAGTCCACTCGCGCCTCGCGCTGCGCCACGACCACGATCGTTTTGTCGTCGCCGAGCGAGTTGATCAGTTGTACAGAACTTTCCCGCCCCACCGTCAGAGGCAGTACAGCATGGGGAAATAGAACCGTGTCGCGGACCGGCAGAATCGGCAGCGACCGCTCCGTGGTTTCGTAAGAACTTGGCTCGATAGAAATAGGATCGCTCATGATTTTCCCTTGAGTGACTTTCACTCAACTTTGGATGAACTCTACTGGCAAAAAGATGCAAGCTTAGGGCTAGGTTGTTGAATTCTAAACCTTTTTAAGCATTTTGCAACACACGCATGGCCTTAGGCCCCACTCTGGTAACCCTGGTCCCCGCCTCCGCCGGAATTCAGGCTACGCGGAACCGTGAAGACGCGCAGTGCAATTCCTCACACCAGGTTGTGACGATTCCCAAGCGCCGATCCCTGCCCGGCTCAGCTCGTCACTGCACCGCCACAATCTTCAGCGTGGTCACCTGCCGCACCCATCGCGCCATCCTTTTTTCATCGGGGATCACGATCCGGTAGGGCCCTTCCTTATCGTCCAACCGCTTGCCGTCTTTCAAAAAAGCCAGGATGACCTGCTTGTCGGTGAATCCCGGATCGATCTCCGGCAGAGCAATCACCACCCGATAGCCATCGGCAGCCTCCACCAACAAGCACGAAGCCATCCGCTTGCCCTTCATGCTTCCCTTCATATTTTCGCCAAACTCGACGCCCGCTTTTTCCAACACAGCCTTCAAGGGGACGCCCTCGAACGTAGCCGATACGCCAGCAGCGCCCGTCGCAACCTTAACCCGCGGCAAAGCCTCGATGTCGGCGCGCGTTAAGACAACTTGCTTCCCACTTTCGGCTTGAACCGTCAGTTGCTGA
Source organism: uncultured Acidobacteriaceae bacterium (assembly GCA_963778255.1). Taxonomy (GTDB): domain Bacteria; phylum Acidobacteriota; class Terriglobia; order Terriglobales; family Acidobacteriaceae; genus Acidiflorens. The sequence goes on from CAVZUP010000234.1 coordinate 6,399, forward strand.
GGCCATGCCGGGACGGCTTGCAGGGCAATGGCAAAAAGCACCGCGGAAACGAACAAGCGATTTCTCATCTCACACTTCCCCGGTCGCACCCTCACCCCAAAGATGCCCCCGCTCACGCCTCCGGATAAATCCCCAGTACCTTCACCAGGTCCGTAATCTCGCTCAGAAGCCGCAGCGCATTGCGCGAAGCTTCATCGTCGCCCCGCAGCAGGTCGACAAAGAACACGTATTCCCACGGACGCCCCCGCATCGGCCGCGACTCAATCTTGCTCAAGCTGATGTCGCTGAGCGCAAACACGCTCAGCGCCTTGAACAAGGCTCCGGGAATATTCTTCACACTGAAAGCCAGCGATGTCTTATCTTTCCCGTGCAGTTTCGTGGCTCGCGGCTTTCCTTTTTTGATCAGGAAGAAGCGCGTAAAGTTCTTCTTGTCATCCTCAATCCCGGCCTTCAGAATCTTCCCTCCATACACTTCGGAGGCTCTTCGGCTGGCAATGCCCGCCGCGTCGCGCAAGCCCTCGGCCACCACATGCTTCACGCTTCCCGCCGTATCGTAGAACGGCACCGGCTGGAGCCGAGGATTCTTACCAAACAGATCGCGGCACTGATCAAGCGCCACTGGATGCGAGAACACGCGCCGCACCTCTCCAAGCTTGGTGCCCGGCAGCGCAATCAAATTGTGCACGATGCGCAGCCGAAACTCGCGGATGATGTGCACGTCCCGGCCAAGCAGCAGGTCAAGATGTTCAGCGACTGAACCCGCCAGCGAGTTCTCGATCGGAATCACCGCCCCGTCCACTGTCCCCCGCGTGACTCGATCGAACACCTCCAGCGAGCGCGCGCAAGGCACCACCTGAGCCTGCGGCAACATCGTTTCTGCCGCCTCATGACTGAAAGAACCAAGTTCTCCCTGGATTGCAACCTTCATCAAGACCTTTCCTACGCGTCGACAAACTCATTCCACGACTGGCCGCGCCAGTTCTTTCGACAGGACCAAAGCGTCAAGCTGCCCAGAATAGTACCCGGTAACCGTCTTTTCCACGAAATACCCTTGTTGCTTGTAGAAGCGGATCGCACTCGCATTATTCACCGGCGTCTCCAGCGCCACGGTGACCACCCCCGCCCGCAGCAACTGCTCCTCAGCAGCGTCCAGCAATGCCGAGCCGATGCCCGTCCGCCGCGCCTCCTCGACCACGTCGATGGTAATGATGTGCCCAGTCTTACGCCGCGTCTCCGCCACGATGAAGCCCAGAATCCCCGCACCCGAAGTTGATGAAGATGACGATGAAGATGACGACGAAGATGTCGATGTCAACGCGCCGCCGTTGCCCCGCGCCTCGCCACCTTCAGTTTCGGCCACTAGGGTGAACGATCCCGGCCGGCGCATGTAGAAGGCCATCTCCTGTCGCGAGTACGCCAGCTGCGGATCGAAGCAAGCCTGGTCGATCCGCCATAGCGTGTCAAAATCGGCCTTCTGAAATTGTCGGATGCGGAACCGCACGCTGCCATTGTAATCGCGCCCGCAGCGCATAGGAGCGCATCGCCGTAGCGCAGGCGTCCCGCCGGCTGTCGTGTGGGCGTCTCGCCCACGCCAAGAGCATCCCACGCCTTGTTTTCCTCATCCTTGCCCTTGCGCGGTAGCATCAATTAGAAGTACGATTTCTCCCCAGGGGTCTGGACGTGGCGCGCTTCCTTTTTATCGACGCGGCGGTAGCGGTGGCGCTCTCGTTCCTCTGGTACGCCTGGTTTGTGCGGTACAACCGGCGTCGCGCCGGCACCGTGCTGCAGTGGGTGCAGGCCGCATGCCTGGGAAAAGGCCGCGTCGGGGATCTCCGCTGGCAGGCCAGCAGTTCCCGGCTCAAGGCCACGCTTCATCTCTCCTCGCGCTGGTTTGAAGACGCCCATCTCACCATTCGCCTGTTGCCCCGTCCGCTCCCTGTGCAGTGGGCCCTGAGCCGCTGGCGCCAGCAGCAGGAAACGCTCACCTTCGAAGCCAATATGGGATTCCCCCCCGGCTTTCATCTCGACGTAATCCGCCATCGCTGGTCGGGCCACTCTGGAGCAAAAGGCTCCACGCAAGAGCGCGCCTGGACCGTCACTCGCCCCGGCCCCGTCATCCTGACCACCAAGGAAGATTGGCCCGTGGAATTGAGCCCGGTGGTGAATGCACTAGCGTCCTGGCGTGACCATGATTTCGTTGGCGTCCGCTTCAACTCGAAATCGCCTCACTTCACAGCCACGGTAGCGCTTGAGAACCTCTCCGATCAAGAAACCGCAACCGCGCTGCTCGGTCTCTTTCGCGAGCTGGCCGCCAGTTCCTCAGCCAAACAGCACTAGAGCCGGTCTCATCAATTGTTTTGGGAAGCGCACGAGTTCAGAGGCTGTGGAAAACTCACCCGAAGCCGGTTTTGGGAAGGGCACGAGTTTTACTCGTGCCATCAGTGCCGCTAAATCCATGGCGGCTTTTAGCCGCTGAGGGCCACTGCCGCGCGCGACGACTTTTTCCGCAGCCTCTTCACTCGTGCCGTTTAAGCGTTGAAAGTCTGTCCGCGCTTTAGCGCCTGAGGAACCTGTCTCACAACCGTACATCCCGATAAAAAACGCAGTGGGTTTCCAAGTACCAGGAAACCAAAAATAGAACTGCCATAACGCCCGCCGCCCAGCAAAACATCTGCACCGGAAGCGTGCCAGTGAGCCGCGCATCACCCGGTTCGGCCTCGCGAAAAATCAATCCACTGGCAATAGAGATGGCACCGGCCAGCGCCACCATCAACAGAGAGTTGCAGATCCTCTGCTCCATATCGCCAGCCGGATGCAGAAATGCCGCATAGAGCAAGGCATATAAAGACCGGATGCAGACCACCAACGCGACCGGTTTGGCGAGCTCCGCAAACATGCTCAACCCTCACATCGCCGCAGTATCGCGCCACTCGCGCCGCCCTACTCCGGCTCCGCCACGAACCGATATCCTACGCCGCGCACCGTCTGCAAATGCTTCGGACGCGAAGGATCTTCTTCGATGTAACGCCGCAGCCGCACCACAAAATTATCGATGGCGCGCGTGTCCGTATCTTCGTGCAATCCCCATACGTCCTCCAGAATCGACTTGCGCGAAACCACGCGTCCTTCGCTCCGCACCAGGTAGCGCAGAAACTCCGCTTCCATCAAAGTCAAATGGATGGTATTCCCCAACGACCGCAATTCCAGTTCCGCGAAGTCAATCGACTTGCCGCCAAAATTAAAGCTATCGAGAGGATGCCCCGCGTCGAGCGCTTTTCGAGAGGTGGGATCCGCAACCGCCGGCCTTGCGTCCTTCATCCAGACACTGCGCCGCAGCAGACTCTCCAGCCGCGCAATCAGAATCGCCAGCTCAAACGGCTTCGGCAAGTAATCGTCCGCGCCCGATGCGAATCCCTTCAGCACATCCTCCGGACGCCCGCGTGCGGTCAGCATCAGAATCGGCACGTAGTTCTTTTTCTCGCGCAGCAAGGCCGCGACCTCAAAGCCGCTTTTTCCCGGAAGCATCACGTCGAGAAGCACCGCGTCGAAGCGTTCTTTTTTTTCGACCAGCCTCTCCAGCGCCGACTCGCCGTCGCCCGCAACCTCGACCGCGTGGCCTTCGGCTTGCAGGTTGAAGCGCAAGCCCTGCGCCAGATGCGCTTCGTCTTCCACCACCAGCACCCGGCTCATGCCACACTCACCTTTCGAGGCAATTCCCGAGGCAATTCCATCGTCACGGTCGTTCCCTTGCCGGTGCCTTCGCTCTCGGCAAAGACGCGACCGCCGTGTTTCCGCGCAATCGAGCGCACGATGAACAACCCCAGCCCCGTTCCCTTTACTCCCGAAAGCGAGCGCTGCGTTACCCGGTAAAACCGCTTGAAGATGCGTTTCAACTCCTGCTGCGGAATGCCCACCCCCTGATCGCGCACCCGCAACACCAGCCGCGCCTCATCGGGAGCATCAAGCTCCACCGAAATGTGCACACCATCCGGCGAGTACTTCACGGCGTTGTCGAGCAGGTTCGAAACCGCAGTGCGCAGTTCCTCGGGATCGCCGAGCACCTGCGCTCCATCACTTTTGCGCACTGGGAAAAATTCGCGGTAGTCGAGATCGGCGGCTTGCAAATGATGGCGGGTCCGCGCCAGTTCCATGCACTCGCGTACCAGCGCGTCGAATTCCACCGGCAAGCGCTGCGCCGGACTCTTCTTCTGCGCCGCCTCGCCCGCTTTCAACACCTGTTCCACGGTGTGCAGCAGCCGCTCCGTATCGAGCAGCATCAACTCATAGAACTGACGCCGCTGCGCTTCTTCCACCTCGCGCCGCTGCAAAGTCTGCAAATAAAGCCGTATGGACGCAATCGGAGTCTTCAACTCATGAGTGACCGCGTTGATAAAGCTGTCATGCTGCTCGTTGCGCCGAATTTCGCGCACCAGAAATATCGTATTGAGGACGAGCCCGGCCACAATCGCGCCAAAAAAGATAATGCCCAGAAAAACTTTGACGCCTTCGCGCCAGTTGAGGATGATCCACCCACTGCCCACCGCAAACGCCACCGCCGCCAGCAGAACTCCCAGCGTGAGGAAAAAATAGATGGCCTTCTGCCGGCTAATGATGCGCACAGGGAGATTGTAGCGGGGCAGGGGGAAGGTGTCAGGTGTCAGGTGTCAGGTCTTCCGACGTTGTGAGTGGAATCGCGATGTTACGCCAACAATGCCGTGGTCGCGGAGTTTGCAATGCGAAGCATCGTGCAATAACCTCGGAACCGCTCGACTCTTTTCTCATGTGATTAGCATCACTGTTTCACGTCTCAGGTACTGCGATCCTTTCGATACGGCGGAGGGTAGGGCTTTGCCAATGAACTCAGCAAAAGAAGCGCTGTTTCTGACATCGACAATTGTCTTGCTCACGATTCCTGCATTAGAAATATACAGCGCGGTCCGGGCTGGCACCGGCAAGCTTCGCGCTTCCAGGCCGCTGATCGCCGCGGCCGTTTTCTGTTTTGTTCTTGCCTGCCTGCTGCCGGGCGCACTGGCCGCGCAAACCGGCGACGTCGCCGCGCCGCCCAGTGGCCGCCCGTTAGGCGTCGGTGTGCGCCGCGCGGCCAACAGGCCAGGGCAAGGACGCTTCCACCGCCCGCGCCGGGCGGCGAGCGCGCAGACCGCGTCCAGCGCGTACACCGAGAGCGTGCTGTACGGTTTTTCCGGTTTTTGCGCGCCACCCGCCTGCACGAACGGCACGAACGGCACTTCTCCCGCGGCTGGCCTAATCGCGGACGCTTCTGGCAACCTCTACGGGACGACCAGCGAAGGTGGTACTGGCATCAACGGTGGCACAGTTTTCCAGCTGACACCGAATGGTGATGGCGGCTACAGCGAGAGCGTGCTGTACAGTTTCTGCACCCAAGGTGGCACGAGTTGTACGGACGGCGAGCAGCCCGACGCAGGCCTGATCGAAGACGCCTTCGGCAACCTCTTTGGGACGACCATTAATGGCGGTGCGAATTATAGTTCCAATTGCTATGAGATTGGTTGCGGCACGGTCTTCAGGCTGGCTCCGAATGGCGACGGCAGCTACAGCGAGACCGTGCTCTACAGCTTTTGCGCGCAAGGTGGCACGAGCTGCACGGACGGCGCTAACCCCTTGGCAGGCCTGATCGAAGACGCTTCCGGCAACTTCTATGGGACGACTTGGCAGGGCGGCGCAACCATACCCTATGGCGACCGCACAACTACTGTCGGTACGGTCTTCAAGCTGACACCGAACGGCGACGGCAGCTACAGCGAGAGCGTGCTCTACACTTTCTGTTCTCAAGCGGCTGCGCGGACGGCGAGTGGCCCAATGCGGGCCTGATCGAAGACACTTCCGGTAACCTCTACGGGACGACCACTAACGGCGGTGCAACTATAACAGTTAGCGGCAACACGACCACCGGCGGCACGGTTTTCAAGCTGGCTCCGAAAGGCGACGGCAGCTATAGCGAGAGCGTGCTATACAGTTTTTGTTCGCAAAGCGGATGTACGGACGGCTTGTCGCCATCATCAAGCCTGCTCGAAGACGCTTCCGGCAATCTCTATGGGACGACTTGGCAGGGCGGCGCGAATTGCCAATACGGTTATGACGGTGCCGGCTGCGGTACGGCTTTCAAGCTGGTGCAGAACAGCGACGGCGGCTACATCGAGAATGTGTTGTACAGCTTTTGCTCGCAAGGCGGCACTGGCTGCCCGGACGGCTATGCGCCCTCGTCTGGCCTGATCGAAGACGCCTCCGGCAACCTCTATGGAACCACGTTCGATGGTGGCGTTCATGATTTGTATGGTGATGGTGGCACGGTTTTTGAGCTTACGCAGAGCGGCACCGGCTACACAGAGACCGTGCTCTACAGCTTTTGTGCGCAAAGCTCCGGGTCCATCGCTTGCGCGGACGGCTCCCCACCCCAGGGTGGCGTCATCGAAGACGCTTCCGGCAATCTCTATGGGACGACCAATGGGGGCGGCCCCAATTCCTATGGTACGGTGTTCAAGCTAACACCGCCGCAGGCGGCGACGCCGACGTTCAGCCCGGTCGCTGGCACCTACACCTCGGCGCAATCGGTTACGATCACCGACGCCACCAGCGGCGCGGCCATTTACTACTCCACCGACGTCTCGTTGAGCTCCTTGTTTACGCTGTACACCGGCGCGATCACCGTCAGCGCCCCTGAAACCATCAACGCCATCGCCGTGGCCAGCGGTTATTCCAACAGCGTTGTAGCTTCGGCAACTTATACTTTCACCCCCAGCTTCACTGCCGGCCCGGGTGGGAGTACGTCCCTAACGGTTTCGCCGGGCGCCACCACCGGGAACACCGGGACGGTCAGCGTAGTGGGAACCTTCGGCTTTAGTGGAAGCGTGAGCCTGAGTTGTAAGGTCACCACGACGATGACGAGTGTGACTGACGCGCCGACCTGCGGCTTGAACCCGACTTCCGTAGCCATCAGCGGAACGACGGCCCAGACCTCGACAGTGACCGTCAACACGACCGCAGCTGTGAACGCAAAGAACGAGTTAAACCAACTGCTCTGGCCGTCGACAGGCGGAACAACACTGGCGTTCCTCCTGTTCTTCACCGTTCCCACACGCCGACGCGGCTGGCTTGCTCTGTTTGGATTGCTCGTCATGGTTGCTGCTATCGGCGCAATCGGCTGTGGCAGCGAA
>CAVZUP010000235.1:0-11571 GCA_963778255.1 uncultured Acidobacteriaceae bacterium
GGCGGTAACATGGGTTCAAATCCCATCGGGGACGCCAACAAGACCTTCCTCGTCATCGATTTGTACTGAGGGTCGATTGGGCTTTCAGTATCAATCACAAGCAGACGATTGGAGTCGTTCAAAAAGAGGTATTTTTGGTCGTAGACCAGTCCCTCTGGAAAAAGGGCATTTTGAATCTCCCTTTTCCTCCTTCCGTTCGCCTGTTTCCATGATTCTCCGAAGTTGATGACTTCACGCTCGGTCTGAGCGACAAGCGCCTCCAACGAGAATCAGAGGAGTAAATAGAGAAGTCCCCTCATCTGCGGGGATGCCGCGTCTCAACGGCGGGAACTGCTCTTCGAAGAGGCGAGACGTATCCATGCCACACGAACGAGCACGACTTGTCAGTGAAATGAGTCACATCTTGATGTGCAGTCGCGAGGCTTTGGTGGTATGGCACAGATTCACGAGAGCAAAATGGCGCGCCCTTCGGAGCGCGCGGGGCAGTACGCTCAAAAAGTGCTTGACGCCGACATTGTCACAGACGCCTGTTTGCAACAGTTAACTTGCGGTTTGCCTCGTGATCCGCCCGCAATCCTGGCCACACGAAGAAGATCGGTCAGCCCAGAATCCCCAAGATTCTTTTCACGCGGCGTCGTGAGTCTCGTCACAGCCAAGCGTGAACCCAGTGATGTTGAATAGCGTTGTCGGGCAAATGAATCGCCGATGGGAGCAGGGTCTATGCGCAGAACCATGTAGGTTGGGAGGATGCCTGTCATCGCAGCACTCCACGGACTTGGTTGCGTCACTGTCGCTTCAAAACCAAGTATTGGAGCCTCTATGACTGAGCGTGGCCGCATGGGAACCTCTGACTAAACTAGATGTTCCCAAGCGAGATCAGCGGGGGAGGACGATGGAAAACGCGGTCGGTCTAGTCATGACGGGCGGCGGAGCTCGTGGCGCTTATCAGGCCGGTGTTCTCAAGCGCATTGGCGAGCTGAAACGGGTCCGAACCCTGGGTAATCCTTTCCCGATCATAGGAGGCGCATCCGCGGGAGCGATTAATGGCGCTGCTCTGGCCGCAGGTTGCGGCGATTTTGCTCAGGCAACCCAGCGTATTGCAGAAGCGTGGGCGACTCTCAAACCTTCCGAAATCTTTCACTGTGATGTTTTGTCCCAGGTGCATAATTCCATAACCTGGATACTAGACCTTTCCTTTGGAGCGATTCTGGGGGGAGGTAATGCCCGATCGTTATTAGACGCCACTCCCTTACGCCATTTTCTCAATAAGCATCTTGACTGCGAGCAGATCCAGGAAAACATCAAGCGCGGGAACCTCTACGCTCTCGCGATTTCCGCGACCAACTACAACTCGGGGAAAAGCTATCTCTTCATTCAGGGCAGGAAGGGCCATCCGATGTGGAATCGGATCCGACTGGTGACGGTTGCCACGAAGATCACGGTCGATCACATTTGCGCGTCCTCGGCTATTCCGTTGGTTTTCCAGCCGGTAAAACTCAAAACGCCGCGTGGGTCCGCCTTCTTCGGCGATGGCTGTGCACGCCTGCAACAGCCTCTCAGTCCAGTGATCCGCCTGGGCGCGGAAAGGGTTTTCGCGATCGGCGTCCGCTGCGGAAATAAAGAGAGTCAAGAGGAAACCACAGACCAGAGAACCCCTTCGCTCGCGCAAGTGATGGGAGTTCTTTTGAACGTTATGTTTCTGGACCATCTCGCAACTGACATCGAGCACCTTGAACATCTGAATCAGTTGCTCAACGATGGCCACATCAATCAGCTTGGGATTGAAGGACATGAGAAGATACGGCCAATTGGGACTTTCATCATCGCGCCTTCGGCCAACTTGTCAGATCTGGCGGATCAGCACCGGAAACACTTGCCCGCCCTGATCCAGTACTTTGTAACGAGTTTGGGACGAGACGCGGCCTCCTGTGCGGATCTAATGAGCTACCTGCTATTTACACCCGACTACACGCGAGACCTCATTGAGATTGGTTACCTTGATGCCAGCGAACGAATCGAGGAAATCGAAGAGTTTCTCTATTCTTCCAAGGAGGGGGGTACTGATAACCCACCGGCAAGTGCAACGGGGGGGAACGTGCCTAAAGCAGGTTCGACAGCGAAACCGACCGGAAGCTCGGCCAGATCCCGCTGCTAATCATCCGCCCGAATGTAATCGCACTTTTCGATACGACATGGATTACCGAAAACTCTGCGCCGCCAGGGTGACAATGTTTGTGGTTGGAGCTCACGTTTGGAATATCGGCCATATAGATCTTTCCTAGCTACCACGGTCCACGCCTCTCCGTGCTGATCGCGGGCGCTGACGGACTACCTGCGCAGCACACCATCCCTACTATGCCGAGCAAACAGAAATGGAGTAGCATATTCGCATTATCCGACTAGACTGCTGTCGGCTCCCTGAGATGTTGGAGAACCATGGCAGTAAGTGACTTGGGATTGATCAACTCGATCTCGATTTGGTAGACCTGTGTAGCAGCGAGGCATAGACGGCCAGGATGCTGCGGAGAGCGTCTTTGAAGACGGCCTCAATCTAACGCCTCGGCCCGAACACAGCGTAGCCGGTGTGTTGTTAGCAATGACGAGGAACAGATCTAGGCAACGCAAGGAGATTCGTCGCGGTGCTTCGAGAAAATGGGGACCACGTAACTAGACGGAAACTGGGCGCGGAAGAGATCTGTGTTTATGATGCGGGGCAGGGAGCCGCAGTGGTACTGATCCATGGAATGTTTGGTGACTTTCTGGATTGGGAACCAGTGCTTGCGCCGCTCTCTCGCTCCCGTCGCGTAATCGCCTTGGACCTTCCGGGTTTTGGTTCGTCGAGCAAGCCGCGACGGGAGTACACCGCCGACTTCGTGCTTTCGACTCTCTCCGAACTCCTGCACGATCTGTCGATCGACCAGGCTACGCTGGTGGGGAACTCGTTTGGCGGACAGATCGCGATTCTGTATGCCCTGGCTCATCCAGAGGCAGTGGCGAAGATGGTACTTGTTAACAGCGGGGGATTCCAGCGCTTCACGCCGGATGAAATCGCCTTCACCGAATCGCGCTTCAATGAGGCAGCGCTGGCGGCGCTGACCCCCGAGATCAATGCGTTGCTGTTTTCGCCGGTCTTTGTCCATTCGTCGGCAACCAGTGCGGCCTACTTGCAGAGACAAAATGCCAAACTGACGCGCGCGGATTTTCCCGCGTACGCTTATGCGATCGCCAGCAATATACGGCTGTCGCTTGCTACGTACCTGATAGACCGGCTCCCGGAGATCGCTTGCTCGACACTGCTGATCTGGGGCGAGCAGGACATCGTTCTCCCGTTGTCGTTGGCGAAACTGGCCCTGCCTCGGCTGCGGCAGGGAGAAATTGCCGTCATTCCCGGTTGCGGTCACGCGCCGCAACTGGAATGTCCCCAGCAGTTCATGGCGAGCCTGACCCCCTTCCTGGAAAAGTAAGAACGGCAAGTCAGCCCGCGTCAGATACTTAGCTGGGTATTCAAATTTCCGGATATTGTCATCGCCGCCCGCCCGAGAAGCGCACCGGGTGGCATTCTTCTTTTTGATTCGACGTATCAAAATTTCAATTGACAAGTGGCGGCGCTCATTATAAAAAACGAGCGTTCATTTTTATTTATTGAGGACCTGTGCCTAAACTGCGGCTGCAGGACGTAGAGCGCAATCAAAAGAAGATCGAAGACGCCGCTCTGCGTGTGTTCACCCGTCTGGGATTCCATGGGACATCGGTCCGGGACATCGCCAAAGAAGCGCAGGTTTCCATCGGCAACCTCTACAACTATTACCGGACGAAAGAAGAAATTTTCACCACCATCATCGCCCGTTACGAAACGCACATGGAGAAACTGCGCCGGAAGGCGCTGGGCGGTATGCATGCGGCCTTCGAGCCCGACGAACTTTTGCGCATGGCCCATGTCATCCGCGAGATCGTTTACGACAATCCGGATTACTGGCGGTTGATGTACATCGACATAACGGAATTTGGTAATCAGCATTTTGCGGGAACGTTCCGTTCGCTGGCAAAGAACATGAAGCAGCGGCTCGGGCCGCAACTCGAGGCTTCAACGCGCACCGGCACGTGGAACCGCTGTGTCGACCCAGCCCTGGCATTCACCGCGATTTACCTGCAGCTGTTCACCTACTTTCTGGTGGAAAAACTGTTCGGCGGAAAACAGCACCTGGGTGTATCCGACGACCGGGCCGTTACCCAGTTGATCAAGATAGCGACCGAAGGCCTATGGATACAGGATGGAAAAGGCAAGCGCCATTCGAGGAGGAAAGTGAAATGAAACCGCATATGAGGTCACTTTTGTTGCTGATCGGTGTGCTTGTAGCGTTGGTTGCGATATCGGCGGCGCAGTCTGCAACCACCGGTCAGATCGCCGGTGTCGTGAAGGATCCGAGCGGTGCGTTGGTCAGTGGGGCGAAGGTCACGCTGACCAGTTCGGCCGGAATTGCCCGCGAGACAACGACTGGAACGGACGGTCACTACATCTATCCCCTCCTGCCTCCGGGAAGCTACACCGTGAAAATCGAGGCTCCTGGATTCCAGACGTTTACGGCGCAGAACGTGGAAGTGACAATCACGAAGTACAGCGAAGTGGATGCCACTCTAATGCTAGCTGGATCTTCGCAGACCGTCGAGGTATCGGCTGCGCCGCCTCTGGTGGAAACTTCGACCGCGACCGCAGGCCGGGTGATTGACGAGGACGCGGTCCGTGCGTTGCCTCTTCCTACGCGCAACTACACTCAGATCCTCGGCCTCTCGCCAGGCTCAGCGCAAAACCTGACGAACACGACCGATCTGGGACGCGGCGATCTCGATTTCAATGTCAACGGAAACCGTGACACCAGCAACAATGTAGTGCTCGATGGAACCATCATCGATAGCCCAGGAACGAACTCGACGCCCAGCCTGGCCGTCCCATCTCCGGATTCGATCCAGGAATTTATTGTTCAGACCTCCTTGTACGATGCCACGCAGGGCAGAAATACGGGCGGCGGTCTGGCGCTAGTTACCAAGTCGGGGACGAATTCGTTTGATGGAAACCTGTTCGAGTTCCTGCGCAACCGCGACCTCAATGCCAACGAATTCTTTCTCAACCATGCGGGAGCACCACGTCCGGAATTGACCCGCAATCAGTTTGGCGGAACCTTCGGCGGTCCCATCAGGAAAGACAAAACCTACTTTTTCTTGTCCTACCAGGGAAGCCGTGAGCGCAATGGAGCCTCCGCGAATAGCCTGACTACTCTTCTTATTCCGGAAGGGTTGACCAACGACCGCAGCACGGCAACCTTGAATACGCTGGCCGCCGCCAACGGCGTAACCACGATCGATCCGACGGCCTTGGCTCTGCTGCAAGCCCAGTTGCCCAACGGACAGTATGCGATTCCCAGCCAGACGCCGAATGGCCAAGTTGTCAATGGCAACGTCGTAACGCCGATCAGCACGACCTCGCGGTTTAGCGAGGATCAGTTCAGCGTTAACATTGACCACAAAATCAGCAATAGCAACAAACTGACGGGGAAATTTTTCTACTCGCAGGACCCGCAATACCAGGCGCTGTTCAGCTTTGTTGGAGCCGATCCGTTTCAAGCACCCGGCTATGGCGGCAACATCACCTTTTCCAATCGGGTATTCAGTCTGACGGATACTCATGTGTTCAGTCCCCACCTGATCAATGAAGCGCATTTCGGTTTCAGCCGGATCAATGCGCCTTCCACGCCGCAAGAGCCTTTCAGCAACGCCCAGTTCGGGATCAACAATCCGCTGGCCGCGCAATATCCGGGACTGGCGACGATCGAGGTCACCGGCTTGTTTACCGTGGGTTCGACACCGCTCGGCGACCAAAAATCTACGACGGAAAATTTCCAATGGACCGACACTGTCTCCTATACGCACGGCAAACACTTCCTGCGCGTGGGCGGCGATGTGGTCCGGGACCACGTGGACTTCTTCTTCCACTCGTTCTCTCGCGGAGAGATTATCTTCAACGATTTCCCATCTTTCCTGAGCGGCACAACCGCTGTCGGATTGCTGGGCAACGGCATTCCCAACCGCAACATGCGAACAAATGACTTGGATTGGTTTGCGCAGGAAGACTACAAGGCCACTAGCCGTCTGACGATCAACGCCGGAGTTCGCGTGGACTTCAACGGTGGCATCAGCGACACCAAGGGCCGGATCGCTAACTTCGATCCCGCCGTATTTGCCGCGAATGGCGGCGCGTCGTGCTCAGTTTTGACGCCTTGCAATCCGCCCAACGGATTCGTGTTCTTCAAGCCGGGCCAGCCGCTCAATCCGAATCGATGGCTGGTCTCGCCGCGCATTGGTCTCTCCTGGAAACCTTTGCCTTCGGATAACTTCGTAGTCCGAGCCGGATATGGCATCTATGAAGACCGGTTTTCCACTCGCTTTGCGAATTTCCAGATCTTCAACTATCCCTACGACATCATTGGCGTTGCCCTCGGAGGATTCCTGCCAGGGTCGTTCCAATATCCATTCCCGGATCTTGCCGGTTTGTCTTTCCCCATCACACCAGCGGTCATTCCATCTCCGGTTCCGTTGTACGCAAGCGGGTATCCACTAACCGCGTTCAGCACGCCGATAAGCGGACTCTATGCCGACCCGAATCTTCGAGTCCCTTATACGCAGCAGTTCAATCTGGGATTCCAGTGGGAGTTGGCGAAGAACTTCTTGGCGGACATTGGCTATGTGGGATCGAAAGGCACAAAGCTGATCAATGTCTATAACTTCAACCAGGGCGCTCTGGGAACGGCTCCGTATGGATCCACGAACTTCTCCAATAATGCGGTGCTGAATGGCTTCGAACAGGTTAGAAGCAATACCAACTCGCACTACAACTCGCTGCAGGCAAGCTTGACCAAGCGTTACAGCAACGGACTTCAGTTCCTGGCCTCGTACACGTTCTCGAAATCAACCGATCAAGGCTCCGGTGGTTTCGAAAATGAACTTGGAGGATATCCGGGCGACCAGCAAAATCCCACTTTGCAGGACGGCCTGTCCGATTTCAATCGCACTCACCGTCTGGTCGTGAGCGGCATCTACGATCTGCCCAAGTTCTATAGCGGGAACTCCCGGCTCACGCGGTCGCTCGCGAACGGCTGGCAAGTGAGCGGGATTGGAACCATCCAGTCGGGTCTGCCCTTCTCGGTGGTCTATGAAGTGGGCTCGGCCATTTACAACCGCGCGGACTTCGCCGTCCCTGCCCAGCCGGTTGCGGTATCCGGTTCGGTGGAGAGCCGTTTGAATGACTACTTCAACGCGGCGGCCTTTGCTCCGAGTGCGAACGCAGCTCCCTTTGGCGATTCCGGCCGCAACCTGCTCACCGGGCCCGACCAGAAGGATATTGACTTCACCATTGCGAAGTTCATTCCAGTGACGGAAAAATCGAAGATCGAATTCCGCACCGACTTCTTCAATATCTTCAACTTCGTCAATTTTTCCAATCCACTCAACAACCTGGGTGCGGTTGGCCCGAACGGTACGACGGCCGGTCAGATCCTGACCACCAGTGCCGGGCCGCGCATCATTCAGTTCAGTTTGAAGTACAACTTCTGAGCTGCGATTGAGAGTCTGACATGCGATTGAAAGACAGAGTAGCACTGATCACCGGAGGCCTGAACGGATTGGGCCGGGAAGCTGCATTGGTATTTGCCCGGGAGGGCGCGCGCGTGGCGGTCTGCGATCTGCGGCCGGAAGGCGAGGAGATCGTCGCCGCCATCGCGGCGGCGGAGGCGCAGGGCTTTTACGTGGCTGCCGACGTATCGCAGTTCTCACAAGTCGAATCGATGACGGCTGCCGTGCTCCAGAAGTTTGGAGGGATCGACATCCTGATCAACAATGCCGGGATCACTCGCGACGCCACGCTCCTGAAAATGACCGTGGAGCAGTGGAATGAAGTAATCGCCGTTAACCTCACCGGCGTATTCCATTGCACCAAGGCGGTGGCTCCGCACATGGTGGAACGCGGAAAAGGGAAGATCATCAACACTTCCTCGATTGTGGGTCTGTTCGGCAACTTCGGACAGACCAACTACGCCGCCACCAAAGCCGGATTGATCGGAGCGACCAAAACCTGGGCGCGGGAACTCGGGCCCAAGGGCATTACCGTCAATGCGGTTGCGCCGGGCTTCATCGCCACGGAAATGGTGAAGAAGATGCCGGAAAAAGTGCTGCAGGCGATGCGGGATCGAACGCCGGTGCGGCGATTGGGTGAGCCGCGCGACGTCGCCAACGCTTATCTCTTCCTGGCATCGGACGAAGCTGATTTCATCAACGGCGCCGTTCTGAGCGTGGACGGTGGCCTTACACTGTAGTTCGATCTGCAATTCAGGAATTTCGACCATGCCTCGATTTGCCACCATTGTCGCGACCGGCAGTTATCTACCCGAGATCGAAATCAGCAATGCCAGCCTGCGGGAGAGGTTTACCGCCGCTGCTGGTAACATCGACAAACTGGAGGCAGCCACCGGCATTCTAAAGCGCTGGTATGCACCCGACGACTGGGCTACATCCGACCTCGCATTACGGGCCGCGCAGCAGGCGTTGCAAAGAGCCGGAAGAAAACCAGACGATGTTGACCTCCTGATCCTCGGCACCGATTCTCCCGATTTCATCACTCCCGCCACTTCGGTTGTGGTTCAGCACAAGCTCGGCGCGAAAAATGCCGGAACCTTCGATGTTGGCTGCGCTTGCGCATCGTTTCCCACCGGGCTGGCGGCTGCCGCTGGATTGATCGCCACCAACCCATCACTACGCACAGTGGTTGTGATCGGCGCCTATCTCATGCACCGCCTGGCCGATCCGAATGATCCCTCGATCTTCTTTTATGGGGACGGTGCCAGTGCGGCCGTCCTCGAACCTTCTGATCATCCGGGCTTCCTCGGATCCGAAATGCAGGCCGACGGATCGTACAACCGGAACTGGGGAATCTATTCCGGAGGAACGGCCGAACCGGCCAGCGAAAAATCGGTTCGCGAAGGGCGAACCCAGGTGCGTTTCATCGACCGCTACCCTCCAGAGGTCAACGAGCAAGGCTGGCCACGCGTTGTTCGTCAGCTGGCCAAGAACGCAGGATTCAATCTCGGAGACGTGGGCCTGTTCATTTTTACCCAGGTTCGCAAGGCCACCATCGAAACCGTGATGGCCGATCTTGGCGTACCGTTCGAGCGCACTCACACCATCATGGAAGAGAGCGGCTACACCGGATCGGCTTGCGTCGGCATGGCTCTGCACGATGCCATTCTGAAGGGCAAGGTTCGGTCCGGAGAGTTGGTTGTGTTGGTGGGCTCGGGCGTGGGCTACAACCAGGCAGGCGCTGCTTTTCGAATGCCGTAATAAAGGTCTCAGGTCCTGGGTCGTAAGAAGCCCCGCATCTCGAGGCCTGAGGTCTGCGACCTGATCCCTGCCACCAGAAGCTTTATGATCCATGGCGATGTTCTAGGCGAGCGTTCGCGGCTGAGCCCGAACAAAGAGGCGTTGATTTGCGTGCCATCAGGGATGCGGCTCACCTACGCCGAACTGAACGACCGCGCTATCCGTTGTGCCCGGTTCTTTGCGCAGCAATGCGGCTTGGAAAAGGGCGATCGGGTTGGCATTCTGGCCAAGAACCGGGTCGAATTTCTGGACGCATTTTTTGCCGCCGGCAAGAGCGGCGTCATCCTAGTACCACTCAATACCCGGCTCACCCCGGCTGAACTTGGCGTTATCTTGAAAGACAGCGGCGCGAAGGCGCTGCTCTACGACGGAGAATCCGCCGCCAAAGTTCGAAACCTCAAGCAGGAAAATTCGCTCGCGCACTGGATCGCGCTCGACGATCCGGTGGACGCCTCGGATCTTTCCTATGCGAACGGTCTGACGCAAGTCTCGTTGTCATCGGCGGGATGGACTGCCCAGCGCTGTCTCCCCGAGGATATCTACTGTTTGCTCTACACCAGCGGCACAACCGGAAAGCCCAAGGGCGTGAAGATCCCTCACCGCATGGTGAGCTGGAACGGCTACAACACCGCAACTTGCTGGCAACTCCGAGAAGAGGACGTCAGCCCTGTATTTACTCCGCTGTATCACGCGGGCGGTCTGGCCGCGTTCCTGGTGCCCATCTTTGTCGCTGGAGGCACGATCGTTCTCCATCGTGAATTTGACGCTGCCGAGGTCTGGCGCACAATTGAGCGGCAAAGATGCACGGTCATGCTGGGCGTACCGACGATCTATAAGATGTTGGCGGAAGCTCCGGAATTCGAACATGCAGACCTGTCCCATGTGCGCTGGTTTATCAGCGGCGGCGCGCCTCTTTCGGTCGAATTGATTGAAATTTTCCGCAAACGGGGTGTAGTTCTGAGGCAGGGATACGGGCTCACCGAGGTGGGAGTCAATTGTTTCTCGATGTCGAGCGAAGAGTCCATCCGCAAAGCGGGATCAATCGGCAAACCCATGATGTTTACCGAGGCTCGAATCGCGGACGCGGATGGAAGGGAAGTTTCCTGTGGCGAAGGTGGCGAACTGTGGCTTCGAGGTCCACACGTGTGCAGCGGATACTGGAACAATCCCGAGGCCACGGATGCCGCACTTGACGCTAAAGGTTGGTTTCATACGGGAGACATCGCGCGGCGCGACGCCGAAGGTTTCTTCTACATCGTCGGCCGATCCAAGGACATGTTCATCAGCGGTGGCGTTAACGTTTATCCCGCCGAGATTGAAGCTGAACTGCTCAAGCACCCGGGAGTGTGCGATGCCGCAGTGATCGGCGTTTCTCACCCCAAGTGGGGCGAGGTAGGAGTCGCGTTTCTCGTGGCGAAAGGAGTTGACCCTCCTGCAAGTGAAGAGCTGACAGATTTTCTGGCGGCGCAGCTGGCAAAATATAAAATTCCCCAACAGTTCATTTTTGTGCAACATCTTCCTCGTACGGCCTATGGGAAGGTCGTGAAAGGTCAACTGCAAAAGCTGTTCCAGGATGCCCTCGTAGGTGTCAGACAGCAGTGACCAACTGTTCTCTTGTGGTGTAGCCCATTTTCGCGTGGGAACCATGCGAATGCTGGTGCGTCGAGGCGATCAGGCATCCGCGATTTCCTCGATAGCCCTACTTTGGCCGCCGGTGATTCTTTCCGCGAATACGTCCAGTTTCTTAGCAGATTCTCGAACCGATCGAAGCGTCTGCGTCCAGCGACTTGTGTGAAGTGTTGTGGTTCGCCAAAAGTAGATCGTCAAATGCGAACGGATGATATTTGATTTCAACACATCTTCGCGATACCGGACATACAAAAACCCACATCTTGGAAATGGGAACTTTCTGAACCTGGAAGCCCGCACGGGCCGGCGTTGGCTTACGGTTGTTGGGCAGGCGTTTCCGGTACGTCGGCCTCAGTCAGCAGTTCCGGAACTTCTTCTGCTGCTCCAGCATTCCGGTAAAAAAGCTTGTGCATCAGGGGGTAAATGACAGCTGCCGCAAACAGCGACAGTAGCGATGCCATGGTGCTGGCGGGAGAAAACTTCGCGACCAAGAAACCTGCGATCAACGCAACCACCGCC
>CAVZUP010000236.1:0-34151 GCA_963778255.1 uncultured Acidobacteriaceae bacterium
CAAATCGACCTCCGAGGATTCATTTCCTCTTCCAGATTGGCAAGGTTATAGAGCGCCTCTTCGTAGTCGGGATCTATGCGAATAGCCTCTTCGAACGCGTCGCCCGCCTGAGTGTCTTCTGCGAGCGCGACATACGTGGCACCGAGCAGCGAAAGAGTGCGCGCGTGGCGTTCGTGTGTGAGTGCCTGTAAAAACCACTTCTTCGCACATTTGAGCGAGTCCGTCTCGTTCTCGTCCGACCGATGAAGCCACAGAATTCCGATATTTTCCATGACCAAAGAGGAATCTGGGTCCAGACGGTGGGCGTGAGATAGCGCAATTTCCGCCTCTTCCCACCTCTCCAGTTCCCTCGCCACACTTCCATAGCGAAGAAAAAAGAACGGCTGCTGGTTTTTTTCTGCCAGTTCCTTCCATAGCGTCAACGCGGTCTCCAAATCCAATGCTTCTTCTGCTTCCTCAGCGCGTTGCTGCATAGAATCCATCGGAAGATGCTCCAGCCATTTGGCCCGAATCCAAAATAAGTGTAACCGCGAAAGTCAGTTCGAAGAATAGTTCTCAGTTCCCAGTTCTCAGATCAAACCCCAGGTCCTTCACTGAGAACTGACAGCTGAAGACTCAGGACTGAGAGCTGGCAAACTGAGAACTGTTAATTCACCCGGCACACCTCTTCCGTGCCGTTGACGCCGCGTCGGCTTTTTTGTACTCTGCCGTTACACCGGAAAGGAGGTGGTCGGATGACAAGTTCTGATAGTCATAGTTGCAGTACCAGTACAAGACCAGGTGAGGTGGCTGAGTCTTAGGGCGGTTGCTCTAAGCGGAGTTCTCGAGGAACCTTTGGTCGGGGGAATCGGGGACAATCTCTCGCAAACCATCCGTGAGTATGGGCTGATCCGCCGGACACACGCCGTGTCCGGAACCGGAGAGAGCGAGGGGCCACGCGAGTGACCACCTCAGTCAATCCCAAACAGTCCACCGGGCAACCCGCAGGCTGAAAAGCTTGCGGGTTGTTCTTTTTTCAGGTTTCAGGTGTTAGGTCTCAGGTCTCAGGAAAACCGAAGCGCCCGCTTCCCTCTCATCCGACTCGACCGCTGGCAGCGAAATAGAGACCGCCCGCCCCAAAATTGAAAAATAGGCACAAAAAATCCAGAACTTGCGGTAGTCTATAGCACCGGCAACCGACCGGTCGGTGTTTAGAGGACAAGAGCGCTCGGTGTTTCCCTGAGACCTGACACCTAAGACCTGAGACCTGCCCTATGGATGACAAGCACTACCGAGCCCGCATTACCAAGCGCGTGGATTTCGCACCGGACTTGTGGATGATCCGCCTTGATCCGGGGGCGCAGTTCAGCTTCGCTCCGGGGCAATATGCCACGCTTGGGGTGGAGCGCGACGCGCGGCGGTTGGAGCGTCCGTACTCGATTGCTTCTTCTCCTTACGAAAAAGAGTTGGAATTTTTTTTCGAACTGGTGCCGCACGGCGAGACTACGCCTCCGCTGTATGACCTTCAGTTGGGCGATGAAGTGCTGGTGCGCAAAGCGGCGAAGGGACGCTTTACCTTCGACTCGACGCAACCGGAACGCACCAACCACCTGATGGTGAGCACCGTAACTGGTGTCGCGCCGTTTGTGAGCTATGTGCGGACGCTGTTCGAGGACTGGAAAGCAGGCAGGTTCGATGGCAACCACAAGTTGTTTCTGCTGAATGGCGCCAGTCGATCGTGGGAATTCGGCTATCGCGAGGAACTGGAAAGCTTCGCGAATGAAGCGCCCTGGTTTCGCTGTGTGCTTACGGTCAGCCGTCCGTGGGAGGACGAGAGTTGGAAGGGTGAGGTCGGCCGTGTAGACGAACTGATCCGCAAATACGCCGACCAGTGGGGATGCACGGGAGCGACCAGCGTTGCCTATCTCTGTGGGCATCCGGAGATGGTCGAGCACGGCAAGGGCATCCTGAAGCGCATCGGTTTCACGAAAGAAAACTTGCGGGAAGAAGTGTACTGGGTGCCGGCGAAGTGATGGGCTGAGGCGGGGTCGGCCCGTTCCCCTTTACGCATAGAGAGACGCGGCAGGCCGCGTCTCTCAAGGTTCCTGCTCGGCGTCAGCGTCAGTGTCCGATGGCATCGAGTATGGCGTCGTTGATGGCGTAAGCGGTGCCGTCGCT
Organism: uncultured Acidobacteriaceae bacterium; assembly: GCA_963778255.1. Lineage (GTDB taxonomy): Bacteria > Acidobacteriota > Terriglobia > Terriglobales > Acidobacteriaceae > Acidiflorens. The sequence continues at coordinate 2,158 of CAVZUP010000236.1, forward strand.
ACCGATCACCGTCGGCGTGTAAGCCTCGCCGATGCCGGTGGAAAGCGTAATCACCTCCGTAAACGAGTTGGAGGTCAAGTCCCAGCGGTAGAGCTTGCCGTCTTCGCTGTTGGCGAGGATCGACTTGGTGAAGGGATCGACGGCGGCTGTGTTGATGCACCATTCCCGAACCGCCCCTTTAAAATTGGGAAACTCCGGGTCTGGCGTGACCCCGAGCTTCGTAATCACTTCTTTCATCACCTTCGTGGTGGGAATGACCGGATCTTTCTCGGTAGCGTTCGGATCGAGGATCGCAATGCGGTTGTGCCCGTTCCCTGTGCCGATACCCGCATAGTTGTTGTACTTCGTCATGAGCAGGTAGCTCGACTTGCCTTTATAACTGGCGACCAGCGAGGCGGGAACGATGGAGGCGGTGTCGTCCCAGCCAAAGCTGCCGGGAATCTTGGTCTGCGACAAATCGCTGTTGTAGTGAAGCAGCCAGCCGCGGTCGTTATGATTGGGGAAGGGATTCTCCAGCACGCCGAAATAGACATCGCCATCCGGTCCAACGGTCGGCGCGGCGGAACTGCCACTGTAGAGCTGCGCGTCCAGCCCCGAGGCGGGATCGGTGAGAAGCACGTGGCTGACGGGCGCGAGCGTCGTGCTGTCCAGAGCCAGAAGATACCCGTAGCTATCGTTGTCGACCGCGACATAGAGGAGGCTGCCGTCGGGCGAGAGCGCCGGGGCGGCGCTCATGGCGACCTGCGTAATCGACGTGTCTCCGCTGGCGGTTGCGGCTGAGATCCAGGTTCCCGTGCCGTTCGGAGCAATCCGCGCGATGCCGCTTTGAAGATTGAGCGGCGTGGTGCCGAGCGCCAGAAATCCAAAGTAGAGATTCCCCTTGGTGTCGGTGGTCAGCGGCGTGTTGATCTGCACGTTCTGCTGATAGGTAGTGGGATCTTTCTCGTAATTCTTTGCGCCATAGAAGTAAAGATGAGTGAGCGACCCTTTGGCTTCATCGGGATTATGCCGCACCAGTACCCGCCCGGCGATGTCGGGAATGAAAAGCCGTGTGCCGGAAATCGTCGGCCCCATGCCGGGGACGAAGCTTGCCTCCGGGGCTTGCCAGCCGGTTTTTTCAGTCCAGAGCAGGTCGCCAGTGGCGCCGTTGCGCGCGTCGACGCGGAAGCTGTTCGTCCCCGTCTTCACGGGAACAATGACCGTGTTGGCCGCAGTCACCAGCGGAGAGCCGTAGTGAATGTAAATCGTGCCCTCGGGCGGATTCAGGTCCACGGGCGTATTCCAATGAATCGTGCTGAGCGGTTGGGATTGGACGGTAGAAAGCGAAGTGTGCTGCTCGTCATGCGAGTGCGTCAGCCATTGCGCGGCTGCACTCGTTGTCAGCAGCGCGGCACATGCGCCGATCCAAAAGACGGAGAGCATAAATCTATACAGCGTGGTCTTCATCGGGTACTTCATCGTCAATACCTCGCTTTGCGGCTATGAACGGGGAAATCGTTTCCCACAGTCTGAGCGGCAGGGTAACAGCGCGCCCCCTGGGGAGTTGTCAAGAAGATGTAAAAAGCGGCATTGAAGCGCGGGGCTGCACTGGCAGGCGAGTCGGTGGCGAAACTGTGGGGAATCTGGAGAACGGGAACCGGGAACTATCCGACCGCGCCGTGGAAAAAGATATCCGTATATTGCTGCACCAGCGCCTCGCCGGTGAGCGGGCCGTCGGGCTTGTACCACTGATAGATCCAGTTGATCATGCCGACCAGCGCAAAGGCGGCTGCGCGCGGCGTGACTGTCGATTGGGAATTGCGCTTACGCTGGGCTTCGCGCTGAACATCGGCAATGAGGTGCTCGACAAAGTGCAGATAATCCTTCTTACGGCCATTAATCTTGCGCCGCAACGCCGGCGGCAGCGGATGGTTTTCGTGCAGCATGACCGTGATCTCACGGTCCTCGGGGCTGAGCACAACCTGAATGTGCAGCCGGATCAGCGTGCGCAGACGCTCTTCCGCCACGTCTACGCGGGTCCCGTCCGGGCGGGTGCCATCGATGCGGCGCACCACGTTGATGACCTGGTCCTCGGTGATCTGCATGGCGTGCGACATGATGTGGAACAGGATTTCGTCTTTGGACTGGAAGTGATGATAGAGACCGCCCTTCGAAAGCTTGAGCGCGGCGGCGACATCGTTCATCGAAGTGGCATCGTATCCCTGCTGTTGAAAGAGGCGGGCGGCGGTGCGCAGAATTTCCTGGCGAGGTTCCTGCCGGGGTTCTTGCCGAGGGTCGAGGATCGCTTCGCGGAGCATCACCAGAGATGGTATCGCGGAATGGGTATTTGCTCCACCGGCGAATGTCGCGGGTGGTTTGGATGGCGCTAGGAGACTAGTCTTGGCGACTCCTAGCAGATTTCGCTCGGGATCTGGCTCCGTTGGCGGGACGGACCGCGTCGATGAATTGCACCTTTTGCAGCGCGCCGGAGACGGTTCCGTTCCCTAATCGCAGCGTGGGCCGGTTGGATCCAAGTGGAGGGCTGGCGGAAGACCGCGGTCCCAGGTATGCACGGCCAATGTAGCGTGCGTACGCGGCGGACCACGATACGCCACGCCGTCTTGCGACTTCGAAGGCATCGAAGGGAACTTCTTGCAACGCGTCTTTTCTCGCGTGAACAAGCTTGCTCTGACCAGGCTGGGCGTGAATCAGCGGGTGCGCGGAACCTGCCTGTAATCGCCGGATGCGGGCCGCGGCACGATCGACGACGCGAACGAGTTCGGCGCCGAATTCCGGCGCTCTATCCTGGACTAGACGTTGCTTTGCTTTCTCAGCGGAAAACCAGGTGGGGCGGCGATTCGACTCCTGCGGCGGCTCGAGGTGAGAGACCTCGCAAAGGTGTGCCGCGACGGCAAGCTCAGGCAGGGCCAATTGGGCAGCGGAGGCCCGCTCGCGTTGCTTCGCGGTTGCGATGCTGCGCGGGCGGCGAAAATAGCGGGCGAAGGGAACTGCTTCTATCCGGCCGTGAACGCCAGCCTCTTCAAAAGCTTCGAGGGCAGCGGACTGAGCGTAGGTAAGGCCAGGTTCGACGCCGCCTTTGGGGAAAATCCAACGTCCGCTGCGGGTCTGAACCAATAGGAATTCTATGCCGCGTTTGCCGACGCGATAACAGACGGCGGCGACCTGCTGGCGTCTTTTCGGAAGTCGCGAGGGCCGCAAGAAGCTTACGGACGGATTGGCGCCCATGAGACTAGAGTGTGCGCGATGCGATCCGCGTCTGGCTAGAGCACAGCTTGGTACGCTGCGCACAACGATGGGAATCCCTCTACATACTTGTGCCACTGGCTGTGTCTTCGAGAAAGTAGCGAGGATAGATTAGTGACCACCGGGGACGGAACTCTTGGAAAACTTGTATTGCCTGCGCTGTAGTCGAGAGATCGAGGCCGGACAGAAATCGGTAGCCGTGTACTTGTTTGCGCAGACCGTGGGCGTGAGGCCGCGCCAGAAATCCTCGGCGCAGCGAATCTGCTTCTGTCCGCAGTGCTCGGTTTCGCTGGCCATGGGTCCTGCGCCGGAGGGCGCGCTGAATCTTGCGGCCTGGCAAATGATCCGCGACATTGTTGGCGCCGACCCGGCCCTCACCGAGGCCGCCTGGGAAAACCTGCATGGCGTTGAAGAAGGCATGCTCCCAGCTACCGGAACCGACGGCGTGCATCCCACGCGCGCTGGAGCGTACTTCGAGTTTTAAACTTCATGCCAACCGATGGCGGTCTAGAATAGACACCGAGGGAATCCGCGGTTGACACCGGGAGGCTCAGGTGGGTAGCATCTCTTAAACCGACCGATTGGTCGGTTTATTGCCTTCTAAGGCGTTTCAGCATTTCAGCCAGCATAGATGAATAAGGAGTTTTCCAGTGGCCACAGTGTTTTATCAAAACGATGCCAATCCTTCCGCGCTGAAGGATAAGACCATTGCCGTTTTCGGGTATGGTTCCCAGGGACACGCGCAGGCGCAGAATCTTCGTGACAGCGGATACAACGTGATTATCGGGCTCGATCCCGAGCGTGGTTCGGCCAAACAGGCGATCGCCGATGGCATGACCGTCGTGGCTCCGGCGGAAGCCGCCAAGCGCGCCGACTGGATCCAGATTCTTACGCCCGATGAGACCCAGGCCGATTTCTACGAAGAGGCCATCAAGCCGCATCTGCGCAAAGGCAAGATTCTCGGCTTCTCGCACGGCTTCTCGATTCACTTCAAGACCATCAAACCGCCCAAAGATGTGGACGTGGTCATGATTGCTCCGAAGAGCCCGGGCCACTTGCTGCGGCGCGTGTATGCGCAGGGCGGAGGCGTGCCCGCGCTGCTGGCCATCCATCAGGACGCCAGCAAGCGTGCGCATGAATTCGCGCTCTGCTATGCGCACGGCATCGGCTCTACGCGCGCTGGAGTGCTGCAGACCACTTTCAAGGAAGAAACCGAGAGCGATCTGTTCGGCGAGCAGGCCGTGCTCTGCGGCGGATTGACTTCACTCATGCAGAAGGGCTTTGAGACGCTGGTGGCGGCCGGTTACGCTCCCGAGATCGCCTACTTCGAGTGCGTGCACGAAATGAAGCTTATCGTCGACCTCATCTACGAAGGCGGTCTCAGCCGGATGCGCTATTCCATTTCGAACACGGCCGAATACGGCGACCTCACCCGCGGCGAAGTAGTTGTTGGAGACGATACCCGCAAGGCGATGAAAAAAGTGCTGAAGCAAATCCAGAGCGGAAAATTCGCCGAGGAATGGATTAAGGAGAACAAGAAGGGCGGCAAGAAGTTTGCCAAGCTGCGCGAAGCAGCAAAGCAGCATCCGATTGAAAAAGTCGGCGAGCAGTTACGGGCCATGATGTCGTGGCTGCCCACGGATAAGAAGAAAGCGGCCGAGTCCAAACCCACAGGGCCGAAAGTGGTCAACGCCTAGAAGTTACAAGAAAATCGGGTGATCGGGCCATCGGGTCATTGAAAGTCAAAGGCGTTTGTACTCAGATGAGCCGGTCACCCGACCACCCGATGACCCGATTTCTTGCGATTCAGCTACACTGTTCGCATTACTCCCATGAGCATCGACCTCAAACATCAAAGTCGCTTTATCACTGACGGGCGCGACCAGGCTCCAGCGCGCGCCATGTACAAATCCATAGGATTCACTGACGACGATCTCGCGAAGCCGCTGATTGCCGTCGCCAACACCTGGATCGAGACCATGCCCTGCAACTTCCACCTGCGGCGGCTTTCGGCCAAGGTGAAAGAAGGCATCCGCGCCGCCGGCGGCACACCCATGGAGTTCAACACCATCGCCATCTCCGATGGCGAGACCATGGGCACCGAAGGCATGAAGGCGTCGCTGGTGAGCCGCGAGGTGATTGCCGACTCCATCGAACTGGTCTGCCGCGGACAGCTTTTCGACGCCGCCGTCTGCATCGTCGGATGCGACAAGACGATTCCCGCCGCTGCCATGGCGCTAGCGCGCATGAATCTGCCCGGCCTGGTGCTTTACGGCGGAACGATCGCCCCCGGCAAATACAAGGGCAAAGACGTCACCATTCAGGATGTGTTCGAGGCTGTGGGCGCGAATGCGGCGGGCAAGATGAGCGACGCCGACCTGCTGGCGCTGGAAAATGTGGCGTGTCCGGGCGCGGGCGCGTGCGGCGGCCAGTACACGGCAAATACTATGTCCACCGTGATGGAGTTCATCGGCCTCTCGCCCATGGGCTTCAACGGAATTCCGGCTATGGATCCGCGCAAGGACGAAGTCTCGTTCCGCTGCGGCGAAGTGGTCATGAATCTTCTGAAGCTGGGGATTCGTCCCAGCGATATTCTGACCCACGCGGCGTTTGAGAACGCGATTGCAGGCGTGGCCACGACAGGCGGCTCGACCAACGCCGTCCTTCATTTGCTGGCCATCTCGCACGAAATGGGACTGCCGCTTGATATTGACGATTTTCAGCGCGTCAGCGAGCGCACTCCGCTGCTGGCCGATCTGAAGCCTGCCGGAAAATACGTGGCGGCTGACGTTGACGCTGCCGGAGGAATTCAACTGATCGCCCAGCGTCTGCTTGAGGGCAAGCACGTGAATGGCTCCGCGATCACGGTCACGGGAAAGACATTCGCCGAAGAAGCCAGCAAAGCAAAAGAAACTCCCGGACAAGCGGTGATCGCTCCGCTGAGCAAGCCTTTGAAAAACACCGGCGGCCTCGTGATTCTGAAAGGCAACCTGGCCCCCGGCGGTGGAGTGGTGAAAATGAGCGGTCACGAGCGCGGCTCGCACACCGGCCCGGCGCGAGTCTTCGATTCCGAAGAAGCCGCTATGCAAGCCGTGACCAGCAAGCAAATCAAAGCCGGGGATGTGGTCGTGATCCGCTACGAAGGCCCCAAAGGCGGACCCGGCATGAGAGAAATGCTGAGCGTGACCGCCGCGATCGTCGGCGAAGGTCTGGGCGAAAGCGTGGCCCTGATCACCGACGGACGCTTCAGCGGCGCAACCCGTGGCCTGATGGTTGGCCATGTCGCTCCAGAAGCGGCGCTGGGCGGCCCCATCGCGGCGATTCGCGAAGGCGACAAGATCACCATTGACACCAAAAGCCGCAAGCTGGAACTGGAAATTTCCGACGCCGAGATCGCGCGTCGCATGGCGGAATGGAAAGCTCCTGAGCCCCGCTACAAAACCGGCGTCTTCGCTAAGTACGCAGCGCTGGTAAGGTCGGCGGCCGAGGGAGCGATTACAGCGCCTCGCAGCTGAGTTACGCTCAGCGTAGACCGTAGGCTCTGCTTTGAGCGGCAGCGCCCTTTTCCCATTCGACCTCTGTGCGCCATCACAGAGCCCCCTCTGCGCCAGCGGAAGGACTACCTTTGTAGCGCCCAAGCCCAGCACTTGGTTAGACTGCTCTTTCTTACCAAAGGAGCAAGCCATGTCCAAGCTTATCGTCCGTTTCCTTGCCATCCTCGGCGCTCTCTGGCTCATCGGGATGGTCATCATGCTGGTGTTCGTGATTGGGTCGAAGGGCAGAGTGCCCTCCAGGACGATTCTCGAAGCCAACTTCGAGCAGACGTTTCTGGAAGACGCTCCCACCACGCCGGCAGCGCAGCTGATGTTGAACGAAAAGCAGACGCTGCGCGATGTGGTGGATGCGCTCGACCGCGGAGCCAACGACGATCGCGTTGTCGGCCTGATTGCGAAAATCGGCGCGGCTCCGATGGGAATGGCGCAGACACAGGAAATTCGCGATGCTGTCCAAAGATTCCGCGCGCACAAGAAATTTGCCGTCGCTTACTCGGAAACTTTCGGTGAGTTTGGTCCAGGCAACGGCGCTTACTATCTGGCGACGGCGTTCGACCACATCTATCTTCAACCCTCGGGCGACGTCGGACTGACGGGCATCATCATGGAGTCTCCCTTCGTGAAGGGAACTTTGTCGAAGCTCGGAGTAACTTTCCACGGCGATCACCGTTACGAATACAAGAACGCGCTCAACTTCTATACCGAGACCAAGTTCACTGGCCCGCACAAAGAGGCGATGACCGCGATCATGACGTCGTGGTTCAACCAGATCAAGGAAGGCATCTGCCAGGCGCGGCAGATCGCGCCGGAGAAATTCCAGGCGCTGGTGGATGCGGGACCTTATCTGGGCAAAGAAGCCGTCGACGCGAAGCTGGTGGATGGAGTTGCGTATCGCGATGAAGTCTACGGCAAGGTGAAAAGCCAGGCAGGCGACGGAGCGGAGCTACTCTACCTGGATAAGTATCTGAGCCGCGCCGGGCGTCCGCATGATCGCGGGAAGAAGGTTGCGTTGGTGTTTGGCGTCGGCGGTGTGACCCGCGGCAAGAGCGATTACGATCCCGTCGAAGGCAGCCAGAACATGGGGTCGGATACGGTGGCGGGGGCGATTCGTGCGGCGGCGGAAGATAAGGACGTGAAGGCGATTCTGTTTCGCGTGGATAGTCCGGGCGGTTCGTATGTCGCCTCCGATACGATCTGGCGCGAAGTAGTGCGCGCGCGGCAGGCGGGCAAGCCGGTGATTGTTTCGATGGGGAATCTGGCCGGGTCGGGCGGATATTTTGTCGCCATGGCGGCCGACAAGATTGTCGCCGAGCCGGGAACGATTACGGCGTCAATCGGCGTACTGGGCGGGAAGATGCTGACCAGCGGCCTGTGGGACAAGGTCGGGCTGTCGTGGGATGAAGTCCATCAGGGCGAGAACGCCACCATGTTCACCGGCACGCACGATTACACGCCCGCCGAATGGGCGCGATTCCAGGCGTGGCTCGACCGCGTGTATGTGGATTTCACCAGCAAGGTCGCCGATGGTCGCAAACTGCCAAAAGAAAAAGTGCTGGAGATTGCGAAGGGAAGAATCTGGTCGGGCGAAGATGCGAAAAACCTTGGCCTGGTCGATGAACTCGGCGGCTACGATACAGCGCTGAAGCTGGCGAAGAAAGCGGCGGGAGTTCCCGAGAGCGACGATGTGAGGGTCGTGGTCTATCCACGGCCGAAAACTTTTCTTGAGAGCATGATTGAGCGTCGCGGTCCGGAGAACAGCGACAAAGAAGCGATCGGCCAAACCCTGGCGCGGGTTCTGCAGGTGGTGCAGCCCGTGGCACGTCAATTGGACGCAGTTGGAATCAAAGCGCAGGATGCGGATCAGGACGATGTGTTGCGGATGAATGCGGTGCCCAGCAGCCGGTAGCAACCGTTTCCAATCTGACCATATGACCATGGTATAATGACCATAAGAGGTACAGCATGAAAACGATGGCTGCGGGTTCCTTTAAGGCGCGTTGCCTGGCGGTGATGGACGAAGTGCAGGCGAAGCGCGAGGCAGTTGTGATCACCAAGCGCGGCAAGCCGGTAGTGAAACTGGTTCCGGCGGACGCGGAGAAGGATGATATTTTTGGCTTCTATAGAGGCAAGGTGAAAATTCTCGGCGATATTGTGGGACCGATACTCTCGCCTGAGGAATGGGGAGATCTTTATTGATCCTGCTAGACACGCACGTTGTGGTTTGGCTGCTGTCTGACCCGGACCGGTTGTCGAAGGCAGCCCACGCAGCCATCGCTGATGCCCGCCGGAACGGGAGCGGCTTGGCTATTTGCGGGATCTCTCTGCTGGAGATTGCGACCGCTAACCTAAACGGGCGAATCTCCCTCACTATGAGTTTGGAGTCTTTCTTGAAAGACGTAGAAGAGCGTTTCGTGGTGCTGCCGATCAGCGCTCGCGCCTGTGCGCGCACGCTGACGTTGCCTGCGGGCTATCCGAAAGATCCGGCGGACCGGGTGATTGGGGCGACGGCGCTGGTGGAAGGGATGAGTCTGGTCACGGCGGACCGGGAGATTCGGCGGGCGAAGGTGGTAAGGACGATCTGGTGACGGTTGCCAGTCCTCAGTGCCCCGCAAACTGTAGGCATGATGAGTGTAAACGCTGATAGCAGAGGTTGAGTTGGAGCTAGCGCCGCCGAGGGCGTATGCTGCTCCCATGAAACACCGTTTTCTTTCATTGTTAGTGCTTACTGCTACCCTCCCTGCACTGGCTGCACCTACAAAATGCAAGGGAAACCCAAACGTGGTAGCTGCCTGCTATTCAGTCCACGGTAGGCTCTCAATAGGGGCTGATAGCGTTCGTCTGTACCTCTGGTCGATTGGAACGAAGCGCATGCTCGGTGTGACAGCTGGGCCGAGAATAGATGATGCTGATGACCCGATTTGGCCGCGCACGTTGAAGGTTTCTCCCGATGACGATGTTTATGCCGACTTCGAGGTTTGCCCCTTTACACCGCAGCGACAAGGCGCGATGCAATTGGTCTGCATCGAATCGGCTTCACACGTTGTGGTGAAGCATACTGCCGCACACCAGCAACAGTCCTCATCAACGGAGAGGGGACACATTCTCGATGGACAATTCAAAGTTGTATCGAATACGGAAGACATTCCGGCCAACGTCAAAAAAGCGTTTTCCACTATGACCCGCCAAACATCGTTTGAAATGGCGAATCCCGGACAGGCATTTCAGGTCACCGATGAAGGAACCTACCGAAGGCTACCTTGGAGACGCCTCGTATTTGCGGGAGTACAAGGTGATGACTGGTTTTTGCATTACGAACGTGGAGGTCTCGCGCACAGCTATTACGTAGTGGCGTTCAAGGCGGATTTTCATGGAGATGCACGCTTCGTGTGGGGCTGCGGGGTAGGAGAAAGCGCAAAGACTTTAGAGCAACTCCGCACGATGGTTGCTACATGCAAGCTGGCCGACACAGAAAGCTACTGGTGACCTAGTTGGCGAAAAATCCCGGTTTCACTCGTTGAGTGCGGAATGGTCGTTGCCGCCTGCGAGAGGATTGGAGCGAATCTCTACTCCACCGTCACCGATTTAGCCAGATTCCTCGGCTGATCGACGTCGCAGCCACGGCGCACGGCGATGTGGTAGGCGAGCAGTTGCAGCGGGACGATTTCCAGAATCGCCGACAATTCATCCGGCGCGGGTGGAACGAAGAGAACGTGATCGGCTTCCTCGGCGATTTCCTTGTCGCCTTCGGTAGCGAGCGCGATCACGATGCCGGAACGAGCTTTCACTTCTTTCAGGTTCGACATCGTTTTTTCGTAACGGACCATTGACTGCGGGCTGGTCACGTCGCGCGTGGCGATGATGACTACGGGCAGATTTTCGTCGATCAGCGCATTCGGGCCGTGCTTCATCTCTCCCGCCGGATACCCTTCAGCGTGAATGTAGGAAATCTCCTTGAGCTTGAGCGCGCCTTCGAGCGCGATGGGATAGTGGATGCCTCGTCCGAGAAACAGAAAGTCCTGCGCGCGGACATAGGTCTTCGCCAGTTCGTCGCAAGCTTCATCGTGGGTGAGAATCTGTTCCAGCTTGCCCGGGATGCGCGTCAGTTCTTGCACGGCGGCCTTGGCTTGTTCCGGCGTCATGGCGCCGCGCGCCTGTGCCAGATAGAGAGCGAACAAATAAAGAGCGGTGAGTTGTCCGGTGAACGCCTTGGTTGAAGCCACGCCGATTTCCGGGCCCGCGTGCGTGTAGACGGTGCCCACGGCTTCGCGCGTGATCATGGAGCCGACCACGTTGCAGATGGCGAGCGTTTTCGAGCCTTTAGCCTTGGCTTCGCGCTGAGCGGCGATGGTGTCCGCTGTTTCACCAGACTGCGAAATCAGCATGGTCATCGTATCGGGTCCGAGGATCGGATCGCGATAGCGCCATTCGCTGGCGTAATCGACTTCGACCGGAACACGGGCGAGATTCTCGATCATGAACTTGCCTGCCAGTCCGGCGTGCCAACTGGTGCCGCAGGCGGCGATATTGATCTTCTTCAGCGCCTTGAACTCGGCTTCCGTGACCTGCATTTCGTCGAGGAAGATGGCGCCGGTATCCTGCGAGACGCGGCCGAGCGTGGTGTCGCGGACGGTGCGGGGCTGCTCATAGATTTCCTTGAGCATGAAGTGTTTGAAGCCGCCCTTCTCCGCCATGATCGGATCCCAGGTGATGCGCTGCGCCTTGCGCTCGATCGGCTTGCCGTCAAAGTCGGTCACCCGCACGCCATCCTGCGTGATGATGGCTAGATCGCCATCGCCTAAAAAGAAGAGATCGCGGGTGTGATCGAGGAGTGCGGGCACGTCGCTGGCGACGAAATATTCGTCCTTGCCGAGGCCGATGACGACGGGCGGTCCATTGCGCGCGGCCACAATCTTGTTCGGATCGTCGACCGCAATCACCACCAGCGCGAACACGCCGGTAAGTTCCTTGACCGCCTGGCGCACGGCTTCTTCGAGCTTCAATGACGAAGCTGGCCGGCCGTTCCCGGTTTGCAGGTAGTGCTTCTCGATCAGGTGGGCGATGATCTCCGTGTCGGTTTCGGTGGAGAACTTGTGGCCTTCGGCGATCAGCTTCTTCTTGAGCGAGAGATAGTTCTCGACAATGCCGTTGTGCACCACCACGATTCTGCCGGTGCAGTCGCGATGGGGATGGGCGTTTTCTTCAGTGGGGCGGCCATGCGTGGCCCAGCGTGTGTGTCCGATGCCGTAGGTGCCGTCGAGCGGCTTGAGGCGGAGCGCTTCTTCCAGGTTGCGCAGCTTGCCCTCGGCGCGGCGGATCTGCAGGCCGGCTCCGTTTCCGGCCACGGCGATTCCCGCCGAGTCGTAGCCGCGATACTCCAGCTTTCTCAGGCCCTCAATGATGACGGGGACGACCTGCTTCTTTCCCACATATCCCACGATGCCGCACATTGGATATTGGCTCCTTGGCGAATGATTCGGTGGGGGGACCGGCTTCGGGCATCGCTACAGCGATACCCCGATACGAAGCCTGGCGTTTCTACAACCTGCTACTCTTCGAGGGAGAAGCGAAACTCTTCAATAACCGGGTTCGTTAGGACTTCGCGTGCCATGCGCTCTACTTCGGCTTGCGCCTCATCCTTTGAGATGCCGCCGTTCAGCGTAATCTCGAAATACTTTCCTTGCCTTACATCGTGCAGACTTTTGTAGCCGATTTTCGTAAGGGCGCCGTGGATGGTCTTACCCTGCGGATCCAGAACGCTCTTCTTCAAGGAAACGTAAACGTAGGCTTTCATCAGCTCATCAATTATACGTCAGGTGGCGGAGAACGGGACCGAGGTTTTCGTTATAGGGGCTATGCGATCAGGCCACTCACTTTCGTGTGATCGAGACTCTAACTTACTCAAAAGAGGATAGTTGACTATCTAGCTCCGCGATGGCTTGCTGCAGCATCTGGCGGTGGCGCGGGCTGCTGGCGGCCTGTAGTTGTTGCGCGAGGCGTTCGCGGGAAAGACGCAGGCCGTCCCGTTTCCGGTTGCGTTGCTGGTCTTCAGGCGAGAGCGCGGGCGAGAGCCGGGCGTGAGCGGCTTTCCGGTTCTCCGATACCTCCGCTTGTTGTTGCTCTACGGATTTGCTTTCCCAGCCGCGTGCCATTCGGGGAATCTTACCTCGAAGTCCTTGGAAGGTATCAAGAAAATACTTGAATGTGACCGGGGGTAGTAGTAAAAATGGGTTCGCCCGGAAGGCACGAATCCGGGAGAACGGCGTCGCAGACCTGAGGGGGGCTCCCCGTCCGGGGAGAAAAGGTTGGTTTCCAAGTTAGGAACCAACGCCTGCGGCGTGATGTAGTCCCGCAGTTCGGCGAGCTGCGAGGATCCCCCAGTCCCTGCAAGAGAACTGCCGGAAGAATTCCACCTTGACGGGTGCGGGAGGCGTGCTGCGTGTCGGCAAACAGAGTCACATTCGAGGGAGATCCAGCGCCCGAACACCACCGATATCGATTGCTGATGGAGATCACCGACCTGGTGGCTCGAACCAAGAGCCTGCCCGAGGTATTCCGGGAGTTGGCGGCTCCCGTGCTGAGCCTGACGGGAAGCGAACTTCTGAATCTGTCCCTTTACGATCCGAGCCAGAATTGCATGTTGACGCATTACTGGAAAAAGAACGAGGAGAGTGGAGAGTTCGAGAAGTTTCCTGTGGACGAAGCGGCCACCGGGTTGGCATGGAAACATCAGGAGCCGGTCGCCATTCTCGACACCGAGCGCGAGCGGCGCTTTCCCGGTTTCGTGCCGGTATTGCTGAACCACGGCGTGCGATCCTACACCGCCATCCCCATGAGTACGCCCGCGGAACGTTTTGGAGCACTGGGCGTGGGCAAGGGTGTCCCTGAGGCGGCCTTGGGAGAAGAAGACATTGAATTTTTGTCTCGCGTCGCGCTCATGGGAGCGCTGGTGCTGGAGAAGGAGAAATACTACCGCATCTTTGAGGAGCAGCAGAGCCTGGCCGAGATCAGCCGCGATCTAAGTTCCACCTTCGAAGTGGAAAAACTGCTGCCTGCCATTCTGTTGAACCTGCGAGGCATCGCGCGCTACGACCGGGCCGTGCTGTCGGTGCTGGATGACGATGGCAAGAGCGTGTACGTCTATGGGGACGCTCTGGAATGGGAGTCACTGCTCAACCACGGGAAAATGGTTCCGATCGAGGAAGAACTATCGGCACGGGCGGTCCGGACACGAAAGGTGGCCTTCTTCACCGCAGCCGATCTCCGCGACATGAAAGGCTGCTTGGCGAAAGCCATGCGTGAAGCGGGAGTTCAGTCGATTTGCAGTGTGCCACTGATTGCAGACGATCAAGTTTGGGGAGCGCTGAATCCGAGCAGCTTGACCGAGAACGCTTTTGGCGCACCGGAAGTTGAGTACCTGCAGCAAGTCGCCAATCAGATCGCGGCGGCGCTCCGAAATGCGCATGCCTATCGCAAGATCGCACAACTCCAGGAACGGCTGGCCCAGGAGAAGCGCTATCTGGAGAACGAAATCCGGAGCGCGAACCAGCCTGACGACATCATCGGCGCCAGCCCGGCGTTGAAACGCGTGCTGGACTATGCCGCCATTGTTGCCGATACCGATTCCACCGTCCTCATTACCGGCGAAACCGGGACCGGCAAAGAACGCATCGCCCGCATCATTCACAGCATGAGCCGGCGCCAGGAGCGGAGTTTCATTAAGGTAAACTGCGCCGCCATTCCCACCGGGCTTCTGGAGAGCGAGCTGTTCGGCCACGAGAAGGGAGCGTTTACCGGAGCGGTGAGCCAGAAGATCGGCCGGCTGGAACTAGCGGATAAGGGCACGTTGCTGCTGGACGAGATTGGAGATATTCCGCTCGAGATCCAGCCCAAGTTGCTGCGCGTTTTGCAGGACCAGGAGTTCGAACGTCTGGGAGGAACGAAAACGATCCGGGTGGACGTGCGGCTGATCGCCGCCACCAATCGTGATCTGGCGCGCGCGGTGGAAGAGAAGGAATTCCGTGGCGACTTGTTCTACCGTCTACACGTGTTTCCCCTGCATTTACCGCCGCTGCGCGACCGGAGCGAGGACATTCCCATGCTGGTGCACCATTTCGTCGAAAAATGCGCGGTACGTCTGCACAAGAAGATCGACGTCATTCCCGAGGAAGCGATTGCAGCCATGATGGGCTGGAGATGGCCGGGGAACATCCGTGAGCTGGAGAATTTCATCGAGCGCTCGGTGATTTTGACGGAAGGCAATCGTTTGGCCCCGCTGTTCGGCGAGTTGCGCGAGGGAATCTCGCGGCCGCCTTCCGATTTCGACGGTACGCTGCGCACCAAGGAACGCGAGCACATCATCGATATTCTGCGCCAGACCAGGGGAGCCCTCTCGGGTCCGTCGGGGGCGGCCGCGCGGCTCGGACTCAAGCGCACTACGCTGCAGTACAAGATGCAGCGGCTGGGAATCTCACGCACGGATTATCTGGGTTAGGCAGTGCCGGATTGTCGGCAGCCGGGGCCAGCTCTCCGGCATGTTTTTTAAGCGCTTCCCGTTTCGACAAGTGCTAGCCAGCATAGTCCCAACCACTTAGTCCATGTTTGCCGTGTGGCAACAGGCGTGCACCGTTTCTCTACGAGGCGCATTCCCGCTCCCCCGGCGCAAGATTCCGCCCAGCCAAATTTTGCGGACCAGCAGGAGTTTGCCATGGCTTTTCTCCGGCGCTTTGCAATTCCGAACGACTGCCTGAACTGCACCCTCAGGCGCACTTGCGACTTCTGCAATTTGCCCCAGCCCTTGATGAATGCGTTTAACGCGATGGGGCACCTGACCTTATATCCCCCGAACGCCACCTTGATGACGGAGGGCGAAGTCCCGCGCGGCGTCTACATCGCATGTTCCGGCCGCTCCAAGCTCTCGGTCGTGGCTCGCGATGGCAAGACGATTATTCTGAAGATTGCCGGAGACCGCCAGGTGCTGGGGCTGAGCGCGGTCGTTTCCGGGGGGCCCTCGCTGATTACGGTCACGACCATCGAGCTTTGCCAGATCAAGTTCGTCGAGCGCGACAGCTTTCTGCGCTTGATCGCACAGGATAGTCACGCTGCGTTTGCGTGTGCCACCATGCTCTCCCGCGAGATATCGTCCGCGTTCGACGATGTGCACGATCTGCTGCTCGCCCGCAGTTCCACGGAAAAGCTTGCCCGGCTGCTGCTTTCCTGGGTTTCGGACGAACCCCGCAACCGGGAGCTCCGCGTACCCACGGAATTCACCCACGAAGAAATTGCGCAGATGATTGGCTCGTCGCGAGAAACGGTAACCCGCCTATTGAGCGATATGAAGCGGAAAGACTTGATCCGGCTTGAAGGGACGACGCTGGTAATTCCCAACCGGATCGCACTGCAAGCGATTGCGGCCTGAGAGAATCCTCCCCGGGGCGGGCGAAGCAGTCTCTGCGCCCGCCTCTTTTTTGTTCTCGGTTCCCGCGCGAACGGCGTAGCGAGCGGTGACTTGGAACTGGCAACCGGGAACTGGATTTACAGGTTGAACAGTTCCCGCAGGCGGCGGGTCTGGGCGCGGCTTACCGGAATCTCGGTCTGTTTCTTGTCGTCCATGCGCAACTGGTAGGAACTTTTGAACCAGGGTACGACTTCGCGGATGTGATTGATGTTGACCAGAAACGACCGGTGCGCCCGCCAGAACAGATTGGGATCGAGATTATCGAACAACTCCTCCAGCGTGCGGCAGTTGGACTGGCCTTCCATGCCAGCATGGCCGCTGGTGGCCACCGTGATCACGCCGTCTTCGATGGTGGCGTAGCAGATATCCTTGGGATCGGTCAGGAACAACCTGCCTGCCGCCTTGATGAGAATCTTCGCCGTCTTTCCTGTCTGGGGCTTTTGCGATTCCAGCATCCGCACCAGGGTTTCGAATTTTTCTTCCGATCCGGCGCCCGCCTCGATCTTGGTCCGTGCCTTTTCGATGGATTGCGCCACGCGCTTCTTATCGAATGGCTTAAGAATGTAATCCACCGCGTTTACCTCGAACGCCTTCACCGCGTATTGATCGAAGGCGGTCGCAAAGACAATCTTAGGGAGGGGAACCTTGCGGTCGAGCAGCTTCTTGATGACGCCAAAACCGTCCAGCCCAGGCATCTGCACGTCGAGAAACACCAGGTCGGGGTTATGCTCGCGGATTAAGTTGATCGCTTCCAGTCCGTTCTTGCCCTGCGCGACCACATTCACGTCGCCCAGGTTCTTGAGGAGGTAGGCCAGTTCGTCGCGCGCCAGCTGTTCGTCGTCGACAATGACCGCTGAAAGTGGCATAGGACTCCGAGCCGAGCCGGTGAAACTGCTAGTTGCGGCAGCGATTGCCATATTCGTAGTGATAAGTATAGCTACCGCGGAGGGCAGGCCGCTAGTCGCAATCCTCTACAAACAGCTCTCGACGGCCAGCGCCATGCCCATGCCGCCGCTGACGCAGAGCGTGGCCAGTCCGCGTCGCGCCTTGCGCTTGAGCATTTCGTGGAGCAGCGTCACCGTGATGCGCGTCCCCGTGCAACCGATGGGATGGCCGAGCGCAATCGCGCCGCCGTTGACGTTGAGCCGTTCGCGATCGAAATGCAACTCGCGGTCGCACGCCAGCACCTGGGCGGCGAAGGCCTCGTTGAGTTCAACCAGGTCGAAGTCGCTGAGCTTGAAGCCGTGTTTCTCCTCCAGTTTGCGAATGGCGGGCACCGGACCGATGCCCATGAGGCGCGGGTCAACTCCCGCGGAGGTTGCGGCCAGAATTCGCGCTAGCGGTTTGAGATTGTTCTGCTGAATAAACTTCTCACTCGCCACGACCACCGCCGCCGCGCCATCGGTGATGCCGGAAGAGTTTCCGGCAGTGATCGTGCCGGTAGTTGTTCCGCCCTTGGAAAACACCGGAGCCAGTTTGGCCATCTTCTCGATCGTTGCGTCGAGAAATAGATGTTCGTCGCGTGAGAAAACGGTTGCGCCCTTCTTGCTCTCGATGGTGACGGGAGCGATTTCGGCCTCAAAGCGTCCGCCGGATTGTGCCGCCGCCGCGCGCTGTTGCGACACCAACGCGAACTGATCCTGCTCCCCGCGCGTGATCTTATACTGCGCTGCGAGAACCTCAGCCGTCTCACCCATCAGCATTTTCGCCATCGGACAGAAAAATCCATCGCGATACATGCCATCGACTAGATCCTGATTGCCGAGCCGATATCCAAAGCGCGCGCCCTCGAGGTAATAAGGAAGCCGCGACATCGATTCTGTTCCGCCCGCCAGCGCGCAATCGAGGTTGCCGGTAGCGATTTCCTGAAACGCCAGCGCGATGGACTTGATGCCTGACGCGCACGCCTTATTCACCGTGTAGGCGGGAACCTCCTGGGGAATGCCGCTGCGAATGGAAATCTGTCGTGCGGGATTGGGACCGCCCCCAGCTTGCCGCGCGTTGCCGAAGATCGTCTCTTCCACCTGCTGCGGCTGCACTCCGGCGCGCTCCAGCGCGGCCTTCGCAGCGACGATGCCCAGATCGACGGCGGAGAGCGAGGCGAGCGAGCCTCCAAACTTGCCGATGGGTGTGCGGACGGCGGAGAGGATATACACGTTGCTCACGGGAGCCTCCCGAACCCCTCAGTCTAGCAGCCTGCCGAGGAGTTCCGCGCCCACACGCGGTACACTAATCGCCGTGAACATTCTCTACGGAATCAATACGGTCACGGAAGCGCTCAAGGCGCGCGGGCGCAACTTCGAGTGGGTCGCGGTCGCTAAGGAGCGGAACGATATCCGCTTGAAGCGCGCGATCGACGAGTGCCGCAAAATCGGCGTTCCGGTGCGCGTACTGTCGCGCGTGGAACTAGATGAACTTGCCGGCAACGCCGCGCATCAGGGACTAGTCGCGGCAACCTCGGCAAAGCAATATAGCGATCTCGATGACATGGTGGCGTCGCGTCGCGGCGAGCAGTCGCTGATCGTCGTACTCGATGGCGTCGAAGATCCGCACAACCTGGGAGCAATTCTGCGCACGGCCGACGCTGCCGGAGCCGACGGGGTGGTGATTCCCGAGCGCCGTTCGGCAGCCGTCACAGCGGCGGTGGCGAAGGTTTCTGCCGGAGCGAGCGAGCATCTTCCGATCGCCAAAGTCACGAACATATCGCGGGCGCTCGAAGAATTGAAGGAGAAAGGTCTGTGGGTCGTAGGATTGGACGAGCGCGGCGAGCAGACTTACGACGCGGTCGACTACAAGATGCACTGCGCCATTGTTCTCGGAGCCGAAGGCAAGGGCGTGCACGATCTGGTGCGCCGGCACTGCGATTTTCTGGTGTCGATTCCCATGCTGGGGAAAGTGCCGTCGCTGAATGTATCGGTGGCGGCGGGCGTGGTGCTGTATGAGGTTGTGCGGCAAAGGCGGCTGGGCGCATCGAAGTAATCATGAGATTCCTCTGCGTTCTCTGTGTCCTCTGGGGTGCAAGTCTTTCCGCGGCCGCTCTCGACCGGGAAGCATTCACGATTACAAAATACGATCTTGAGATTGAGCTAGAGCCGCAGCAGCAGAGGCTTGGCGCCCGCGGCAAGATCGCGCTGCGCAACGATTCCGCCCAGCCGCAGAAAATCGCGGCGCTGCAAATCTCATCTTCGCTGAGCTGGCGATCGATTCGAGTGGATGCCAAGCCCGTTCAATTCGTTTCGCAACCTTTTGTTTCGGATATCGACCACACCGGCGCGCTTTCCGAAGCCGTCGTGACGCTGCCCGCTGAAGTGAAGCCGAAGGATTCCGTCGAACTTGAAATCGGCTACGAGGGCGTGATTGCGCTCGATGCGACGCGGTTGACAAATGTCGGTGTGCCGGAAGAAATCGCCAAACATTCCAGCTGGGACCAGATCGGTCCATCGTTCACGGCGGTGCGGGGCGCGGGCTATGTGGCGTGGTATCCGATCACGACCGAGTCGGCGGATTTTTCCGATGGCAACAGCCTGTTTGAAGTAGGGGATCGGTGGAAGGCGCGAGAAGCTTGGAGCGAATTCAAACTTCGGTTAAGCGCGGCGAGTGTTGCGGCAGACGCATCGCTGACCCTGCTGTGTGGCGCGGAAGCCAAGAGTACTGATGCGGGGAAAGATCGTGGCATCCAGGTGCAATGCGGCTGGAATCCGCTGGGGACGGTTACTCCGACGTTTGCGATGGCCACCTACGTGGATTTGTCCAAGCCCCCTTTGAAATTATTCAGCCTGCCGGGGCACGAGGCCGGCGCAGCGAAGTATTTCAATGCGCTGGATCCGGCGGCAAAATTCGTCAGCGGATGGTTTGGCCAGCCCAAAGCACCCGTAGCGATCGCCGATTTTGCCGATCCGAATTCTGCTCCGTTTGAGAGCGGCACATTGTTGATGGCGTCGATGGCGGCGGAAGATTCGAAGCTCGCGGGCATCAATCTGGTTCACGAACTGGTCCACTCCGCGCTGCCGTCGTCGAGGCCGTGGGTGTATGAGGGTTTGGCGCATTTTGCCGAGGCGATGTATCGGCAGCAGCAGGGCGGACGCGAGGCGGCGCTCGACTTTCTCGGATTGCACCGCGCCGCGTTTCTCGATGCGGAGAAGGAAGTGTCGGCCGCGCCGCAGAAAAATTCCGGCCAACCGCTGGTCAGCACCTTTGATGAAACTTACTATCGCAGCAAAGCTGCCTATGTCTGGTGGATGCTGCGCGACATGGTTGGCGACGATGCGCTGAAGCAGGCCATCGGCAAATATCGGGCCGAGGACGACAACATGAACGACCCAAAGTATGTGGAGCGATTGATCGAGTCCGCCGCTAAGCGCGACCTGGGCTGGTTCTTCGACGACTGGGTGTATCACGATCGCGGTCTGCCCGATTTTCGCGTCCAGGCGGCGCATCCGTGGCCGGAAAAGGATACGCAGTTTATTACCGTAACCCTGGAGAATCTCGGCAATGCGGGAGCGGAAGTTCCGTTCACCATAACCTGCGAAGGCGGCGAGATCACGCAGCGGATGGAGGTGCGCGCCAAGAGCAAGGCCACCACGCGAGTCGAACTCAAGGGCCCAGCCAGCGAGATCGTGGTGAACGACGGAAGCGTCCCGGAGAGCGATCTAACGAACAACATGTTCAAGGTCCCTGCGCCGGCGGGCAACACCGACCACGGAGACACGGAGTCACCGCGGAACTAGGAAAACAGGCGACGCGCTCGTTTCTGGAGCCGAGTTTCCCGATCAATTGTCTTTCTCCGTGCCTCCGTGTCTCCGTGGTAGATTTTCTTGTTCACTAGGAGAAGACATCGCGTGCCCTACATCCAATTCCTCGGCGCAGCCGGGACCGTGACCGGCTCGAAGCACCTGATCAACACCACCTTTGATTCGAGCGGGAAGCAGGGATTTCAGGTCCTGATCGACTGCGGACTTTTCCAGGGACAGAAAGAATGGCGCGAGCGCAACTGGCAGGATACTCCGGTGCCAGCGCGTGAAATCGATGCCGTGATTCTTACCCACGCGCATCTCGATCATTGCGGCTGGATTCCGCGGCTGGTGAAAGAAGGATTCCACGGGCCCATCTACGCGACGCAGCCGACCATCGATTTGTGTTCGGTCGTGTTGCCAGACTCCGGACACATACAGGAAGAAGACGCCGCGTTCTACAACAAAAGAAAAGTTTCGAAGCACGATCCGGCACTGCCGTTGTACACGCTCAAAGAAGCGCAGGATTGCTTGCAGCGCTTCAAGCCGGTCGCGGTTGGCCAGACCACGAAACTGAGTCCCGAACTACAGTTCCGCTTCGTGCGGGCCGCGCACATTCTGGGATCGTGCATGGTAGAAGTCACGTTGCAAACCAACGGACACAGTCGCCGCCTGCTCTTCACGGGCGACTTAGGCCGGGTGAGTGACAGCCTGATTGCGCCGGGCAAGGTGGTGCACTCCGGGCCGCAGGAAGGCGAAACGGCCGATGTGCTGGTTATGGAGTCCACGTATGGCAATCGCCAGCATCCCGCCACCGATCCCCGGCCGGAACTCGCGCGCCTGATTCGCGAGACCGCGCAGCGCGGCGGCAGCGTAATCGTTCCGGCGTTCGCCGTGGAGCGGACGCAGAAGTTTCTTTTCATCCTGAAACGGCTCATGGAGACGGGGCAGATTCCGCGGCTGCCGGTGTATTGCGACAGTCCGATGGCGATCAAGGCGGTCGAAATTTTCCTGAAGCACTCGGAGGAGTACACGCCGCGAGCCGCCGACTTGATCGCGAAATACGGCTCTCCGCTCGCGTGGCCGGGCTTCACCTTCGCGCAAACCGCGGAGCAGTCGAAGAAGATCAACGAGAGCCACTATCCGTCAGTCATCGTTTCGTCGAGCGGAATGGTCACTGGCGGCCGCATCCTGCATCACCTGGCGCAGCGGTTGCCCGATCCGAAGAACCTCGTGATTTTCATCGGATTTCAAGCGCCGGGCACGCGCGGAGCCATCATCAAAAACGGAGCGCCCGAGGTGAAGATCTTCGGCGAGTTTGTTCCGATCCGCTCGCAGGTCGTGGCGCTGGAACAGTTCAGCGACCACGCCGATCCGCCAGAAATGTTGGAGTGGCTGCGGACCTTCAAGAACAAACCGGGTGCAACCTATCTGGTTCACGGCGAGCCCGTCGCTTCGTCGCAACTGCGCGAGCGTTTGAAGAAGGAACTCGGATGGAATGTGCTGGTGGCGGAGTATATGGAACGGGTTGAGGTGAAGTGACCCGGAATGGCCGTTTGCTACTCTATCGAAAACACCGCGTAGACTGTGGCGTCGCTTTTTACTTTTTCCGGGAAGAGTGTCAACTTGGGCTGTTTGTCTAGTTGTTGTGACACGATGGATGACTCGGTATTGAGTGTCATCCCTAACATGCCTCGCCACGTCTTCGCCACCGGCGCACGATTGCTTGCATAAACGAGTTCTCCGAGCTTGGTCCCTAACCCCCTTGCCATTTGATCTGCTACCGACCGAGCTTTTGCCAGTGCGGCACCCCCTGCTTTCGCTTGCAAGGCCACGGGGTCAACTACATTCCATTCGACGTCATCTACTTCATTCGCTCCAGCTTTGACAGCCAAGTCGACAACTGTCTGCGCCTCAGAGGCGGGTACGGTCACGTGCCAAGACTGTCCGGCTATGAACTGACGTTCCTTTTTCATTTCGGCAGTCCATTTTTTCGATCTCTGCGCGTGTTAGTTGCAGTTTTTCGGTCTCGATATTTACTCTTGGCACCTTAGCGTCCAGCAACGTGTTTGTGATCCGCTCGGCCGCGCGGACGTTTTCCTGAAAAGCGGCATCCTGTGTAGGCCCATAATTGTGATATCCAATTGCGAGAACCGCTATTTCCGCGTCTGCTGTCACGGATTCATCCGCCGTCACAGAAATCGTCTTGTTTTGACGATTGACCTGAATGTCTTGTGCCAGCAGCGATCCGGTAGTGACCATAAGAGCGACCACGAAAAAGAAACGTTTCAAGGAATCCTCCGAAAATGTGCGACACGGACGTTGTACTACAGCGTTCGAAAGTAAGAAAGGACGATTCTCACTTCGTGAAATTGGAGAACCTTGCTAGTGTCGCCAGCTTTTGTTCGGCCGCGCCGGAATCAATCGCCTGCGCCGCCAGCGGTACTGCATCGCGTAGATGATCGGCGCGTCCGGCGGCCACAAGCGCGGCGGCGGCATTGAGCAGCACGATGTCGCGTCGGGCAGATTTTTTCCCGGACAACACTTCGCGGATCAGAGTGGCATTCCCGCCGGCGTCTCCGCCGGCGATGTCTTCCAGCGTGGCGCGTTGCAAGCCGAATTCCTCGGGAGTGACATCGTAGCTGCGAACTTGTCCTTCGCGCACTTCGGCGATGCGTGTGGGACCGGTGATCGTGATCTCGTCCAGCCCGTCGCTGCCGTGGACGACGAGCGCGCGGCGCAGACCCAACATGCTCAGCGCTTCCGCAAGTTTTTCGACCAGATCCGCGGAATAGACGCCAACCACCTGGCAAGTGGCGCGCGCGGGATTCGTCAGCGGACCGAGCAGGTTGAAGACCGTGCGCAGATGCAGTTCGCGGCGGGCGGTTTGCACGTGCTTCATCGCCGAATGCATGGCGGGGGCGAAAAGAAACGCGATCCCCACTTGTTCTAAGCAGGCTGCGATCTTTGCCGGCGGCAGGTTGATGTTCACGCCCAGTGCTTCCATCACGTCGGCGGAGCCGCACTTCGAAGTCACGCTGCGATTGCCATGCTTGGCGACGCGCACGTTGGCTCCGGCGGCTACGAAGGCCGTGGCCGTTGAAATGTTGAAGGTGCCGCTGGTATCGCCGCCGGTGCCACAGGTATCGACCAACGCGTCGCGCTCTGTGTCGCTCGCATCGAGCACCGAGTTCGCGTGGAGTTCGAGCGGAATGGCGGCCGCACGAATCGCTTCGGCAAAGCCAACGATTTCTTCGACCGTCTCGCCCTTCATGTGCAATGCCACCAGCAGCGCGGCAATCTGCGCGTCGGAGCATTGGCCGGTGAGGACCTCGGTCATCACTGCGTGCGCTTCTTCGCGCGCGAGCGACTGCCGGTGATTGGCGATGCGATGGAGGGCGTCGAGGATCACAAGATCCAAGCTACAGCAGAGATGAGACTACTTTCAAACGGGAGTTGGATTGGGGTGGATTCAAATTGACAGCGCTCCGCCGGTTTGCTAGAGTTCGACGCTCAAGTTACGGGAGCGGACCGCAACTTGCAAGGGCCCAGCCCTCCCCCGGTTATCCGTCACATTCTGCACGCTTAGACAATTGCAAACATGCAATCCTCCGGAGACGTCGAGGTGTCAGCCCGGCTACTGAGCGCCATGCTCAGAGAGCGGGAGACCGCTCCACGGGCCGCGCTCCTGGCGCAAGAGGCGGCCGAATTGGCGGCCGGAGGCGCGGCTGTCGTGTATGTGCTCGACGCTGGCGATCCTCCGGTGGTTCCGGCCACATGGACAGTCAAAGCCACCACCGGAGAGATTCACTTGGACGATCTGACCGTGCCCGCTGACTCCGGGACGCTGGGAACGTTGGCCCAGGAGGGGCAGGCGCTTCTGTTTTCCGGCAATGACCTGAGGCGCGAGGACTATGCCCACCTCCATGCGCGGCGCACGTTGTTGTCGCTGGCCTGCGTGCCCATCCGGGTGAATGAGGTTCTCATCGGCGCGCTGGAAGTGGCCTCTTTCGATAGTCCGATCGACGAATCGGGTGTTCAGATTTTGGTCGATCTGGTCGAGCTCGCCGGACCGGGGCTGGCCAGCGGCATGACCTATGAGGACGAACGCAACTCGCTGCTCGAATCCGTCTCGCGCCTCACTCAACTTTACGATCTCGAGAAAGTGTTCAGCGCCACGCTTGAAATGGACGACCTTCAGCCCCTGGTCACCTCCAAGACTCGCGAGGTGCTGGGCGTTCAGGCGGTGAACCTGTGGTTAGTCAAGGACGAAGACGAACTGCTGCTTATGCAGCAGTCCGGCAACGATCCCACCACCGCGGCCGGTTTGTCGCAGCGAACCGGGGAAGGCTACATTGCCGAGGTCTCGGATTCAGGCGAGCCCCTCCTCATTGACGACGATAAAGACGAGCGTCTCACCCGCCGTAATCCGTCCGCGGTCGAGGGTGGACCGTTTTCCGTGATTGTCTGCCCGCTCGTCGCTCATGAAAAACAGATTGGGATTCTCGAAGCCATCAACAAAATGGATGGCAGTCCGTTCGATGAAGACGACCTGTTCCTGCTGAATTCGATTTCCGAAACCGCCGCGATTGCCCTGAACAATGCCGGACTTCTGCAGGCCGAACGCAAGGTGGAAATTCTGCAAACGCTGGTGCACGTGAGCGCCGAGATCACCTCCACGCTCAATCTTGACCGCGTCTTGCAGGCGGTGGTCAATACGCCGAGCGCCGTGATTCCGTACGAGCGCGCTTCGGTGGCGCTCGACGAGCGTGGCAAGTTGCGTCTGAAGGCCATTTCGGGCGTGGAACAGATCAATCCCGGAGCGCGCGAGGTCGTGCAACTCGAAGATGTGATCCCCGCTGTATCTGGCGGCAGCGACGCTATTTTCATCGCCCAGCGCGAAGAAGAGATCGAGGCTCCCGAGGAAGCGATGAAAGCGCCGTTTCGGAAGTATTTTTCCGAGACCGGGATGCGCGCTTTTTATACGCTCCCGCTCGCCGACGATGAGGGCCGGCTCGGAATCCTGGTATTCGAAAGCAGCGATCCGGACTTTCTCAACGAGGCTCATCTGGAAATGATCCGGGTGCTTGCCGGGCAAGCGACCGTGGCCGTGCGCAACGCTTCGCTCTACAGGGAAGTCCCGTTCATCGGGATTCTCGGGCCGATGCTGCAAAAGAAGGCGAAGTTTCTGGCCCTCGAAAAGCGCCGCCGGGTGCTGTTGGTGGCGGGTGCGGCAGCGCTGATCTTGTTTCTTGCCATCTTCCCGATCCCGATGCGCGTGGATGGAGCTTCCACCGTGGCCTCCGCCCGCTCGGCCCAGGTGCAGCCGGAAATCGACGGCGTGGTGCGCCAAGTCTACGTTCACGAAGGCGACCGCGTGCGGCGGGGCCAGGTGCTGGCCGACCTCGAAGACTGGGATTACCGCGCCGCGCTCGCCGGAGCACAAGCCAAGTTCCAGACCGCGACTATGGAGATGAACCGCGCGCTCGCGGCCAACGATGGCGCACAAGCCGGCATCCAGGGCGTGCAAGCCAGGTATTGGGCCTCCGAGGTCGACCGCGCCCGCGAGCGTTTAGAGAGAACGCAGCTGCGCGCTCCGCTGGATGGCTGGGTCACCACTCCTCATGTCGAAGACCTGACCGGACGCCACCTTGCCGCCGGCGATACCTTCGCCGAGGTGGTGGACAGTTCCGAGGCCCGGGTCGATGTGGCGATCGATGAGTCCGAGATTGCCTTGCTTCGTCCCGGAGCCGCCGCTGCCATCAAAGTCGAGGGCTTCCCGACGCACACATTTCGCGGCCACGTCGATGTGGTCAGCCCCAAGAGCCAGCCGGACGGGGATGTGCGTTTTTTCTATGCCCGCGTCGACGTCGCGAATCCCGACGGCCGTTTGCGGCCGGGGATGCAGGGACGCGGGAAAGTTTCTGTCGGATGGCATCCCATTGGCTACGTGCTTTTCCGCAGCCCGTTTCTGTGGATCTATTCCAAGCTATGGTCGTGGTTTGGATGGTGAAGCTCGGATGGTGAGTCACGATCGGTGGAGCGACGGGCGTCTCGCCCGTCCAGCAAGAAGCAGATACAAGCGCAGGTACAAGCGATGATGAACATGAGAGCCGCGACGAAGATTTTGCCGATACTCGCAATCGCCGTTTTGCAGTGCGGCTGCAGCGAATCAAAGCCCGCCGAAGTCAGCGCCGCGCCTCGGCCCGCAGCGAACGCGCCGGCTGCTCCGCATTCTTCGTCGGGCAGTGCGCCCGATCGCGAGCCTTTTTTTGTCGCTTCCGGTCCGCTCATCGTCGAGCATCAGGTGGATGTTGCCACACAGCGCGACGGAGTTGTCGCCAGCGTTCTGGCGGAACCCGGGCTTCTGGTTCGTGAAGGCCAGCTTCTGGCCCAACTGGATGATCGCCAGGCAACGGCCGACCTCAATGCGGCGCGCGCCCGCACCCGCAGCACGGCGGATGATCTTAAGAACTGGGAAGCGGAGGCCAAGGTGCTCGAAGCCGACGCCGAACGCGCCCGAAAAATGTGGGAAGCCCAACTCATCACTCAGGAGCAGTACGACCACGCCCGTTTCAAAGCCGAATCGGACCAGTGGGACGTCAAGCGCGTGCAGGAGATGCTCGTCAACGCGCAGCAGACCGAGCGCTCGCTGGAACTTGAACTGGAGAAAGCCAGCATTCGCGCCCCGTTTTCCGGAGTGGTGGCGCGCCGTTACGTTCGCGCCGGGCAACAGGTCAGCCGCGGCGACCGCATGTTCTGGATCACGGAGACTTCGCCGTTGCGGGTGAAATTCACGCTGCCTGAGCGTTTCGCCGGCAAGATTCAGCGCGGGCAAACTCTCGAAGTTACTTCGGCTGACAACGGCGACACAAAGTACAGCGCCAGTGTGATGGAAATCAGTCCAGTGATCGATCCCTCCAGCGGCACCATCGAAGTTCTCGCCCAGCTCGTCGGATCCACAAAAGATCTGCGGCCCGGAATGACGACCAGCATCCGCGTCCCCAACCTGCCATGAACCTAGCCGAAGCGCTCGACGTTCTTCCCGAAATAACCACGCCCACCAAGGTCAAGCGGATATTCAAGATGGATCCGCGCATGGTGGGCCGTGAGCACGTCGAGGAAGGGGTGCGGATCTTCCTTGCGCATCTGCCGGGGTCGGTGGTCCTGTTCCGATTGACTCCCGACCAATGGAAACTCGCGCACCTGTTTGACGGCCAGCGGTCTTACGAGGACATTGCGGAATTATTCCTGGCGGAGACCGCGATCCATCTGGACGTTGAGGACGTCCGGAATTTTGCGGAGATGATGCAGAACGACGGCTTCTGGTATCAGTCTCCGCAGGAAAAAAACATCGCGCTCATGCAAAAGCTGCGCGAGCGCCGCAAGAAACAGAAAAAAGCCAAGTCCGGCGATATGTCGCGCATCCTGGTTGCGCATTGGGATGCCGACCTGCTGGTCGACGCCGCCTACCGCAAACTGCGGTTCGTTTACACGCCCTGGTTTACCGCCTTGACGCTCGGCTTCTTTCTGTTCATGGCTTACATTTTTTTCACGCATTGGTCGCAGATTGGCGGCGACACGCTCGAATACTACACATTCACCCACAAGTCGGCGGCCGATCTCGCCGAATTCTGGATCCTGTTTTTCATCATGGCTTTCTTTCATGAGACGGCGCACGCTGTCACATGCAAACACTATGGTGGGGGAGTCCACGCCACCGGCTTTCACCTGATCTACCTCTCGCCCGCGTTCTTTGTCGATGTTACCGAGGCTTGGGTCTATGCCAACCGCTTTCAGCGCGTGGTGACCATGGCGGCGGGCATCTGGACGGAGTTGATGGTCTGTGCCGCCGCCACCGTGATCTGGTGGGGGACGCCGGCAGGCGGCTCCATCCACGATCTCGCCTACAAGGTGATCCTGATCACCGGAGTCGCCGTCGTACTCATGAACCTCAACCCCCTGATCAAACTCGACGGCTACTACATCCTGTCGGAAACCACCGGCATCGACGAGATCAAGGAGCGCTCCACCGCGCTGTTGTCGAGCTGGATACGGAAATACATCTTCCGGCTTCCCGTCGAAGTCCCCTATGTCCGTCCGCGGCTGCGCTGGTTTTTCGTGCCTTACGCGATTCTCTCCGGCCTCTACAGCTACCTGCTTCTGTACGCCATGGCGAGGTTTGTGGGAAATATCTTCCGCCGCTACAGCCCGGAATGGGCGTTTCTGCCCACACTTTTTCTCGCATTCCTGATCTTCAGGTCCAGACTCTTCAAGTTGGGAAAATTTATGAAAATCGTATATACGGAGAAGCGTGAACCGCTGCTTCGTTTCCTGACCCCCGCGCGCATTGCCATGCTGGCCGTCGTTCTTGCCGCTCTGCTCGGCATTCCGTACCTGCGAGAATCCGTGCAGGCGCGATATATTCTCGAACCGGTGCAGCGCGCCGTGGTCCGCGCCGAAGTGCCTGGAACCGTGGTCGAAGTGCTCGTGCACGAAGGCGAGACGGTGGAGCGCGACGCTCCGCTCGTGCGCCTGCGCAATCTCGATCTGGAATCGCAACAGGCGCTGATGGAGTCCGATCTGCAACTCGCCCGCTCCCGCAGCACCGACGCCCAGATGCACTACACCGAGGTAGCTGGGAGGGAACAGGAATTTCAGAGAGATCGTCGGCAAAGTCAGCTGCTGGCCCAGGAAGCGGCCCAGTTGCAACTGCGCAGTCCCATCGCGGGCAGCGTCGTAAGCCCGCGCCCAGAAGATCTGCTCGGCTCGCATCTCAACGCCGGCGCCACCGTGGTTGAGATTGCCGAACTTTCCTCGCTACGGGCACGCTTGTACGTTCCGGAATCCGAGATGCGCGAGATGCGGCCCGGGGAGGCAGTCAGCCTTCGTCCGGACTCTTTTTTCCGGCCGCTGGCAGGCGTGGTTGGTGAGATCGCTTTGGCGTCCTCTGAGATCGAGCCGGGCCTGGAACCGAAATCCGAATATAAGGGATTGATTTCTCCGCGCTATTACGCGGTTACAGTTCTGGAACCCAATTTCGAAGGCAGATTGGTCTACGGCATGACCGGCACGGCCAAGATTTACACCGCGCGCCGCAGCATTGCCGAACTAGCGTGGCGAACAGTCAGCGATTTCGTCACGCGAAAATTCTGGTAAAAGCGGGAGGAAAAGTAAAAGGCCGCGCGACCCCCTCGCACGGCCTTTCCTCTAAATGCAATCCCGAAACTTCTTCGTCGCCCAGTTCTACAGGGCAAACTTGTTCGACAGGGCGGATTTGTTCGACAGAGCAGACTTGTTCGACAAGGCGGACTTGTTCGACAGAGCAGACTTGTTCGACAAGGCGGATTTGTTCGACAGAGCAGACTTGTTCGACAAGGCGGACTTGTTCGACAGAGCAGACTTGTTCGACAAGGCGGACTTGTTCGACAGAGCAGATTTGTTCGACAAGGCGGACTTGTTCGACAAGGCAGACTTGTTGGAGATAACCGGGCTGGCAACGGTCTGGTTGCTGGCGATCAGGGCCTTCTTGGTGGCCGTCATGTTGTTAATCAGAGATTTCTTTTCGATGCTCATGATGTTTATTTCCTCCGCGGATTTTTACGGTCTGATTCTTCGACCGCGGGGATTTTTCTTCGCCCCGCCCTGTCTGCCATTGCTGAATGCAAGAGTCGTGCCAAACCCCATGGGCACCCCGGAAGCGTGGTTTCCACCTGGGACTGCCAACAATTTC
The DNA here is from genome assembly GCA_963778255.1 of uncultured Acidobacteriaceae bacterium. Taxonomy (GTDB): domain Bacteria; phylum Acidobacteriota; class Terriglobia; order Terriglobales; family Acidobacteriaceae; genus Acidiflorens. The sequence goes on from CAVZUP010000236.1 coordinate 32,872, forward strand.
AGCAAGATGCCGGAAACCGGTCATGCAGAAGGGAAGCCGTTCCACGGCGGAAATCCACGATTCGGTGAATAATTAACCACCGGCAGGTCAATTTTTAACCTACAGTGGCTCCTCCGGTGATTGCCTCGCGACGATGATCGCTCGGGGGTTCTCTAACCCTGCAGCCCGTATTTACGGCAGAGATACTTCATCTTTTGCCCGTTGATTCGCAACAGCGCCGCCGCTGCCGTTTTTCTTCCACCGGTCCGCCGCAACGCCGCCTGCAGATAAGCCACTTCAATCCGCGCCATTTCCTCAGCGAACGAAATCCCTTCTTCCGGAATCAGCAGAGACTCCTGCTTCGCCGAGCTGGTGTACAGAATCGCCTGCGGCAGATGTTTGACGGCGATGTTCGAGCCCGGAACCATCAGCACCAGGCGCTGCATCAGGTTTTCCAGTTCGCGCACGTTGCCCGGCCAGTGATAATCCTCCAGCACCTCCAGCGCCTCGGTGTCCATGGTCTTAACCGGCAGACTGTTCGCGGCGCAGTAAAAACGCAGGAAGTGATCCACCAGCAGCGCGACATCGCCTTCTCGCGCGCGCAGCGGAGGCAGAGTAATCGGAATCACATTGATCCGGTAATAGAGATCTTCGCGGAATCTGCCCGCCCGTACCGCCTGCTCCAGATCTTCGTTGGTCGCCGTGATCAAGCGGAAATCGATCTTCCGCGGCACTTTTCCGCCCAGGCGCTGCACCGCGTGCTGTTCGAGAACCCGCAGCAGCTTGCTCTGAAGCGCCAGCCCCAGCGTGCCGATCTCGTCGAGAAAGAGCGTGCCTCCATGGGCCATCTCGATGTGTCCGGCGTGCGCCTGGTGCGCTCCGGTGAACGCTCCCTTTTCGTGTCCAAACAACTCCGATTCAATCAGCGTTTCAGGCAGCGCCGCGCAGTTCACGCCGATGAAGGGCTGTTCGCGGCGATGACTGTTGGCCACGATGGCGCGCGCCACCAGTTCTTTGCCGGCGCCGCTCTCGCCCCGGATCATCACCGTGGTGTTGCCCGGGGCCACGCGGCTGAGCGCGTCATACACGTTATGCATGGCTTCGCTGCCGCCGATCAGTTCGCCGAAGGAATACCGGCTGCGCGCGTCTTCGCGGACCTTGCGCCCTTCGATTTCGCGACGGCGCTGTTCGAGCGCACTCTGCAGGAATATCCGCACCTCGGCAAAATCAACCGGAGCCACGAAACACGTGCGATTCCTGCCGCCAGCATCTTGCGCCGCCACACCTTGGTCAGGGACCGG
>CAVZUP010000237.1:0-14913 GCA_963778255.1 uncultured Acidobacteriaceae bacterium
TTGGAGCTGGGAGTCACTTGAAAGTCCGTCCACGCCTGTGGTGTTCCGGGCGGCATCGTCGGCCAGGGGCCCGATCCCGCACGAGGTCCCGCCGCGATGCTCACCGGCGAATAATCCGGATTGCCCACCGCCTTGGAGTTGAGAATGGCCCACAGCGGGCTATCCGCCGGAGTGGTGTCTCCGGGTGCAAGCACTCCGGGCGTTGCCGAGAATACGCCGGCGCTGGCGTTCGGGTCGGTCAGATCGAAGCCCGTGCCTCCGCCTCCAGCGGCGCCGTGATAAGTTCCGTCTTGGACGTGGTCGATCACTTGAAACTTCTTGAAGAGAGTGAAATAGAAACTCGGCAGGCCGGGCATAAGAATTCTCCTTAGTGTGATGGATCTGGTTTCAAAGTGCGTGATTGAATTGTGAACCGACTTATAAGGGAGGTCCGCCGAGACTTATCCCGGCGGAATCTCCACTAACCCTCGATTTACCGTGTGCAGCCAGCGGTGATGTTGATGCCCAATGTCGGGTCTGCAAGATATGCCGGAGCCGAAGGATTTGCGCTCAACCAGAATCGTTTGAACGGCACCTCCGCATGTGGCATAACCGGCGTGGGGTTCGTGGGCGGACACGCGTTGAATCCGATGAAGCCTGGATTGTCGAACCCGTCCCCGCTGGTGCTGCTGTACTGCGTCCAGTCGGGATAGCCACTGGTAGCGCTTCCCTGGGAACCATGGCAGGTGCGGCAATAGACCCGTGGAATCGTTTGATACAAGTTGGCGGGCGCTCCGACCCATCCCGGCGTGGGAGGAGGCGGAGCGTAGGTGTCGGTGACCGTACAGCCCGGCGTATTTACTCCACCGCAACCGGAATACCAGCCATTGATCAGGTTAATTACTGGCTGGTTCGGGTCGACGCTATTTGGGTTCGTGGCCAGCACCAGCGCATTCAACTGCCGGAATGTCTGTTCCTGATTCACGGTGACCGATCCGAACAACGGGACACCGCCGGGAGGCGTGGTTCCATAAGTCGGGTTGGCCGTGCTGTCATAGAGGAACGAGTAGATATCGAAGGGGAGGAAGCTCGCGTTATCCACATTGTTCGTCGTCGTGTTATAAGTCCCACCGTGGCAGGCCATGCAGTTCTGCGGCAGGAATTTGCTTCCCTGGCTGTCGAGGATGGGGTTATCGAACAGCGAATTATCGGCCTTGAACGCGTAGAATCTCACTGCGTTACTGCCCAGCGTCGAGTTGTACTCCATGGCTACCGAAGCCACCGCGCCGGTCTTAGTTTCCGCGCTCACAATGGCCGGCTGCGACGGTCCCTGCAAGGTACCGTAGTTGGTCACATAGCAAGCAACGTTGGAACCTGTCTGCAGGCAGTGCATGTCCCGGCCCAGCTGTAGGTCTCCGTTGTTGAAGTAGATCGCCTCCACCTCATTGGGTGAGTTCGTGCCACCTGGCCCCTGGCCAAGGCCGTTGGTTTGCTTCCAGGCGGTGAAATTCCCGCGGCCTCCCGGGGTCGTGATTGGATTGTTACTTGAGTCCAGCGCACCCACTGTTTGGTAATACGACTGCGTCACCGTCAGACTGGGCGCCGGATTCGGCCCCAGCAACGAGAGGTACGTTTGTCCTACCGGGATGGTTAGGCTGATATCCGGTTGAACGCCCGGTCCCTTTAAGTTGTCGTATCCATTGCATTCCGTCTGCGGGTCGGGAGGAATGCCGAAATACGGCGCCGCATCATAGTTGGTCGTCGTCGTATCGATCGTCGGGCCAGCATTGATTGTGAACGTGCCCATCACATAGTCGGGCCCGCTGTTGGGATGCACCTCCACCGTAACTACGGAATTCGGTATCAAACGGTAGAAGGCGAATCCCGGCAAGTCCGATGAGTCCGCAGTGAACGTGTGTCGCACATAGCCCGGCGGAGTCGACGGAGCGGCGCGCAACTGAAAGGGCACTTCCGGTCCGGTAGAGCTGTCGACGCCGATAAAAACGCAGGCCGTGTTGGAAAAAACGGCATCGGCATTCCAAGCCGAGAAATGAGGCACATTTCCCACATACGCCTGCGCACCCGAGTCATAAGTCGCGGTCGCTTCCTGCTGCCATACACCCGTTTGCTCGTTAAAGCTCCAGAGGGGAATCGTGGCGGGTGGCGTTCCTCCACTCAGCAGACTCGTGTTTACCGGGATAGAGATGCGCGCCGTTTTTCCCGGAGCCAGGTTGTAGGTATTTCCACTGGCGTCGCTCAGGTCCACATTGATGGCTCCCAACGTCATCATGGTGACGCTCTTGCCGTTCTTGTCGAGTGCGGCATTATCCCCTGGAATTGGATCGGGCACGGTCATGTCATAACCGTGCACATCCACATTGACGGTCGCGCTCGCGGGATTTCCGTTCTGGTCGACGATCGAATTGGCGTCGATCTGCACGTGAGTGGTGGCGAGTTGCCCTTGCTCCGATGCCGCGCACGGAGAGTTGGGATTGCACGTCGTTCTTGCCGCTCGGTCCAGCATCAGTTTCATCTGCGGAGTGGAGGAGTACACCACGCGCGACAGCAGCGCATAGCCAGGCTTGCGCACGTTCAGTACATAGCGTGGCGCCTGTTCCAGCCTGCTTACCGCCGCATTGAACTCGTCCTTTCGCCCCGTGTATTGGAACGCGCCATTGGCGGCCGAAGCGATGCGTGTGCCATTGATCGTGACTAGCGCACCGCCGACCGGACGGCCCGTCGCGCGCTCGACGACTGTGCCTCCAAAGACCGGCGACCATGGCGCAGTGGAAATGGAGACGTGCTGCCGCGCATATCCTCCTTTGCCATCGCTCACCTCTACCCACAGAAAGTTCAGCTGCTGCGTGGTGGGGAGGGTCCATTGAATCGTGGACGAATCTTGCGTGGGAAAGCTGCCGCTGCCGTCGCTCCACTTGTAATGCAGTTGATCGCCATCAGGATCGTAGGCTCGCACCCGGACCGTGAGGGCTGTCCCCGGAGTCGCCTGTTGCACCATGGTGCCGCTGAGGCTCGCAACCACGGAGGTGACCCGTGGTCCGGAGTTTGCCAGTCCCACGTTGATCGGTGTGCCGCCGCTCAGTTGCAGGCCGGTCAGGGTAAGCGACTGCGATCCTTTGAATCCGTCGCAGTCCGCCTCAATCTGATAACTTCCCGCTCCGGGCACTTTTGGCAGGACGTAATAGCCATTATTGTTCACGGTTCTTGGCTGATTCAGCAGCTTTCCGCCGGAGTCATGCAGAGACACTTTCGTCGTCACATAGGTCCCGAAATGCTGGTTGTCCTGATAACAGGGATTTCCGTCCTTGAACAGGATGCGGCCTTGCACGACTGAGCCTTCCGGCGCAATGACGACGTTATGGTTGAGCACGACCGTGCTCGCCGTGATCGTGACGACCTTAGGGTCGCAGGTTGCGGCAAAGCCGTCCGCCTCCACGCACACCTGATAAGTCCCCGCCTTTTCGTGATTGGTGGCGAAGTGTCCCAGCGCGTTGGTCTTGACCTTAGCGCTATGCTTCCCGTTGACCGTGTTCTTGAGGTACACAGACACATCGGGCAGAGCGATCTGCGTCGGCAATGCGCCGGCCACATTCGCGAATTCCGCCACCACAAATCCATGAACTTGTCCGCCTGCCAGGTGGAGTTTGGGCTTGCAACCTGCGTTGAGCAGAATCAGGCACACGGCGAGGGTGAAAAAACCGAAGAAGGTCCGGAAAGCCGGCTTGCGAGTACGGAATGCCGTCGTGGTTGTCATGGATTTCTTCTCCTGATTGAGCAAACGAGTTGGACGCTGTGGCCGGGGACGGCCGAGGTGGAAAGCAGCCTGTAGGCCGCTTCCTGAGGTCCAGCTTTCCTCTGGATAGTGACGCTAGTCGCGAGATCGTTTCATCCGGGTTGGTCTGCCGGCCTGCGTCAGCACGCACGGGTCTAATCTTTGTGCCGCAATTTTCTCCGACAATTTATGATTGACATCGTCGTCCTGTACCCTAAAAAGAGATTTGCCTGAACTGCACATTCATCGACTGGAACGCCCTCGGGGGTCTGGTGCATCCGGCTTCGGGTATGGTGTTACCGGCCTTCGCCGGAGGGATCGTCTTGTTTGGGTTTGAGAGTCGCCGCAACACAATTCGGCTCGACCAGCAACACGCCGCCGGGAACTCCTCTGCGAGTGGACGGCCATGATCTCCAGCATCTCCAGCCCTGAATCCACCGGCGATATGCTCCTGGCCCTGTTTCGCGAGATCTTCGGCACGGGCGCGCTCATTTTCCGGGCGCCGGGCCGCGTCAATCTGATCGGCGAGCACACGGATTACAACGACGGCTTCGTGATGCCGGCGGCGGTCGGGTTTTATACCTGGATCGCCGCGGCTAAGCGCGAGGATCGAATCCTGGAAGCGTACTCCGAGCACTTCGACGAGAAAGTCACTTTGTCTCTCGATGCGCTATCCGGTCCGCCTCGAAAGCACTGGAGCGACTTTATTCGCGGAGTCGCCGCCACCCTGCAGGCGGCAGCATATCCACTGTCTGGTGCCAACCTGGTCATTCATGGCCAGGTACCGCTCGGGGCCGGGCTCAGTTCCTCCGCGTCTCTCGAGGTCTCGACGGCTCTGGCTCTGACGACCCTTGCCGGGAGCGCCGTGCCTCGGCTGGACCTGGTGAAACTCTGTCAGGCGGCCGAACATGAATATGTGGGCACGCGCTGCGGCATCATGGACCAGTTTGTCGCGGGCTTCGGTGCTGCCGGACATGCGCTGATGCTCGATTGCCGTTCCCTGGAGTATCGCCTGCTTCCGATCCCAACGGATCTTCGCCTGGTTGTATGCAACAGCATGGTGCGGCACGAACTGGCATCCGGGGAATACAACCGTCGCCGCGCTGATTGCGAGGCAGGCGTAAGGCTCCTGCAGCCGGTTCTTCCCGCCGTCCGCGCCTTGCGCGATGTGGAGATCGCCGATCTGGAAAAATATAAACATCTGCTGCCCGGACCCGTCTATCGCCGCTGCCGCCACGTGGTCACCGAGAATCAAAGAGTGCTCGCGGCCGCCGAGGCCCTGCAGGCCCAGGACGCCGGTCGTTTCGGCCATTTGATGTACCGGTCCCATGCCAGCCTGCGTGACGATTACGAAGTGAGCTGCCGGGAACTCGATTTGCTGGTCGATCTGGCTTCGGCGAGGCGAGGCGTCTATGGCGCTCGCATGATGGGTGGCGGGTTTGGCGGATGCACCGTGAACCTGATACGGTCGGATTGCACCCCCGCATTCCAGGGCGATATTGCCCGGATGTATGCGGAGACCACGGGTATCACCCCTGAGATCTACATCTGTGAGCCCGGTCAGGGAGCGGAAGCGTGGCCCGGCGAAGGCGGCGTTCAAACTTGAAGACTCCCGCAAAGCTAAGGGATCTGTTCAACGAGCCCCATCGCCGCTTCAACCCGCTCACGGGCGAATGGGTCCTGGTGTCGCCGCATCGCTCGGAGCGGCCATGGCAAGGACAAAAGGAAGCGGCGGTCGCCACTGCGAGCCTTGCGTATGACCCTGGCTGCTATCTCTGTCCCGGTAACGAGCGAGCCGGAGGTGCGCGAAATCCCAACTACAGCACAACTTTTGTCTTCACCAACGATTTTGCCGCGCTGAAGCCCGATGTCCTGCCTGCCCGGCACGACGAGTCCGGGCGCGGGCTGCTGCTTTCGGAGTCTGAGGCCGGAACCTGCCGGGTGGTCTGCTTTTCACCTCGCCACGACCTGACCCTGGCGCGCATGACCATCCCGGAAATTCTGAGCGTGGTCGACGTTTGGGTCGAACAATATGCCGAGCTTGGGGCGCTGCCCTACATCAATTATGTGCAGATCTTTGAGAATCGCGGGGAGACGATGGGCTGTAGCAATCCCCATCCTCACGGCCAAATCTGGGCCAACCAGACGATTCCCAATGAGCCGCTCAAAGAGCAGGAGGCGCAGCGGGCCTACACGGAGAATTACGGCGCCTGTTTGTTGTGCGAATACGTGCAAGCTGAGACGCGGATTCAAACCCGTGTCGTGCTCGAGAATGAACACTTTGTGACGCTGGTTCCGTTCTGGGCGGTGTGGCCTTTCGAAGTGCTGGTGGTCTCGAAGCGGCACATCCGCGATGTGCTGGCGCTGGATCATCCGATGCGCGTTAGTTTGGCCGGCATGTTCAAAGCGCTCACCGCGCGCTACGACAATCTCTTCGAGACTTCATTCCCCTATTCGATGGGGTTCCACCAGGCGCCGACCGACGCTCATGCGCACCAGGAATGGCATCTGCATGCCCACTTTTATCCGCCGCTGTTGCGCTCAGCCACCATACGCAAATTCATGGTTGGGTATGAGATGCTAGCGAGCCCGCAGCGGGATATCACGCCGGAAGCGGCCGCCGCCACGCTCAAGAATCTTGCTGGGACGCACTATGCGGACCGAAAACTAATATAGGAAGGGCAATGACGGAATGCGAGCGATTGCGGTCGAGGCAATCCGGAATGGATCAACTTGTCGATGCGCCGCAGGCCGCACCATAAACTCGAAGCACCCGTCGAATGTGATGGCCGATGAGAGCCGCCGGATCATTCTCTAGCGTGCCTTTGCGAATCGCCTCGTACTCAAGCGGGAGATATTGGCTCAGCAGCGTCAGCGGGCATGAAAAGCGTCCAAGATTGTACAGCAGTCGCTCGACTTCCTCTTGCACGGGAGGTTGGGGCCAGTAATAACGACAGCGATCGCTAAAACTGAAAGTGCGCGAGAGGCGCAATTCGTCGTCGTCCCCGCGGTAGTACGAACGCCAGTAGGCCGGGTTGCGCAGCATTTCGGACTCCAGCGCCTCCCGCACTCGCGACAGTTTCACCTCGCGCTTATGCCCAAGGATTTCGCGTTCGATGGCGCTCAGCGCAAAAATCGCTTCCCGATAAGCGAACGTAAGCCAGGGGCCAACCTTCAGGATCGCGAAATGATCCTCCACCATCTCCGCCAGAGCGGCGGGGCGCTGGTAATCGGTGGAGTGGGCCTCATAGACAAGCGCAGGACTCGCAGGCAATCCTGCCGTGAGCGCACGCACTTTCTGGCGATCGTAGTCGAAAACTCTGCTGTCGCCGAATTCCACGGCAGGTTGAACCACCAACCCGACCACGTTTTCCCAGGCAGCGGACAAGCCATGCGCTTGGAACGCGGAATGAAAAATGTCCAGAGTGCGATGAACATCTTCGACCTTGGTCGGGGCTGGACATTCGCCCTCGTCCACCTCGCCGCCCGGAGGTGGAACCTCCGTTCCAATGACGTAGAGCGGTCGTGGCGAACCAGCCGGCATTTCCGCGCAAGCGTCTTCCGTCGCCCGGCACAAAACGGCGGCGCGTTCCGCGATGGTCTTCTCATCGAGAATCTCCCCGTCGTCCCCACACGGCATGCTCGTGTCCAGGTGGATCTTCTGATATCCCGCAAGAACGCAATGACGAGCCAGTGCGCAGGCCTTCGCCATTGCCGTAGCCGACGGTTCACTGCGCCATGCAAACGGACCCAGATGGTCGGCTCCGAACAGAACGCTACCTGCGGGCAATCCGGCGGAGGCAGCAGCGCCGCGAATGGAATCCGCGAATTGCTGTGGCGTCATACCCGTGTACCCGCCGAACTGGTTCACTTGGCTGGAAGTCGATTCCACATGAAGACAGGTGCCGTCTTCAAGCGCTTGCTGAATGGCGGCATCGATTACTGCCGGATGCGCGGAGCAAACGGCATAACTGCCGACAGCCTCGCCGCCGCGATTTCGTTGGACGACGCTTCGCAGATACCCGCTCGGCCCCTCGACCACCGTGGAGAGGTTCGTTTCGACAGTAATAGCCTTCTCATTCATCGTGTTCGCATTATAAATTCTTGAGTTGGGTATCTGCTTCACTGAGTGACCCGAATCCGCAGTATGCGAGGACGGGAGAAGAGTACATGCGGAATCGGTGGAGTCGGAAACGAACTTCGCTTCCTGCTGCTAACAGGGCGGAGAGAATTGAGCCACGGCAAAAGGCCTTTTTCAGCGAGATGCAGAGGCCTGGGCTGGGCTCGGAGATCCTCCCGCGTTGTTCACTTGGGCCACTGGATTTGCTCGCGTAATCTTGTAGTCCCGATATTCGATGGATAAGACCGCTCGCCCTCCCAGCCGTATGATGCTCTCCGTGTGGTTCTCCGCCGGGAGCCAGAAGTCACTCACCTTGACGTACCTGTGCGCGATTGCTGTCTTCTTGATCCAAAAAGACGGATTCTTTCCCGGCTCTCCCTCGATCCGCACCACGGCGAAGTCCTTGGCATCGACCCAGATTTTCCCGTGATAAAGAAACTTGTTCTTGGTCTTTGGCTCCAGGTCGAAAATGTACCTGCCGCCCTCGGGAGATTCTTCGTACCCCACTGGTGAGAAATCGTAATTTTCCCTGCTTAGAGCCGTCCGGCGCCGGTTTTCTTCATTCGCCGCTTCCTGCTCGCCTTCCAGCAGTTTCCTGAAAACGTGGTCGATGATGAACTTCGAGCCCTTCTCCGAAACGATGCTGAACTGCTTCACGTCGGGAGCATGGTAGGTCACGTTGACCGCCATCTCGGCATCGCGATCGCTGGGGAGTCCGCGATACTCCATGCGGTAGACGCGCGTACCGGCAAACCCATCGAGGGCGGCGGCGCGTTGCGCGTTTCTTTCTTCGAGATTCTTGATGATCTGTTCCGGCGGCAGGGAATTGCTGTACGCAGCCGCCGAACGCTCGGTCAGCTGTGCGACTGCATTGCCGCATAAAAGGCCGCAGAATATCCCCAGCACAACTCCGACTCGAGTTCGAAATCGCATTGTCATACCCCCCCTTTTCGCGCGCAATCAGCAGGTGTCCGGAAACCCCGACGCCTAGCCCAGATTGCCGACCGCTATCCCGGCGTCAGGCCGCATCCGGATTCTCTTTCCGGCTTCGGCGCCTGCCCTCAGTCCGTGCTCATACCCGGCATACACCGACTCGAACACTGCATCCCACGATGCCGTCATAGCGTGCGTCCGGGCGGCGGCGCGCATGTTCTCTCGTTGCGCTGGCCGCGCGGCCAGTTTCTGGATACAGCTGCAGAACTCGGAGAGATCCCGCGCCACAAAACCGGTTTCGCCGGCACGAACGATGAACTGCGGACCTCCGCCGTCGGTCACCACTGCCGGTACTCCCGAGGCCAGCGCCTCAAGCACGACGTTTCCGTACGTATCGGTCTTGGAGGGGAACGCAAAAACATCCATGTTCGCGTAGGCGCGCGCCAAGGCCTCTCCCCTGAGGACGCCTGTGAATTCGGCATTCCGCATATTGGCGCGGAGCCAAGGTTCCTCCGCGCCCTGGCCGACAATCAGAAAGCGGAAATTCGTGAGGCCCGCTTGCAACAGGTTCTGCTCCAGCGCGGCTAGATCCCGGATATTTTTTTCCACCGTCAATCGGCCGACGAATCCGATCACAAAAGTGTTGTCCAATCGATCTCTTCGCCGGGGATCGAACAAATCCGTATCGACACCACGATGCATGGGATAACACGATTTGCCGGTCCCCTTCTCGATCACCTCGATCAGCTCCCGATTCGGAGCAAACAGCACCTGCGCGATGTGGTAAAAGCGGAGCGTCGCCAGCAGGCTGCCCCGCTGGATCGCGGCCCCCAGGCGCTCGCGCAAGGCTACTGGAAGAAAGAACAGCAGCGCCGAGGCCCGTTGTTCAGCGTACTGATGCACGTTGGTGTGCCACGAAGCCGCCAGCGGAATACGCAAGCGGTGCGCGATCGCAACCCCGAGCTGCCCCACGTCGCTCGGTCCCGTGATGTGCAGAATATCCGGATCGAACTCGCGCACCGCCGCTTCCACCGCATGCAGATGACGCCAGAAAGCCAGGTCGAAGTCGTGTTTCTTGTCGAGAGCAAACCCTAATCGCCCGCGCCGCCGAGTGACACGTACGGTGGAACCAAGTTTCTGGATCGCGTCCGTGGTTCCTCCATGTACGGTGAGAAACGGCAGTTTCCGCCGCACCGCAAAAGCTTCGAATTGGCGGCTGGTATTGGCCACGCCATCGATTTCGTCGTAACAGTCGGGGAAAAACGCCACGCGCAAGGCGCGATCGGTCATGGTCCCGGTCACTGCGCCACCTCCTGGCTCCCGCTAAGCGCAAAAGACGGCAGCCGCTGTGGCCGGGCGAGAGCCGAGCGCAACACCCTTCGGACCGGCGCCTTTTCCAAAAGACGCACAGCTGAAAAAAAGTGCCGTATGTAGAACGGCGGCCGCACCCACAGGGCGGACAGCGGGCGAATGACTCCGTCTTGATCGGGATGGAACACACGCTCATCCCAATGCCGCGATCCGCTCGAATCGTCGGGATATTCCCGAATGACTTCGAGCAGAGTTTGCAGCACCCTGAGTGTATAGGGCTCGTTGTACTGCGGCATGAACAGGATGTGACTGCGGCGGTCTTTCCGTACCTGGTGGACGAACTCGGTGAAACTTTCGGCATCGGTCAAATTCAACGTCGCGTTGGGTTCGCAGCCATGCCGGTCGCCACCCGAGATCACCAGCTGATTACACGCTTCCGACAAATGCAGAACCGCCTGATTCTCCTCCCAGCTCCGAATGCCGCTCAACTCCAGCGCGTGAAGATATTCCCCTTGTTCGCAGAGTAGTGTCCGCAGCATGTGTTCGTGCCGCTCGCGGCCAATGCCGCCCAAGTCCCAAAAAGGATGGTTCACGACGACCAGCACCTCGGGATTCTCGTGCAACATCAACAGCAACTCGGTGAACTTCTGGTCGACGGGTTGCAGCGTGAATTCGCGCAGGCACTGCATGATCGCTTCGGCGTTGCCGCTGGGGAGGTTATGCACTCCCAAATGGAAGGTTGCACCCTTGTACGGAACCGTCCACTCGACCGATACCGGAACCCGGCGAGCCTCGGGAACCACGCGCAGTAACATGGGAGCTTCGATATTGTCGTGATCAGTGATCGAGACCATGCCGGCGAGTCCGAGTTCGTTCTCGATTTGATTTTTTTCGACCTCAAAGGCCGCGAGCGGCGGGAGCGGCGGAGTCCAGTACGCTCTCGCGAAATCCACCGCCGTCGACTTCTCGCGGATGGCGCGTCGTTCCTCCGCCGCCAATGCTCGGCGCAGCAGGGAATGGCGGGCGGCGTACTCCACGATAAAATACACGCCCTCTTTCGAATGGTTGGTATGGCTGTGCAGGGAAACGCCCGCGCGATAAGCCCTGGGCACTCCGGGTTCTTTCCAAAGGCAGGTTACTTTGCGTTGCAAATCGCCTCCTTGTTTACTTCCCGGTAAATGAACATCCTGTGGCAAAACTTTCACAGATTCGTTAATAGAAAGTTACGTTTAAAACATTTGTGTATGAATTTGTTTTTTTAACAATGAATTAATCATGGGCGAAGAGAGGTCACTCCTATACTCCGATTAAGCGAATGACGAAAAGTTTTGCGCCACTCCAGACGAGTCCAGTCCCTAAGCCGCCGCGGTTTGGCGATCTTCTGCGCGAGCTCCTGGTGCGCCCACAGCGGCTTCTCCTGCTCTGGAACTGGAAATCGGCGCTGCTGAGTATGATTCTGCGCGGCCCAATCTTCTTTGCCGCGGCGATACGCCAGGGCTGGCACGCGGCCATGGTGGCCCTTCTTACCGAGTCGATCTTCTGCGTGTTGAGTGCCGGATTCTACGGCGCCGTAGTGCAGACCCTTAAAGATGCCGAGCCCCAATGGCTGACGGGCGCCTTCCTGACTGTAGTGATGCCAGTTACTTTTCAGATACTGGAATATGGACTCCACTGGTTCCGGGGCACGCCACACCTCCGTATTGCGGGGATCATTTCTTTGGTGGTAAGCGCTATTTCCGCGTTATTCAACTGGTACGCGATGCGCCGCGGAACCTTGCTGGTCGGCCGCGAAGCCGGCGGTTTCGGAGGCGACCTTCTCCGCTTGCCCAGGCTCTTGTTGGGTTTTTTCGCGGTTCTGCCGCGCAAACTCGCGAGGAAGCTGCAATCGCGTTTGTCGAAACCTCAGAGACGAATCCTGCGCAGCGGTCTTTCCAATGGAAGGCAGCCGAGCCAATGAAGACCATGCACCTGACCAATGCGTCGCGGTCACGCCGTCGCCGGCAAGTAACCGCAAATCCAATGGGTTCGTGCTAGAAAAGATAAGATTAAGAATCAAGAGAATGGGTGGGGAAATTCCGCCGCGTCGCGGGGTTGGCCGCAACCGTTTGTGGGGAGAGAAGAGATGCCAATTCCGTCAAACCTGATCAATTTCATCGGATACTTTGCAGCTGCCTGCACGACTTTGTCGTTCGTTCCTCAACTGGCGAAAATTCGAAAGCATGGCGGCGCAGGCCTCTCCTATGCCATGCTGTCGATTTATCTGACCGGTCTGCTGTTGTGGCTCGTTTACGGAATCATGCTGAAAGCGATGGCGATGGTGGTCGCGAATGCCGCCTCGGCCGCGCTCGTGGCGGTGGCAATCGCAATGAAGGCGGCGATCGGAAGCCAAAGCCCGACAGAATCGGGCGAGTCTGCCTAAGATCGTTGAAGTCTAACCCGCGGCGCACGCTATAATTGCCGACACCAATGGCCCTTTCTGCAGGCACCCGGCTCGGTCCCTACGAAATCCTCTCCCCCCTCGGTGCGGGCGGCATGGGAGAGGTCTATCGCGCCAAGGACACCCGCCTCGATCGCACCGTTGCCATAAAGGTTCTGCCTGGGCATCTTTCCTCCGACCCGGAATTGAAACAACGCATGGAGCGCGAGGCCAAAGCCATTTCCGCGCTTCAGCATGCCAATATCTGCACGCTTTACGACATCGGCTCGCAGGACGGAACCGATTTCCTGGTAATGGAGTATCTCGAAGGCCAAACTCTCGCCGAGCGCCTGGCGAAAGGCGCACTGCCCCTGGATCAAGTGCTGAAGATTGGAACGGAAATCGCACAAGCCCTGGAGAAAGCACACCAACAAGGCATTATCCATCGCGATCTGAAGCCGGCGAACATCATGCTGACCAAAGCGGGCGCAAAGCTGATGGACTTCGGTCTGGCAAAGCCGGAGTTGTCGATTTCGTCGCCAGCTGTCGGCCCATTCACTCCTTCCACGCCGACCATGAATCTGGCTTCGCTCACTTCAGCTACGTCGCCGCTCACGCAGAAGGGTTCGATCGTTGGAACCTTTCAATACATGGCCCCCGAGCTTCTGCAGGGCAGGGAGGCCGACGCGCGCAGCGACCTCTTCAGCTTCGGCTGCGTTCTCTACGAAATGGTCACGGGTCGGCGCGCTTTCGAGGGCAAATCGCAACTCAGCGTGTTTAGCGCGATTCTGGAAAAAGATCCGGAGCCGATCGCCGCCAGCCAGCCGCTCGCCCCGCCGATGCTGGATCGCGTGGTCCGCGCATGCCTCGCCAAAGATCCCGCGGACCGCTTCCAATCTGCACATGACATCGCGATGGACTTACGCTGGATCGCCGAATCGACGCAGGCCGAATCGTCGCCAGCCGACTCCGCGAAGCCATCTGCGCAGTTCAACAGATCCTGGGCTGGCGGGCTGGCGGCTCTGGCGCTCGGGTTTGTTGCCCTCGCCGGATTTGCCGGATACCACTGGGCGAAATCTGCCGAAACTCCGGTATCAATCCACGCCGAAATCCCTCCGCCCGACAAGTTTTCGCTCGACACGACCGGCGATGCGGGCGGCATGCCCGTGCTTTCCCCGCAAGGCGACAAGATCGCGTTCGTAGCGCATTCGGGCGAAACCAAGCTGCTGTGGATCCGCTCACTCCGGAGCGACTCGGCCCAAGCGTTCGACGGCACCGCGGGCGCCGCCCATCCGTTCTGGTCGCCGGATGGCCGCTACATCGCTTTCTTCGCCGCTGGCAAGCTGATGAAGATCGCGGTTACTGGAGGCCCGGCGGTCGTCGTGACCGATGCGCCCAATTCCCGCGGAGGAAGCTGGAGCGCGAATGACGTAATCGTGTTCGCGCCAGATTTTCAGGGTGCGCTCATGAAAGTAAGCGCGCAGGGTGGCACTGCAACCCTGGCAACGGCGCTCGATAAAACGAAGCACTCCACGCACCGCTGGCCGTGGTTCCTTCCCGACGGCAAACATTTTGTTTTTCTCGCCACAAATCATGCCGGGGGCGATCCCAAACAAAATGGAATCTACTTCGGGTCCGTCGATAGCCCCGACAACCATCTGATCATCGCGACCGATTCAGCGGCGCAGTACGCATCCGGCTATCTTCTCTACCAAATGAACCGGGCGCTCATGGCGCAGCCGTTCGATCCGCAATCGGGCACGCTTTCTGGCACTGCGGTTCCGGTCGTGAACAGCCTTCGCGACGACGTTGGAGTTTGGCGAAGCATTTTCGCCGTCTCCCAGAACGGAATGATGATTTACCAGCTCGGCAGCGCCGACTCGGCAAAAAGCCATTTGGTGATGTTCGACCGCTCCGGCAAGCAACTCGCGGATTATGATCCACAGGAGACTACGGTCACCGATGCACGTGCGCTGCTAGGCGTGAGGGATGTGCGGCTTTCGCCGGACAATAAGCGAGTGGCATACGCCAGCGGCAATGGCATTTGGACGCTGGACCTGGAACGCAAGACGAAGACGCGCATTACCTTCGACCAGCAGGTGGTTCAGGAACCTGCATGGTCAGCGGACGGCAAAACGCTCCTGTTCTCGGCGCAGGTCTCGATCGGCGGCGGCAACATGGAAATTCGCTCCAAAGCCGCGGATGGCAGCGGTACCGAAAAGATTGCCTTTGCCCAGCAGAACAACTACCACTATCCAGCATGGTCGCCCGACGGAAAATATCTAACCTACCTTTGGGGCGATGGCGAAAAAATGGTTTCGCTCTGGATTGTGCCCGTAGCCGGGGAGGCGAAGCCAACGGCGA
>CAVZUP010000238.1:0-16570 GCA_963778255.1 uncultured Acidobacteriaceae bacterium
AAAATCAACGCGTCGGCCTCGCAGGATATTGCGCACGCAGCCGCCATCTGGTCCGCGTTCACGTTGTAATACTGGCCGTCGCCACCAAGCGCAACTGAAGAAAGCACGGGTATGCCACCTTCGGTCCAGATTGCCTTGAGCCAACGCGGCTCGGAAAAACAAATCTCCCCGACAAATCCCAAGTCGTGTTCCGCATCCTGTTTCTTGCGCGCGCGAAAAACACCGCCGTCTCCGCCACAGAGGCCTATAGCCGGATATCCCGCCGCAGCGATGGCCGCCACCAGGCTCTTGTTCACAATGCCGGCGAGCACCATCAGGGCAACATCGCGCGTCTCGGCGTCGGTGACGCGCAGCCCGTGGATGAAATCGCTTTTCTTCCCGAGCAGTTTCAAAGTGCGCGTCAGCGCGCTGCCTCCGCCGTGCACGACCGCGACCTGGTGGCCATCCTCGGCGAGCTGCACCACCGCTTTCGCGCACTTCTTGAGTGTCTCTTTGTCTTCCAGCGCCGCGCCGCCAATCTTGACGACAATCTTCATTGCAGCCCCTCCGTTTCGTCCCAGCCGTACATGAGGTTCATATTTTGCACGGCCTGACCGGCTGCGCCCTTGAGCAGGTTGTCGAGACAGGAGACCACGATGAGCCGGCGGCCCTCGTGCGCCAGGCAGAAACCGAGGTCGCAGTAGTTGGTGTGCACCGAAAATTGAATTTCCGGCAAACTCGATGCGGGATAAATACGAACCCAGTGCTTGCCCTTGTAAACCTTCTGCAAGCAGTGCTGGATTTCGTCCGGCGCCATCGTGCGATTAAGGTGCACATAAATCGTGGATAGAATTCCGCGTGGAATGGGCAAAAGATGCGGAGTAAAAATCAGCTGGCTTGACTTGAGTGCCAACTGCTCGAGAATCTCTCCCGTATGGCGGTGACCAAAGACGGAGTAGGCGGAAAAGTTGTCAGCCACCGACACAAAATGCGTGCGTGCCGTGGGTTTCTTGCCCGCGCCCGATACGCCCGACTTGGAATCCGAAATGATGCCGCGGTCGCAATCCACAATTCCGGCCGAAAGCAAGGGCGCCAGCGCAAGAATGACGGAAGTCGCATAGCAGCCCGGATTCGCTACCAGCACCGCCGATGGAATCCGGTCGGCGTTCAATTCTGGCAGACCGTACACAGCGTGCTCCGTAAGTTCCGCCGCGGTTTGCGGATTGGCGTCCTCGAAGCCATACACCGCGCGATGCTGCGCTTCTTTCAGCCGCCACGCGCCGCTCAGATCGACAATACGCAACCCGCGCGCAATCCCCTCCGGGACCAGTTCGCGAGAAACAGCGTGCGGCGTCGCCAGAAACAACAGCTTTACGCCATGTTGCTCCAACACGGACCACGAGAACGGCTGGATCGGCGAATGTCCGCCGTCATTGCCCGCAATGTGCGGTACGCTGGGCGAGTCGTCGCTGTCCGCGCTGCGCCGCAAAAGCAGGGGCGCTTCGGTCCGCGGATGGCGGCCGAGCAGGCGAGCCAGTTCGAGACCGGAGTAGCCAGTCGCGCCGAGAACCGCGGTTTTAAGTTTGGCCGCCATCAGACTTACTTGCAGTGTACCGCCTCTTTCCTTTCACAATTCTTGCCTTGAAGCATATTTATCCATTATTGTGAATAAATATTCATCTATTCTAAATGGTCCTCCCCCACTGTCAAGTCGAAATCAGAATTTAGCGGGGCTTTTTACCGGGGCGAAACGTGAGAATTTCCTCTAGGCGATAAATCGGCGGGTTTACATGCGATGCAGGCAGAGGCCAGGGGTGAAAGGCCGGGCGGTGACGCCCGGCTCTCCATCAGCAAAATTTCTTACATTCTTAGTCGCAGATCGCTCGAAGTGCCGCCGGCCGCGGGAACGTAGCATTTGAGCGTGTAATCCATCACCATGCGGTCGGCGTTGAAGCGCCAGCCGAGCGTGCGGATGGTGCGCTTCATGCGCTTGATCCAGCCGCGCGGAAGGCCGTCACGATCGCGCTGATAATAGAGCGGGATCACTTCCTCGCGCAGCACCCGCATCAGGTCTTCGCCGTCGCGCGTGTCGTGCACGTTCATGTCGGAGTGCGTTCTGCCGTTTCCGATGGCGAAGCCGTTCATGCCGTCGTAGGCTTCCGCCCACCAGCCGTCCAGCACCGAGAGGTTCAAGCCGCCGTTCAAAACGACTTTCTGGCCGCTGGTTCCGGAGGCTTCCAGCGGACGCCGCGGATTGTTCAGCCAAACATCGACGCCCTGCACGAAATGGCGGCCCACGTTGATGTCGTAGTCCTCGACGAAGACGAATTTGTCGGCGAACTTCGGATCGCGCATCAACTGCGCAATCTGCTGCAGAACGCGCTTGCCGGGTTCGTCGAGAGGATGCGCCTTGCCCGGCAAACACGAACTGCACCGGCCGTTTCGGGTCATTGACCATGCTGGCAATTTTCTCGATGTCGACCAAAATCAGATTGGCGCGCTTGTAGGTGGCAAAGCGACGCGCAAAACCGATGGTGAGCGCATCGGGACTGAGCACGCGTTCCAGTTGCTGCAGCACGTCACGCGGTTCGTCGCGGCGCGCCGCCTGCTTGACGGCGCGGCGGCGCACAAATTCGATCATGCGCGATTTCAGGTTGAAATGCGTCTCCCAGAGTTCGCCATCGTCGACGTTTTCAATGCCTTCCCAGATTTTGGCTTCGCTGCTGCGCAAGTGCCATCCCGTGCCGAGATGGCGATCGTAGAGGCGAAACATCTGCGGCGCGAGCCACGTGGGCACGTGCACGCCGTTGGTGATGTGTCCGATGGGAACCGCATCTTCCTGCTTTCCCGGGGAAGAGCCCGGTCCACATGGCGCGTGAAACCTCGCCATGCAGCGAGGAAACCGCGTTGGCGCGGCGCGAGAGCTTCAGACCAAGCACGGTCATGCAAAAACGTTCGTCGCTGTCGGGATTCTCGCGCCCCAGCGCCATAAAATCGTGGCGCGAAAGACCCATGGCTTCACGCAGCGGCCCAAGGTGCTCTTCGACCAGATCGGCATCGAAGCGATCGTGGCCAGCGGGTACGGGAGTGTGGGTGGTAAAGACCACTTCCCGCGCCACCTGCGGTACCGCCTTGTCGAAACCAATACCCTCTTCTTCCATGCGCTGGCGAATCGCCTCTAGAACGGCAAATCCGCTGTGGCCTTCGTTCAGGTGAAGGACTCCGGGCGTAATGCCCAGCGCCTTCAGCGCGCGCAACCCGCCCACGCCAAGCAGCAGTTCCTGATGCACGCGGACCCGTCCGTCGCCTCCGTACAAACGCGAGGTGAGCACACGATCCTCAGGAGTATTGCCTTCGACATCGGAGTCGAGAAGAAACAGATCGCAGCGGCCGACTTTCACGCGCCAGACTTTAGCGTAGATCGCACCATGCCGGGTATCGACCTGCACGACGACGGGCCGGCCGTTCGTCCCGATGGCGGTCTCCATCGCCAGTTGGTTGACGTCGGTCTCGAGGTACTCTTCGCGCTGCCACCCGTCGCGATCAAGGCGCTGGCGGAAGTATCCCTGGCCATAAAACAGGCCCACGCCGACAAGAGGGATGGCGAGATCGGAAGCGCTCTTGATGTGATCGCCGGCCAGAACTCCAAGACCGCCGGAATAAACCGGAAGCGATTCATGCACGCCGAACTCGGCGGAAAAATAAGCCACGGGACGAGGCCGCAGGATACCTGCATGGCGCGCACCCCAGGTCCGCTCCGCGTCCTCGTACTCCTTAAGGCGGCGATAGGCGTAGTTGATGCGGCTATGCAGGGCAAGTTCGTTGGCGCGCGCTTCGAGTTTGTCCAGAGGATACTCGTTGAGCAGCGCCACCGGACTATGGTTGAGCTGGCTCCAGCGCAGCGGATCTAGATCGCGGAACAAGCCGGCAGCATCGTGATCCCAGCTCCACCACAAATTGCGCGCCAAGGCCCAGAGGCGCTCCTGCACCGGCACGATGAAACGATCGAGGGTACGGGCTTCGCTGACCACGTGAGCAACGCGGCTCGCGGCCTCGGTGAGCTGAGCAATCTCAGTCTCGGGAAAGACTCGCGGCTCCACGGTTTGCACCACCAAGACGCCCTGCAATACACCGCGATCGATGAGTGGAACTCCGAGAAACGACTGGTAAGGATCCTCGCCCAGGTCGTTGAAGTATTTGAAGCGCGGATGATTCCTGGCGTGTTCAACCGCCACCGGATGGACCTGTTCCGCGACCAGCCCGGTGAGTCCTTCACTGACGGCCATGCGCAACTTGCCGACGCACTCCCGGCGCAGCCCGAGGGTCGCGGCCAGAACCAAATGGGTGCGGTCGGGCTCCAATAAATAAGCGGAGCAGACATCGGTGCCAAAACGCCGGGCAATCAAGGCGACCACGTTCATCAGGGTCTCGGCCGGCTTGCCGGGCTCCGCCGCCAGGTTCGCGATTTCTTCCCAAGTCAGTACATAGCTGGCATCGAGGGAACAGGCAGGGTAGTCTTGGTCTTGAACTAGCTCATTCGGTCGGTCCAAATGCTGTCTCCATTTTGCTGAAATTCTTGGTCCGCGCAACCAGCCGGGAAAACGCC
This sequence comes from uncultured Acidobacteriaceae bacterium, assembly GCA_963778255.1. Taxonomy (GTDB): domain Bacteria; phylum Acidobacteriota; class Terriglobia; order Terriglobales; family Acidobacteriaceae; genus Acidiflorens. Next base: position 4,586 of record CAVZUP010000238.1, read on the forward strand.
AACGGCCGCAGACGGCTTAAAATAACGATTCCCTGAAACATTCTATCGGGTAAAGACCCAACTACTACACCTTGGGGTTGGGTTCATTGATTACCACGGTGCGCGTGAGATCGCCTAATCACCGTCTTAAGTTTCACACGATTGGCGATATCCATCTGATTCAAAAGTAGTAGCCGGCGGGCGCCGAGTCCAATTCGAATTGTCGATGGGGTGCATCGGCGGAGGTACGGAGGTACGCAGTTGCCGATCGATGGGAGAATCTCTGAAAAATTGTAGGTGGAGGGCAGGCGTTCCGCCCGACCCTCCACCGATTTGCGCCTACTACCTGTTTATCGCTACTCCTGCGACGGATGCAGCACGCGGAAGGTGCTGCCCCCCTGCGACCACACCAGCACCAGCGCATCCTGACCGGGCGGCACGTTCGATAACGCCTGCGCCACTTCAGCCGCGGATTTTACCGGATGCCGATTCACTTCCATGATGACATCCCCACGCTGCAAGCCCGCATTGTCGGCCGGACTGCCAGCCTGGACTTCCTCCACAATCGCGCCATGAACTGAACCCTCCGCCTGTAGCTCGTTGCGGACGTCCGGCGTCAACTCTGCGAGCTTCACACCCCAGCGGCCCTTGTGTTCGCCACCAGCCGTCTCTGCGCCCTTGCCGCCGCCCAATGCTTCGAGCGTTACCGGTATCGTTGTCGGCTTGCTCTCCCGCACAACCTGCAGACGGACTGTGTCGCCAGGCCGTTTTTGTCCGACGATCATTTGCAGTTGTCCGGCGTCGGTCACGGGTTTTCCGTCAAGTTCGGTAATCACGTCTCCGGTGCGCAGACCGGCTTTCGCTCCGGGCGCGTCCGGCTGAACGTCGGTCACGACCGCTCCCTCGGCCTTGCTCATCTCGAAGAACTTGGCGTTGTCGGGAGTCAGATCGGAGATCTGAATTCCGATAAACGCATGCGTGATCTTGCCGTCCCGAATCAGCGTCTCTACCGTCGGCTGAACGATCTGCGTCGGAATCGCAAAACCCATTCCAGAAAATGATCCCGAGGAGGAAATCAGGAACGTATTGATGCCGATGAGTTCACCCCGAGCATCCACCAGCGCTCCCCCGGAATTCCCGGGATTAATGGCGGCGTCGGTCTGAATGAACTCGCCCGGTTTGCGCCGATCGCTGGCATCGGGATTGGGACGGTTCAGCGCGCTGACAATGCCGCGCGTCACCGTGAAGCGATATCCATACGGATTCCCGAAAGCCAGAACCGTCTGCCCGGGATGCAGGTTGGCCGAGTTGCCCCAGGGCACGCTCGGCAAATTGGTCCCATTCACCTTGATGACCGCGATGTCGGTCAGCGGGTCGGCGCCCACCAGTTTTGCCGAAAGCACTTCCCGGTTGCTCATGGTGATGCGAATATCGACGGCCCCGTCGATCACGTGATTGTTGGTGACGATATATCCGTCGGGAGAGATGATCACGCCGCTGCCCAAGCCGTGTTCCATGCGGTTCTGCGGTTGCGAAGGCACTTGGAACTGACGCCCGAAGGGATTGCCTGGTCCAAAAAATTGCTGCATGTCAGGCATGCCTTCCTGCCCGCCCTGCTGCGCGTTGCCCTTCGACACTACCGTGACGTTCACGACTGCGGGAGTGACCCGCGCCGCCAATGTCTCCATCGCGCGGTCGAGCGTGAGCAGCGCTGCCACGCTGTTGTCATCCAGCGGCGCCGCTGCCGCCGCGCTTGCCGACTTCGTAAAGTTGAATGTTGCCACGGTCCCCGCTGCCACGATGGCGAGCATAGCCACCAACAGACGCCGGGTCACCGCTGCCTTGCAACGATCCTTACAAATTTCAAGCCACGTCTTCATTTTCCTATCTCCTTGTACAACTAAAGTTTTAGTTACTGCTGGACAAAAAATTTTTGGCCCGCTAAATCGAATTGGCTACTGGCACTCTCGCCATCCGTTCGCAGAAATTCGTCACCAGCGTCACACGCCATACCTGGAATTGCCACACTGGCGATTCGGCGGTGCCATACTGCGTTGCTTCCACAAAAACCAGGGTTCGAAATTCCGGTATCGTTGCGGGATCCGCATTGGCATTGACAGCGACCGCGACGACCGGGTCATGCGGCGCCGCCGCGTTCATCCGAGCAGCAATCACCGGAGCCGGAGCCGACTGACGCCCGGCAACTGCGGGTGGACGTGCGGTGAAGCGACGGGTGCTGAAGTCCGATTCATGAGCGGACACCAACGGTTGGAACAGGGGCTGGCTCACTGCAGCCGAGTATGCGTGATCGGAATTGCCAGCCGTCACAACACGATCGATCCCACGATCAAACGCCACAAACTGAGGTGCAAGCGGCAGCGCCATCAGACAAACCAGGCAAAAAGCAGCAACCAGGCCCAGCGCCGGTTTCCAGACTCGTGTGGCCACAGGCCGGTTGCCGTCAAGAATCCGCGCCAGCCGCAATGAAGCCTCGTGCGCCCGATGCACCGCAGCCTGCGCCATCGACCAAGGTCTCGCCGTCAGGTTCTTGTTCGCAAGCCGATGAGCCAGACTCTTCTCCAGCAGCGACACCAGGCAACTGGCATACCCATGTGGATTGGCGGTTTCGGCCAGCACGGCATCGTCGCAAGCCATTTCGCGTTCCACCGAGAGCCGGTTCTCAATCCACCACACCGCGGGATGGAAGAAAAACAGAGCGCGCACGATTTTCTGAATAAGATTGGTCCAGTCATCCCCACGCCGCAGGTGGGCAAACTCGTGCAGCAGGATAACGTTGAGGTCATCAGGTTGCATTTCGCCCAACGCCCAGGCGGGCAGCACGATGGTCGGCTTCCAGAAGCCGATAGCCGCAGGCACGCGTACGCGCTCAGAAGTCGCGACTTCGATTGCGCCTGACGCAACGATTGCATCCACTGTTTTCCGCACCACCGGATCGAGATCTGCCGCACGAATCGCCGTACAGCTCCGGCGCAATTGGCGCAGGTGCAGGAGCCCAATCGTCAGACGAACCATGGCCGCGCCCGTTCCCAACACCCATGCCAGAAAAGCAAAAAACGCCCAGCTCCCCGGGATAGTAAGCGCGGAGTGGAGGTTTCCCCGCGGCATCCCGGGAGCCAGGAGCTTCCGTCCTTCGCCGAGGCCCCCCAGCAAAGGCAGCACAGCAACCGTCAGCAAGGCCACAAACCAGACGCAAAATCGCGTTCCGGAATTCTGCCCTCGCAACACACGCAACAACGCCCAGGCAAACAGCGCGACGAGGACTCCCTCGGGAAGCGCGTTGAGAATGCGCTCCACCGAAACCTGCGCCAGCCCCTGTAGCCAAAGCCAGTTCACTTCGCGTCCCCCTGAACCGTATCCTTCTGAATCAGCATCTGCCGCAGGCGGCCGATTTCCTCCGGCTCAATCCCCTGGTCCTCGAGCAGGTTCAAGACAAGTTGCTCCTGCGAGTTCTTGAAAAACCGGCTCACCAGGTGCCGGATCTCCGAGCGCGTCGCCTCGTTCTTCCCCACCAGCGGGCTGTAGACGAACGCCCGGCCATCCTTAAAGTGTTTCAAATAGCCTTTTCTCTCCAGAATCCGGATGGTGGTCAAGACCGAGTTATACGCGATGGAAGGCTTTTCTGTAATAGAATCAAGGACTTGCTGGACCGTACCCGAACCCATTCCCCAGAGCACGTTCATGATCCTCAACTCGGCTTCGGTCAAAGTCCCTGATTGTCTCGGCGGCACTGGATTCTCCTCGAACTCTTAGACGCTTCGCGAAGCGAAAGGTAACTAATTCTTTAGTTGCAAGGAGGATGTTTCGGGTTGCCTGTGGAGTGCCGGCGTCTTCGCCCGGCATTACGCGGCGGCAAGATAAACATAACGCAGGACAAAGAGCGCGGTGAGAATCCAGATCAATACCGTAATTTCGCGAACCTTGCCCGAGGCGACTTTCACCACCGTGTAGGAAATCAGCCCCAGGCTGATGCCGGTGGCGATGCTGAAGGTCAGCGGAGTAACAAGCATGGTAATGAAGGCCGGAAATGCCTCGCTGAAGTCGCTCCACTTAATGTGCGCAATCGACTGCGTCATCAGCGCTCCGACCAGAATCAAGGCAGGCGCAGTGGCATAGGCCGGAATCGCCGTAGCCAGAGGAGAACAAAAGGTAGCGACCAGGAAAAGCACGGCCACGGCGATATTGCTCAGGCCGGTGCGCGCTCCGGCGGCGACTCCGGCCGCGCTCTCAATATAGCTGGTGACAGTGGACGTGCCGGTCAAAGAGCCGAACACCGTGCCCACGCCATCGGCGACCAGAATCCTGCCCACGCGCGGAATCTTGCCATCCTTAATAAATCCGCCCTGTTCGCACACGCCCACCAGGGTGCCCACATTGTCGAACAAATCGACGAACAGAAACGCAAACAGAATTTCAAGAAAACCAAGATGGATGGCCCCGCGAAAGTCCAGCTTCAAGAAAGTGGACGAAGGGTGGGGAAACGACAGGATCGCCGAGGGCCAATGCGAAATACCACGCAAAATCCCCAACAGCGTGGTTCCGAAGATGCCGACCAAGATTCCGCCGTTGAACTTCCGCGCCATGAGGATGAGAGTCAAGCAGATGCCGAAGCAGGCGGTTTGCACCTCCTTGTCAGAGAAGTTGCCGAGGCCAACGAAGGTAGCCGGGTTTGCAACTACGAGCTTTGCATTGCGCAATCCAACAAAGGCGATAAACAATCCGATACCCGTGGCTGTGGAATGCTTAAGGCAGTCGGGCATGCCATTAACAATCTGTTCGCGCACACGCGTGACGGTCAGCACCAGAAACAACACGCCGGAAAAGAAAACCACCGCCAGTGCCGTCTGCCACGGAACATGCATATTGAGGCACACAGCGTAAGTGAAGTAAGCGTTCAGCGACATCCCCGGCGCCAGCGCGATGGGATAGTTGGCATAGAGGCCCATCACCAGCGTGGCGGCTGCCGCCGAGATACACGTCGCAAATACGACGCCGTCGGCCGGCATTCCCGCCTGCGCGAGAATCTGCGGATTCACAACGATGATGTAGGCCATGGTCACGAACGTCGTGAGCCCGCCCAGCATCTCCTGCTTAATGGTTGTCTGGTTCTCGGCGAGTTTGAAATAGCGCTCGATCAATCGTTAGCCTCGAATAAGTTCTCAATAAGGAATCTTGCCCGGATGCTCTGCCCAATCTCGAAACGCCGCCAGCGCTTCCTGGCGCATCATCTGAATCATGGGAATCTCGCGCTCGGCGTGCGGCTGGGTGAATTCCGCATAGATGGCGGAGTCGTCAAACCCGGCTTTCGCCGCATCAGCGGCCAGACAAGCAAAATAAACTTTGTCGATGCGCGCCCAGTAGATTGCTCCCAGGCACATGGGGCATGGCTCGCAGGAAGTGTAGAGATCGCATCCCCGGAGTTCAAAGCAGCCGAGTTTCCGACAAGCCAGGCGGAGCGCCAGCACTTCAGCGTGCGCCGTGGGATCGTTCAGCGCCGTGACTTGATTCGCGGCTTCGGCGACGATGTTCCCTTCCTTCACCACGACAGCGCCAAATGGCCCGCCGCGTCCCGAACGTACATTCTCAATTGCCAGTTGAATGGCGCGGGCCATGAAAGCATTGTCCATGTAGCGTGGTTCTGTCATCGCGTAATCGTCAAGGGCGTATCGTTCGCTACCCGTGAATCTGCGCGCAAATCGGTCGTCATGGACTCTTTCGCACCCGCTGGGTCAGAAAGCAAGGGTCAGAAAGCAAGTATAAGTGGAGCCGGTAACTCCGCAAAGTCTTTCTGCGCCCCGGTTCTAAGCCGACCGGCTCGCAGAGCGGCGAATCCTCGCGTAGCCAGGCTTAATGACGGAGTAGATAAAATCGCAGCGCTCGTAATAAGGCAGGAAGGCGCTCTTCATTGCGTTGATCGTGATCTTCTCAAAATCGTCCACCGACAACCCAAAGGTCTCCGCCGCCGCTTCAAACTCCTGAGTCATGCTGGTTCCGCTCATCAAGCGGTTGTCGGTGTTCAGCGTAACGCGAAATTTTTCCTGGTAAAGAATCTTGAAAGGATGCGCGGCTAAGCTGGGCGTGGCCCCGGTATGCACGTTGCTGATCAGGCAAATTTCCAGCGGGATTCTCTTGTCGAGCACATATTGCGCCAGATCCCCTAATTTCACCGCCTTACCGTCGACCACCGTGATGTCGTCGATCAGCCGCGTTCCGTGCCCGATGCGGTGCGCCCCACAATATTGAATCGCCTGCCAAATCGATTCCTTGCCATAGCCTTCCCCGGCGTGAATCGTGATGTTGAAATTCTCCCGCTGAATGTAGTGAAAAGCTTCCACATGTTTCTTCGGAGGATAGCCACCTTCTTCTCCGGCAAGATCGAAGCCAACCACGCCGCGCTCGCGAAAATCGACGGCGAGTTCCGCCATTTCAAGCGACACATCCATATTGCGCATGGCGCAAATCAGCAGACCCGAAGCGATTCCAAAATCCTTGCGGCCGCGCTCCAACCCTCTTAAGACGGCCGTGACCACCTGCTGGTGAGTCAATCCTCTCTGCGTGTGGAACAGAGGAGCGAAACGGGTTTCAAAGTAAACCACGCCGTCCTTGCTCAGGTCCTCAGCCTGTTCGTAAGCGACGCGCTCCAGCGCCTCCTCTGTTTGCAGGACCGCGATGGTGTGGGTAAAACCTTCCAGATACTTGGCAAGACTTCCCTGGTTTGCCCCGCGATGAAACCATTGGCCTAGCGCTTCCGCATCCGTGGTTGGTAGTTCCGCATAGCCCTCATCCCGCGCCAGTTCAATCACGGTTTGCGGACGCAGCACACCATCCAAATGTTCGTGTAACAGAACTTTTGGCAGACTCCGCAACAACTCTCGACCGGGTTTCATCGAATCTCTTTCTCCCAGCAGCGCCTTCAAACCGGGCGTCTGAAAAACGTTGCAAGATCATACACTGCTTTTGCGAAGCGATGCGATCACCGCCTCCGATGAAACCTGTGTTGTACAATCCCACCCCAATACCACTTGAGGAAAAATCACGGCGCATGGCTTCGTTGCAGATTCAACCCGCCTCCGAAAATTCCCCGGCAACGGACTATGGCTTGCGTCGCGGGATTCTTTCTCCCCTGGAAACGCTGGCGCAGTCGGTCTCCACGATGGCTCCCACGACTACACCCGCGGCTACGATTCCGCTGGTTTGCGCCCTCGCCGGAAACGGCACCTGGCTGGCGTATGCCCTTGCCACCGTTGCTGTACTACTCGTCGGACTTTGCATCAGCCGCTATGCGCGGCACTCCGCTTCGCCCGGTTCGCTGTATACCTACGCTGCCATGACGCTGCCGCCGTGGCTGAGCGCAACCGTCGCCTGGAGCTTGTTGCTCGCTTACGTAGCCACCGGATCGAGCGTCATAGGTGGCTTCTACCACTACGCAAACTTGTTGCTGCATGATGCCACCGGCCACGTCTACTCCACCGTGTTTCTGGCCGCGCTCGTCACCGGCGTTTCCATCTGGATCGCCTACCGCGACGTGAAAATTTCCGCCCGCCTCATGCTCTGGATCGAGGCCACGTCCGTTAGCGTGATTGTGATCGTGGTGGCGCTCTTGCTCGTGCGCCATGGCTGGCATTTGGATGGAGAACAACTCCATCTTCACGGCATGACCGGAAGCGGCTTGCGCTTGGGACTGGTGCTGGCGCTGTTCAGTTTCGTCGGTTTCGAGAGCGCAACCACCCTGGGATCGGAAGCGCACAATCCGCTGCAAACGATTCCGCGCGCCGTCATCCAAAGCGCCCTTCTCGCCGGAGCTTTCTTCACCGTCTGCGCTTACGCGGAAGTCCTGGGCTTCCACGCCGTAGGTCAGGATTTGGGCGCGAGTCAAGCTCCGATGTATGTGCTCGCCCGCGTCGGCGGCGTCCCGGTGCTGGGGCTGCTGATCGATATTGGCGCGCTCGTGAGCATGTTCGCCGGAACTTTGGCATGCATCACAGCGGCAGCACGAGTTTTGCTGCTGATGGCCCACAACGGACTCGCCCACGATTCCCTGCGCACCACGCATGCCCGGAACCACACTCCAAGCCGTGCTGTCGTCATCACCGGTGTTGCTGCTCTGTTGCCAGTAGCAGTGCTCGCCGCCCGCGGGGCCAGTGGTCTGGACGTGTACGGATGGCTGGGATCGCTGGCAACCTATGGTTTCATCGTCGCCTATGCGCTGGTTTGCATCGCGCTGCCAAGCTACTTGCGAGCCCACAGCGCGTACCGCCCCGGAGCCCAAATCGTCCCATGGCTGGCCGGAGCCGCCATGCTGCTAGCGCTGGTGGGGAATCTGTATCCCGTGCCCGAAGGTCCGTACGGCAAGCTGCCCTACATCTACCTCGCCTATCTGACGGCCGGACTGCTGTGGTTCATGCTTCGCCGGCGCGGCAAGAACGCGGCTCTGGCCGAGCCTCAGGGCGTGCCGCTTCCAGACGAGCAAGACTCCCCTTCGCCATAAAAATATCTAATCTGGGCCAAAGAAATTTTGACTAGCGAAGAGCTTTCCTTCCGCGCCCAACTCGCGTAAATTTAATCCGTCTTTTGCGTGCGAACGCGAGCAACCCAGCCTTGCCGCGAATACCGTATTAAATACAGCAGTAGTTCGACTGCTTGCCAGCGGCGCTGTAGAAGTGTTTCCCAAATTCATACGAGGTTATCGACGCTCATGAAAAAGAAAATCGGGCTGTCCGCCATTGTTCTTACCGCAATATCCCTGTGGATTCCGTTGCTTTGCACGCCTTACGCTCAGACGCAGCAGACTCTCGGTAGCATCACCGGTTCGGTCGCGGATAAAACCGGCAGCGTACTGCCCGAGACCCAGGTAACCATCGTGGGCGACCAGACCAAACTCACCCGCACCCAAAAGACCAATGCGAACGGCATCTACGATTTCGTGAATCTGCCGATTGGCACCTACACACTCACCTTCACGCACGATGGCTTTGAGACGCAGAAAATTCCCTCGATCACAGTGCAGGCCAACCGCACCGCTACCGTCAATGCGGTGCTTCTCATCGGACAGGTAGGCACGGTCATCGAGGTGCAAGCCGTACCGCTGATGAACGCCGTCGATACGACGAACGGGTACGTGATGGACGACCAGCAGATTCAGGACGTCCCGCTGCCCACCGGCAGTTTCACCGGCCTCGCCATCCTCTCTCCCGGAGTCAATGCCGAACTTCCCGGCGGAACCGGCGTCAACAGCGGCCTCGGCAACCAGCCGATCTGGGCCAACGGCCAGCGCGACACCAGCAACAGTTTTTTGCTCAACGGCGTCGATGCCAGCAACCTGTTCAACGGCAAGAGCACAAGTCAGGTAGCATCGGCCCGCGTCGTAAACAACACGGGAGTCGCGAATCCTAACAGCACAACGGCCGCGCCAGTTCAAAGCACCGCGTCCGTCTATCTCGCGGTTGGTCAGGCCTTGCCAACGCCCGCGCCAGAAACCGTGCAGGAATTGCGCGTAAACACTTCCATGTACGACGCGCAACAGGGAGCGACCAGCGGTGCGCACATCGACATGAGCACCACTTCCGGTACGAACTTAATTCACGGCCAGCTCTATCTGCATCGCGGAACTAACGCACTCAACGCCGCCCCATTTTTCGACAAAGAAGATCCGAATATTCCGGCCAACGACAAGAATCCGCAAATGCATCGCTACACCGCCGGTGGCACCATCGGCGCCCCCATCATCAAGGACAAGCTCTTCGGATTTATCAGCTACCAGCACATCCACGATTCCGATCAGGATATCGGTCTCTCGCGCTTGATTGTTCCGCAGGGCCTCACCGATTCGAACCGCACGCCTCAGGGCCTGGCTCAGCTTGCAAACACCTATTGGGGTACAAGCCTAACTGGGAACGGCGATGTCAGCCCCACAGCGGTCGCGCTGTTCCAGTACAAGTTGCCCAACGGACAGTACCTGATCCCCTCGTGGGATGGCCAGACGGCCGACGCAACATTTCCCGAAAACGCCATCAGCCCCGGCACCGCCTATTTCATATCCGATCAAGCCGTCGTCAATCTCGATTGGAACAAGAGTCCGAAGGACACTCTGTCCGCAAAATACTACTACCAGCACGACCCGAGCGTTGCTCCCTACGCCTACTCGGGCGTCCCCGGATTCCCGCAGCGTCTCGATGCCGGCAGCCAGGTCGCATCGCTCACCAATACCCAGACGCTTCGCCAGAACCTGAACCTGACCGAGGTTCTCGGCATTCTGCGCGAGAAGGTTTACAGCACCATCGGACAGCCTTTCACACCGCAGTCCTTCGCCGGCCAAACCGGGACAACCGCGATCAACACCTTCGGCTCTCCGTACTTCCCAGGCATCAGCATCGTCGACCCGTTTGGCGTGAGCAGTTCAGCCAACACCGGCGTCGGCGCCACCTGTAACGCGGCCAATCCCTGCCCCATCGCCAACCAACAGCCCTGGCCGATGACCAGAGGCTGTTGGTTGGCGATGGGGCAGGGATTGGCCGCGTTACAGGTGGCGCCGACGCCGGTGTTGGCTGAACTGCTCACGCCAAACGGGTCGACGATGCTGATGCCTGGGAAGTACGGAGAGCCGAAGGTGTTGATCGCGGTTGTCCCGGTTTGGCCGGCGAAGGACTGCGGTGTGAAAGGCTGTCCGATGGTGCTGTAAACCTTCTCGCGCAGAATGCCGAGAACCTCGGTCAGGTTCAGGTTCTGGCGAAGCGTCTGGGTATTGGTGAGCGATGCGACCTGGCTGCCGGCATCGAGACGCTGCGGGAATCCGGGGACGCCCGAGTAGGCGTAGGGAGCAACGCTCGGGTCGTGCTGGTAGTAGTATTTTGCGGACAGAGTGTCCTTCGGACTCTTGTTCCAATCGAGATTGACGACGGCTTGATCGGATATGAAATAGGCGGTGCCGGGGCTGATGGCGTTTTCGGGAAATGTTGCGTCGGCCGTCTGGCCATCCCACGAGGGGATCAGGTACTGTCCGTTGGGCAACTTGTACTGGAACAGCGCGACCGCTGTGGGGCTGACATCGCCGTTCCCAGTTAGGCTTGTACCCCAATAGGTGTTTGCAAGCTGAGCCAGGCCCTGAGGCGTGCGGTTCGAATCGGTGAGGCCCTGCGGAACAATCAAGCGCGAGAGACCGATATCCTGATCGGAATCGTGGATGTGCTGGTAGCTGATAAATCCGAAGAGCTTGTCCTTGATGATGGGGGCGCCGATGGTGCCACCGGCGGTGTAGCGATGCATTTGCGGATTCTTGTCGTTGGCCGGAATATTCGGATCTTCTTTGTCGAAAAAATGGGGCGGCGTTGAGTGCGTTAGTTCCGCGATGCAGATAGAGCTGGCCGTGAATTAAGTTCGTACCGGAAGTGGTGCTCATGTCGATGTGCGCACCGCTGGTCGCTCCCTGTTGCGCGTCGTACATGGAAGTGTTTACGCGCAATTCCTGCACGGTTTCTGGCGCGGGCGTTGGCAAGGCCTGACCAACCGCGAGATAGACGGACGCGGTGCTTTGAACTGGCGCGGCCGTTGTGCTGTTAGGATTCGCGACTCCCGTGTTGTTTACGACGCGGGCCGATGCTACCTGACTTGTGCTCTTGCCGTTGAACAGGTTGCTGGCATGGACGCCGTTGAGCAAAAAACTGTTGCTGGTGTCGCGCTGGCCGTTGGCCCGGATCGGCTGGTTGCCGAGGCCGTGTTGACGCCGGTTCCGCCGGGAAGTTCGGCATTGTCCGGAGAGAGGATGGCGAGGCCGTGTTCCGGTGGGCAGCGGGACGTCCTAGAAATATGCTGGTCGTGCCCATCACGTACCCGTGGGCGTATCGACGGCGTTCATCAGCGGTACGGCTTGCACCTCGATGACCGTGTTACCTGTCCGATGGGAAGCACCGCATTGACGGTCACGGTGCCGTTGCACCTGCACTGTGATCGAGGGAATTTTCTGCGTCTCAAAGCCATCGTGCGTGAGGGTAG
>CAVZUP010000239.1:0-19045 GCA_963778255.1 uncultured Acidobacteriaceae bacterium
ATTCAATGCCATGCTCTTTCCCCGGTGTGTGACGAAGCTTCCGGCTCTGCCCGCGGAGAGATAGTGATCTCGCATGGACTCCGCTTTTTCGTTTTCCGGTTTGTTCGCCAATGAATCGCTCGATCCAGCGGTAAAAGGATGGCTGCACACTCCACAAATGCCCAATGGCGACGCGTTGATCCTGACCCACGGCGCGGGCTCGGATTGCACTGCGCCGTTGCTGGTGGCGCTCAGCGAAACCTTTGCCGGCCATGGTTATGTCGTCCTGCGCTGCGATCTGCCCTTCCGCCAGGAGCGTAGAACTGGCCCGCCGCATCCGGGCAATGCGGAGCGCGATCGCGCTGGTCTGCGCAACGCGGTTACGGTCTTGCGTAAGAGTGTTGCCGGACGAATCTTTCTCGGCGGACACTCCTATGGTGGCCGCCAATCGACCATGCTCTGCGCCGCCGAGCCAGAGTTAGTCTCGGGCATGTTGTTGCTTTCGTATCCATTGCACCCGCCGCGCAAGCCGAACCAGCTCCGCATTCAACATCTGTCCAGCCTGCGAACGCCGAGTCTATTCGTCCACGGAACACGCGACCCTTTCGGAAGCATCGAAGAGATGAGGACAGCCCTACAGCTAGTCCCGGCCAAAACCGAATTAATGCAAGTGGAAGGCGCGGGTCATGACTTGGGATTTAAAGGAAAGACGGAACGGAAGGAACTGCCGCAGGAAATCATCCAAAGGGCCAAGAACTTCTTCGACGCCTGCAAGAAGTAGGTTTCCTGACGGCTGACAGCTGACGGCTAATTCACCCAGCCCGATTTCGATCCACCATTGGGTTTGTCGTCATCGTCGGGCGGAATGTAATTCCCGTGTTCGTCGAAGGTGACTTTGCGGTCGTGGCCTTTCATGTAGACCTCGAATTGCCGAGCCGCGCGCCGCCGTTTCCAGCGGTAATAAGAATTTCGCACACCGAAATAACGCTCCGACGCCACATGGCTGACGCCGCGCGCCGGCATGAACTTCACCCACAGGAAGCCGAAAAACAATCCGCCGAGATGAGCGAAGACGGCGACTCCGCCTTGCGATGGCTCAAAGACCGCAATGATCGCCACCACCACCCAGATGCCAACCAGGTATTTGGCCTTGATCCGGAAGGGCAGCGGAAACAAAAACATTTCCTGATCGGCGTAGATAATTCCAAAGGCCATCAGCAGGCCAAAGATGCCGCCCGACGCGCCTACGGTTCCCGTCCGCGGATCCATTCCAAGGAAATGAGTATAGGAGACGGCAATCGTTACCAGGGCCGCGCCTACGACGCAGAAGGTGTAGCACTCGATGAATCGCCGCGGCCCCCAGTCGCGCTCCAAATAGGCGCCGATAAACCAGAGCGTGAGCATGTTGAAAAACACGTGGCTGAAGCCCTGGTGCAGCAACGAATACGTAAACAGTTGCCACACTTTGCCGTGCATCACAGAAACCGGGTACAGCGCCAGCCAGCCCCGCGTCAGGAGGAAGATGTCCGGGGCAAAATTCTCCATCACCTTCTGAAACAGGTAAATCCCCGTGCACGTCAGGATGATGCGCCTCACCCACCCGGCAAAGGGAGGGAAGCTAAACGAGATGGTTTGTCCGCGACTCAATTAAGTTCCAGGTTTCAAGGTTTCAAAGTTTCAGGGTTTCAAGGAAAAACCGTAGTGCCACCGGGTCTTAACTTTGAAACCTTGCAACCTTGAAACTCTGAAACCTTATTCCTCATCTTTCCGGCTCCGGCACAACCGGCAGACTGCGATGTCCTGCCGCGTCGACCGCTCGCAGGCCGAATATCACATTATCCTTCGAAACCTTCAGCGTTGCACGCGTATTGCTGCTCATCGTTTGGACGTACTCCCAATCGGCTGCGTTCGTCGCGCGCCACACCACTTCGTAGGCAGCCGCGCCGGGCGAAGGCTCCCACGTCAGAGTGGTGTCGTTTTCCAGGTTCTTGGTCAAGATCTTCACGCTTGCCGGTGGCGCTGGAGACGATGCCAGCGCCGCCAAGGTCGCAGCATTCAGTCGCGCCACGTGCGCCACGTAATCGAAATCTACGAATTTCGGCAAGTCTCCATATTCGATGCCGTTTTCGGTGCGAAGGTTCTGATGTTGACGATTGAAATCTTCGCGGAACTCGGTAAAGCGCACGGCGGCGAAGCCCTGCTGATTGAAAGCGTAGTGATCGCCTCCGCGCAGAAAGCGGTCGAGCCGGAAGATCGGAAGCGGCTTCACTCCCGCGTCGTACGAGCGTCCAACGTCGGCGATGTAGCGGACAAGTTCGCGCGACGGCGAGTCGTTCTCTCCGCCGAGCATTCGGATACGCTTGATTTCAGCCTCAGTCGCGGCGGCCGGCAGTCCCTCGGAGAACACGCGCACCACGCCGGCATCCTGTCCCGGCCCCAGATTGCCTCCCACGATGTCATTGTTCAGCACGGCTTCGATCTTCCAGCCTTGCTGCTTGGCCATCTGGGCGAAGTGCTTGCTTCCGTTCAGCCCCTGCTCTTCGCCCGCGACCGTCAAAAAAATAATCGTTGCCGGAAACTTCACCTTGCCCGCGGCCTGACTCAAAACCCGGGCGCATTCCAGGCTCACCGCCGTCCCGCTGCCATCGTCATTTGCTCCCGGAGCGGGGTCGGTCCCGTTAAAAGTATCGCTATTGCGCGAATCGTAGTGGCCGGTGACCAGCACGATCCGCTCCGCCTGTTTTGGGTCGGATCCACGCAGCACCGCATAAACATTGGTGATTTCCGTCGGCTTCGGAATGCGGTCGCCGGGCGGCTCGGTGAAGGTATCGGTCTTTACCTCCAGGCATCCGCCGCAGTCTTTCGAATAGCGCTCGAACTCCGCCTTGATCCACTCCCGCGCCGCCCCGATGCCCTTGCCTGCTTTGATCGATTCCTCGTCCTGCGCGGAAATCGTGGACCGGTTCCCGAAGCTGACCAGCTTTTCGATGGTCTGCCGGATGCGTTCGCCAGAAACCTGCCGGATCGCCACGGCAATATGCGGGTCGGTGTGGGGATCGGCCGCCAAGCGCGGCGCCGGATCATGTTCCGGCGCCATTTCCTGCGCCGTGCACAAAGGGCCGCACGCCGAGAGCGCCAAAGCGACCACCACGGCTGCGGCAAACCCCTTAGAAAGATGACCGGAACCTGCCCGTTCGGTCATGACCGAATTTTCTTTGTTACCCACTTGACCTTTACCTCACGAAGAAACTAAATATAACAGGGTACCCTGAACGCGGAGGAAAACATGGTGTACTGTCCCGAATGCGAGACGGATCTCGACATCGACGAAGATGAGGTCGATGAAGGAGCGGTCGTCTCCTGCCCGGAGTGCGGCACGGACTTCGAGGTAGTCACAGTGAATCCCGTCGAACTGAAGATCGTTGGCGAAGACGAAATCGACGAGGATGAAGACGAAGAAGACGCCGACGACGAAGAAGATGAGGACGAGGACGCCTGAAGAACTCCGCCCACGTCCGCGTGTTCTTGCGCCCGGCCGCAGCAGCTACGGCCGTTTTGTTTGTAGCGTCGCTGCTGGCCCCGCTCGCAGCCCAAGCCAGCGAACGCGAGAAGCCGAAGCCTTACGCGCTCATCTTCGGAACGGTTTGGGATCCCGAGGGGCACCCGCTCTACGGGGTCCACGTGAACATTCGGCGGGCTGACGACAAGCCGAAAAAAGTCCGCTGGGAAATCTATTCCAATCACACCGGCGAGTTTGCCCAACGCGTGCCCGTCGGCAAGGCCGATTACATCGTCTGGGCCGACGTGAAAGGGTACAAGCTGCCCTCCGGCAAGAAGTTGAAGCCGGGCACCGAAGTAAGCGCGCATATCGACAACGACGAACGCTGCGATGTCGGTCTTCATTTAGACTGGTAGTGGCTGCCACGGTTCGAAACCGGCGCCCCCTGGGATATTCATGAAGAAAGCTTTCGTCGCGGTTGTGGCTTCGCTATTGTTTAGTATGTTGCTGCTTGGGGTGTCGGCCTCGCTCGTTCCGGCCTCGGTCCTCGCCGCTCCCGCGCAGTTGTTTGGCGGCGATTCGAAAAAAGACAAGACTCGCCTGCTGACCGGCAAAGTGCTGGACGCGAGCGACAGTCCTCTGCCAAACGCAATCGTCTATCTGACCAACACCCGCACCCGCTCGGTGAAGACCTATATTGTTGGCCCCGACGGCGAATACCGTTTTCCGGCGCTGCAGCCCACCATAGATTACGAAGTGTATGCGCAGTACAACAACCACAAAAGCGGCACCAAGACGGTCAGCCAGTTCGACGACCGTCAGCAGGTTTACATCAGTTTAAAAATCAACACCAAAGCCGACGCCAAGTAAGCGGGAGCACGCAATGCCGCACGTCATCGTCTGGGAATTCAGGGTTCGGCCAGACATGCGGGAGCAGTTCGAACAGGCCTATGGACCCGACGGCGAATGGGCGACGCTGTTCCGCCAGGACCCAGCCTATCTCCGCACCGAGCTGATTCAGGATGTGCACGATCGCAGCCGGTACCTGACGCTGGATTACTGGGCATCCGAAGCGGCGTACCAGGCATTTCGAGAAAGCCGGAAAGACGAATACAAGAGCATCGACGCCCGGTGTGAGCAGATGACGCAAGCAGAGCGCGAAATAGGGAGATTTTCCGGGTTCAATGCCGGTATGTAGGTTGTGAGCAGCCTCGGCTCAGCCAAGAAAAAGGCCACCGTTGCCGGTGGCCTTATAGTTTTGACGCTGCGGAGAAGTTAGTTGCTGTCTCCGCCGGCGCGTTTCCACGAAATCAAATCGCCGATCGTCGTGCTGTTTGAGGACGACGAAGACGACGGGTGCTTGTAGGACTCGACTTCCTGACGCGACGCTTCCTCGCCAACCGCCCGGATGCTCAGGCCAACTTTCTTCTCTTCCTGATTCATCTTGATGATCTTGAAGTCGAACTCGCTGCCGGGTTCGAGATGCATCGGCTGTCCGTTGCCATCGACCGCTTCGGAGTTGTGGCAGAGGCCTTCGATGCCTTCGGCAATCTCGACAAAGGCGCCGAAATTCGCCACGCGCAGGACCTTGCCATGCACGATGTCGCCGACACGGTGCTTGGCGAAGAACGAATCCCAAATGTCGGGCTGCATCTGCTTCACGCCGAGCGAAAGACGACGCTTGTCCGGTTCGATCGCCAGAATGACGGCCTTGACCTTGTCGCCCTTCTTCAGCACCTCGGACGGATGCTTCACACGGGTCGTCCAACTCAGGTTGCTGACGTGCACCAGGCCGTCGATTCCGTCCTCGATTTCAATGAACGCGCCAAACTCGGTCAAATTGCGGACCCGGCCCTCGACTGTTGCTCCCACCGGATATTTATCGTGCAGCGTATCCCAGGGGTTGGACGCGAGCTGCCTCATGCCGAGCGAAATCCGCCGTTCGGTTGGGTTCACGCTCAAGACCACGCAATCCACTTCGTCGTTCACGTTGACCAGCTTAGACGGATGCTTCATCCGCTTCGACCAGGTCATCTCGCTCACGTGGACCAGGCCTTCAATGCCCTGCTCCAGCTCGACGAAGGCTCCGTAATCGGTGACGCTGATGACGCGTCCGTGGACGTGCGCTCCTACGGGATAGCGATGCTCGGCATCCAGCCACGGATCGGGCGTGAGCTGCTTGAAGCCCAGCGAGACGCGCTGCTTATCTTTGTCGTATTTCAGCACCTTTACCTGAATCTGATCGCCAACGTTGACCAGGTCGCGCGGGTGCGTCAGGCGTCCCCACGACATATCGGTGATGTGGAGCAGGCCATCGATCCCGCCCATATCCACAAACGCGCCGTATTCGGTCAGGTTCTTGACGATTCCGGTGAGGATGGTGCCTTCTTCAAGATGCTCCAGCGTCTTGCCGCGCTTCTCGTTCTGCTCTTCTTCCAGAAGCTGCTTGCGCGAGACCACGATGTTGCCGCGCTTCTTATTGAGCTTGATGATGGCGACTTCCATCGTCTGACCCTTCATGCCATCCAGATTGCGGATGGGACGCAGGTCCACCTGCGAGCCGGGCAGAAAGGCGCGGGCGCCATGAATGTCGATGGTCAGGCCGCCCTTGATGCGCTCCACGACAATGCCCTTGATCGGCTTCTTCTCGTTGTAGGCGCGCTCGATCTCATCCCACGAGCGCAGCCGCTGCGCCTTCAGGTGCGAGAGGTTGACGTAGCCCTCTTCGGTTTCACCCTTGTCGCGCATCACGTCGATCTCGTCGCCGGGCTGGAACCGGGGCTTGCCCTCGTGATCGAGAATCTCCGCAAGCGGCGCCATACCTTCGGATTTCGCTCCGATATCGACCACCACGTGGGTCGCGGTCAGCTTGACGACGCGGCCTTTGATGACGTGGTCGTCGCCTACCGCTTCCTCGGTCTCAGTCTCGAAATTCTCCAGGGCGGCGGCAAAATCGTCGCTCGCGACTGCTTCGGGAGCGGAAGTCTCGGGGGTTTCAGTTTGGGGAGCGCTGTTTTCAGCAGCCTCGGGAACGGCGGAAGCAAAAGGCTCCGCGGGTGAAGGTTGTGCGGTCTCGGGAGCGTCAAGTACGGCCGAGGCGCCGGTGTGGGCGTCGTGAGCAGGTGTCATGGTTTCAAGAGTAGATTCAAGATTGCGGGCGGTACTGTCGTCGAACAAGTTCATAGCCTCGCTGTCGGGCGCGTTGGTGCGCAACTCATGCGGGACGTGGCATAGCGGACTGCTGGCGTGGTCATTAGGTTGCGTTGAGGCCGCCCTGGCGGACGACCCTGGGACAATTCCAGCTGGTTCGAAACCGCGTCCAGTAAGGGACTCCTCGACTATAGCAACCGCTTTGGAACAGTGTCAAACAGGATTCCGGTCAATGACCTAAGAATTTACAGCCGCGTCACACTGGGTCCCACATGGAGCGACGGGCGTTCTCGCCCGTCATCCAGCAACAAAGAGCAGCCAAGGACAAGCCCAGGAGAGGCCAAGGACAGGCCCACGGGCATCCAAGGGGCCGGGGTGGGGCGCCCGGCACTCCACTATCGGGCCGGTATTAGCCTAGCGCCGGGCGCTTCTGCTACCCTCCCCCCATGGATCTTCTCTGGACTCCGTGGCGTTACGCCTATGTCACCGGCGCCGGCCAAGAATCGGGCTGCATCTTCTGCCATGCTCCCAAGGAAAGCGACCAAAAGGCCCATATCGTGCACCGCGGCGAGCATTGCTACGTCATTCTGAATACCTATCCCTACACCAACGGACACGTAATGGTGGTCCCCTACGCGCACCTGGACGAGTTACAAAAGCTCCCCACCGAAGCCGCCCAGGAGATGATGGCGCTAACCCAGAAAATGGAGTCGGTTCTGCGCGGTCTGTACCGGCCCGACGGCATCAATCTCGGCATGAACATCGGAAAAGCCGCGGGTGCAGGCGTAGCCGGGCACATCCACATGCACGTTCTGCCACGCTGGGTTGCGGACGCCAATTTTGTCAGCGTTATCGGCGAAACGAGGGTGCTGCCGGAGGCGCTGGAGGTGACGTGGGAAAGGATCAGAAAAGCATTTGGCAAATAAACTGTAACGCGGAAGATTCGGCACGAAGGTCCCCTTGACATCCGTTACGTTACGCATTACGGTTCAAAATGATCCGGTCGATACGCCACAAAGGACTGAAGCGCCTTTACGAAGACGACGTTCCGCACGGCGTGATAAGGGAACATGCGGTGAAGCTGCGTGACATTCTCGCGAGGCTCGATGCCGCTGGGGCAGTCGCGGACATGGATCTGCCGGGGTTCCGTCTGCATCCGCTCAAGGGCGAGTTGAAGGGCTATTGGGCGGTGACAGTTCGCGCCAACTGGCGTGTAATTTTCCGTTTCGCCGATGGCGAGGCGCTGGATGTGGATTACGCCGATTATCACTGAGAGGTGACTGAAACCATGCCGATGAAAAATCCACCGCACCCCGGCGGCTTTGTGTTGCGTCAGTGCATTGAGCCCATGGGTTTGACCATAACGGACGCCGCCGCCGCACTTGGCGTCACGCGCACTACCCTGTCGGAGTTGGTGAACGGGAAGCGTGGGATTTCCCCTGAGATGGCCGTGCGTTTGTCCATGGTCTTCGGAGGCAGCGCTGCGACCTGGCTGGTGCAGCAGGCGCACTACGATCTTGCCCAAGTCCGCGCCGACCGGATTAAACTCCACCGGCTGCAGATGGCATAGGCTCGGCGACGAAAATAATCGGGGGTCACCATGGCATTCGCAAAGGCTTCGTTAGCTGGATTGGCTGCGGTATTAGGTGTGCTTTTCGTCCCGGCCCTGGTACGTTTCTTGGGAGGGCCAGAAAAAACAACCGGATTGGCTCTTATATGGGCTGGTTTTGTGGAAGCACTGCTTTCGCCGGTTTTTTGGATCGAAGTTTTGTGCGTATTCGGTTTGCTGCTTGTGGCCAGCCGGTTCGGGAACAGACCAGCGAGAATTATCTTGTTCTGGACTCCTGCGGTCGTGGTGACGACGCTTGGCTGCCCAATCATTGGGCTTTTTGCGTTTGCCTCTCTGCGATTGAGAAGGTGATCAAAACTACAAATTACCAACTAAAAATTTCCTCTCACTTCATCTCCCGCCCAAAGAACTCCTCCGTCGCCCCATAAGCCCGAATCCAGCTCTTCCACATCAGAAACCCATGAACCTCGTCGGGGAAGACCAATTGCTCCACGTGCACTTTCTGCGTGCGCAGGCGCTGCAACAGATCGACCGTCTGGGAGAAGTCGACGTTGCGATCGTCGTCTCCTTGAATCAGCAACACCGGCGAGCGCCAGCTCGCAATCGCCGCATTTGGAGACGACTGAAACGCCAGCTTGACCGCGTCCTCGTGATCGGGCGCATCCACCGGAATATCTTCCTTGAAGTCCGACCAGTCGTGCACGCCGTGCAAATCCACTCCCGCGGCAAACAGATCGGAGTCATGCGCCAGTCCCATCGCGGTGAGATAGCCGCCGTAGGATCCACCCCACAAGCCGATTCGCTTCGCATCGACATTCGGCAAACTTTGCAGATACTTTCCCGCCGCGACAATGTCTTTGTATTCGGCGCCGCCGCGCGGCCCGCCATCTTTCACCTCGCGGAAGTGTCGGCCATACATGATGCCTGTCCGATAATTCACCGCCAGTACCACATACCCGCGGCTCGCCAGATACTGATTCATCGCGTAGGCGTTGTGGTAGTAGTCCATGTAGTGAAAGCCAAGCATCATCTGCCGGATCGATCCGCCGTGGATGAAGATCAGCGCCGGACGCGGTCCGCTTTGCTTCGGCTCAAACAATTGCCCGTGAATCTCCCAACCGTCGGCAGCTTTGTAGATCACCTGCTTCGGTGTGACCAATTGCGATGACGGAAAGTCGGCTGGCAAAGCGCTCTTTGCGATCATCTCGCGTCCTTGCGCGGTGACGACGTACGGCATGGCCGGAGTCGTGGCCGTCGAGCCGACGCACACCACCCTCCCCGCGACTTCGAGCGGAGTCCACTCCATCGTCTGGCCGTGCGTGAGAGCCACCGGCTTCCCATCCGTAACGCTGACGCGCCACAGATGGCGCCGGTCGATGTCCTTGGGATCAACGTCAGTAGGACCGCCATCAGCCTGATTGGACGAATAAATGACGGAACTCTTGTCCGTGCTCAGCGTGACATCTTCCGTCTCAAATTTTCCCGGAGTCAGCAGCGTGGCGTCGCCGCCCGAGGTCGCAACCGAATAGAGATGATTCCATCCGTCTTGCTCAGAAGAAAAAACGATGCGATTCTTGGCCGCAAATTGAAACGACTTATCTTCGGTCAGATACGGCAGCGAATCGTCCAGGGCAAGCCCGCTCTTCCAGATCTCGCGCCCCGAATCGCTGGCGACGTCATAGACCCAGATCGCCCACGGCAGCGGCGTCAGCGGAATCACCGGCTGCTTCATCTGCTTGCCCACCAGCCTCACGAAGGCGAGCTGGCTTCCGTCCGGCGACCAGCGCGGATACAGATCGCGATCGGCGCTGGGCAAGACGTAACGCACTGTGTTGCGTCCAAACTCGTAAATGACGACAAAACTGTGATCGCCACGATCGCTGACGAAGGCAATCTTCTTCCCATCCGGAGACCATTTCGGTTGCGAGTTGTTGCCTCGCGCAAAGAAGAGCGCCTTGGCTTTATTCTTTTCCGCGTCTTTCTCTTTGTCCGTGTGCGAAGTTGGGTCCGCGCCCGCAATCGGCGCAATCCAGATCTGCTTTTTCGCCGCCCACACGGCAAATTCGCCATTGGGAGAAATCTGGATATCCTCGCAATCCTCCTCATCGCAGCCCATGTCGCCGAGCAGGCGCGGCTCGCCCAAATGAGGATTACCCTTATCCACGTCCGCCGCCCACACCTGCTGCACGCGCTTTTCGACGTTGCTGGTCGGGTCGGCGATTTCTCCGGCGCTGTTGGCCTCACTGCCGCGCGCGTAGACCACGGTTCGCCCGTCGGGCGTCAGCTTCAAGGCGGCAATCGGCATGCCGTCATCGCCCGTGTAATGCGTAACCTGCCGCGCCTCAAAATTCGGAGCGTCCGCGACCCAAACATTGCGCTCGCCTTTGGCGGCGAACACCCAGGCGATGCGTCCGGCATGGGAGCCTGTAGCCTCGGAGGCCACCAGATTCATCGGAAACGGCGAACTCATCACCTGCTCCAGCGAGAAGCCCTGAGGCGACGCCTGCGCGGAGGAGAGCAGCGGAGAGGTGCAGATCAACAAGACGAAGACGGACAAGCGGCCCGAAAAGACGCGAATTCCCATGCGCGGCAGAGTACGTGAAACCGGGCAGGATTGACAACTCATCCACGCCCCTCCCGAAGGTAACCACCCCGGCAGGAACGCCTGTGAAACCGCCCCCGCACAGGGGATAAACTAAAAAGACCGGTCTTCATGAACAGAATTGCCGCGATCGTCGCTTTGTGTGCCTGGCTGCTCTTGTGCCCACTCGTCCTTGGCCAGAGCAATCGTGGAGAACTGCGCCTGAAAGTGACAGATCCCGACGGTCTTGGCGTGAAAACAACGGTTCAGATCGTGAGCCGTTCCAATCAGTATCGCAATACGCTGGTAACCAACGAGCAGGGCAGCCTGGACGTGCAGCGCCTGCCCTATGGCATCTACCAACTCCAGATCCGGCAGCCGGGTTTTGCCGGGCTCTCCGAAGCCGTCGAAATTCATTCTTCGATTCCCACCGAATGCACCATCCAGCTCAAGCTGCCTTCGGTGAATGAATCCGTGACTGTTACCGCGCCCAATACATTGATCGACCCCGATCAACCTGGTGCCGTCAGCCAGGTCGGCGCCGACGATATCCAAACCCGCCTCAGTTCAGTCCCCGGCCGCTCCCTGCAGGATCTGGTGAATTCGCAGCCGGGATGGCTGTACGAAGGCAATGCCGTGCTGCATCCGCGAGGCTCGGAGTATCAGACGCAGTTTGTGGTCGATGGCATCCCTCTCACCGATAACCGCTCGCCCAGCTTCGGACCCGCTATCGACGCCGACGACGTGCAATCGCTGAGCATTTATACCGGAGGCATTCCCGCGGAGTACGGCCGAAAAATGGGAGGCGTGGTCGAGGTCAACACGCTACAGGATTCACAGCCCGGCTTCCACGGCCAAATCGTTCTTTCCGGCGGCAGCTTCGATTCTGCCGGAGCCGCCACGCAAGGCCAGTATGCCTCAGGCAAGAATATATTCGGCGCCAGCGCCAGTGGCAGCATGTCGGACCATTATCTGAATCCGGTGGTTCCCGAAAACTACACGAACGCGGGGACGCTGGGAGATTTCTCCCTCAACTACGAGCGCGACCTGACCTCGAAAGATCGCCTGCGTTTCATCGTCCGCCATGAACTCGCGCGCTATGAAATTCCCAACGAGCAGGTGCAGGAGAACCCGCAGCTTCTGGCGACACTCGGTCAGCCTGCGCCACCCGCGGGAACTCCCGCGCAGCTTCAGACCGCCGGCAATTTTGAGACGATGGGCAGCGTTTCTTATCAGCACATTTTTTCGCCCAATGTTCTCGTTGATGTCCGCGGCATGGTCCGCGACAACTCCAACGACTTCAATTCCAACCCCTACTCTTGGCCCATCATCATCTTCCAGCGCAACGATTTCAAAGAAGGATATTTCAATACCTCCCTCTCCATTCACCGCGGCCACCAGGAATGGAAAGCCGGCATTGAATCCGACAACATCTTTCTGCACGAAAACTACAGCGACATCATTACCGCCAACCCAAATTACCCCGACTATCCCTTCGACCCGGGCACGGTAACCACGTTCGCATTCGCCGGCAGCCGTCCCGACCTCGAACAGGCGGCTTTCGTTCAAGATCTAATCCACTTCGGCAACTGGACTGTCAGCGCCGGCCTGCGCTGGGATCACTACCAGTTACTGCTCAATCAAAACGCCGCGAGCCCGCGCGTCGCGGTAGCGCATTATTTTCCTACGGCCAATTTGATCCTCCATGCCTCTTACGACCGCGTTTTTCAAACCCCGTCGTTTGAGAACATCCTGCTCTCCAGTTCAGCCCAGGTGCAATCCTTCGAACCCACGGTCCTGCGCCTGCCGGTGCAACCCTCGCACGGCAACTATTTCGAAATCGGAGCCAGCGAAAGCTTTCTCAGCCAATTCCGCCTCGACGCCAACGTCTTCCGCCGTCACGTCAACAACTTTGCCGATGACGATCAGATTCTGAACACCAGCATCAGCTTTCCCATCGCCTTCGAAAAAGCCATCCTCTACGGCGCCGAAGGCAAGCTCGAACTCCCGCACTGGAAGAGCTTCTCCGGCTTTGTCAGCTACTCCTACATTGTCGGCAACGCCTGGTTCCCGGTCACCGGCGGCCTTTTGCTCGGCCAGGAGGCCACCAACGCCAGCACTCAACTCACCGGCCATTTCCCCGACTCACAGGATCAGCGCCACACCGTTCGCGGACGCTTGCGTTACCAGGTGAAGCCGCGCCTGTGGATCGCCGGCGGATTCCAATACGACACCGGACTGCCCTTCGATTTCGATGGCACCCAGCAACTCGCACTCGCCGAATACGGTCAACAGGTGATCGATCGAATCAACTTTGCCCGCGGCCGCATTGATCCTGCCTTTCAGGTCAATGCCTCGGCGGGCGCGGATGTCTACAAGTCAGACCACATGACGATGCAGTTTCAGATCGATGGCCAGAACCTGAACAACGTTCTGAACGTGATCGACTTCGGCGGCCTTTTCTCCGGCAACGCCATCGGCCCCTCGCGCAGCGTGGCCGCCCGCCTCACCACTAGCTTCTAGAGAGCTGGCCGCTTTTGACCTAGGCCGCGCGAAGTCGTCCCGATTTCCTCATCCAAGACCACGCGCTCGTCACCATGTCCGCGAGGTCGCGTCGAGCAGTCCATCCCAGCACGATTTGCGCCTTGGCCGGATCGGCCACCAGAATCGGAGGATCGCCCGCCCGCCGCGGTCCAATCGTTCGCCGAACCGGCCACCCAGTGACGGTTTCCACCGCTCCGAGGACTTCGAGAACGGAAGATCCCCGCCCCGTTCCCAGATTGACAGCCAGTGAGTCGCCGCCGCCTTCAAGGTGCTGCAAGGCGCGCACGTGCGCCTCGGCCAGATCGCTGACATGAATGTAGTCGCGAACGCAGGTGCCGTCCGGAGTCGCGTAATCGACCCCGTAAATTTGCAACGCCGGTCCGTTCCCGTTGCACGCAGCCAGCGCCAGCGGGATGAGGTGAGTCTCCGGATCGTGGAGTTCGCCAGTCTCTCCGCCTTTATCGGCTCCCGCGGCGTTGAAATAACGTAACCGTACCGAGCGCAGTCCGTATGCCCGGCTGTAAGCCTCGAGCGCGTTTTCGAAAAAGAGCTTCGATGCGCCGTAAGGATTCACCGGCTCTCGCGGCGTCCGCTCGGTGATCGGAATTTGCCCCAGAGGAGTGACCGGGATTTGTCCGGGGATGCCATACACCGCGCAACTGGAAGAAAAAATCATGCGGCGAATCCCGGCGTCCAGCGCGGAGTTCAGCAGACTGAGCGCTCCGAGAACGTTATTCCGGAAATACTTGCGCGGATTCTCCACCGACTCGCCTACGTAAGCGCAGGCGGCAAAATGCATCACGGCGTCCACGCGCGCAAGGACAGGCCGGAGCCGGGCTTCGTCGGCAATGTCTCCCTCGATCAGCTCAAAGCCTTGCGTTAAGCGGCGGAAGCCGGTCGAGAGATTGTCATAGAGCACGGCCTCATAGCCGGAGCGCCGCAGCGCCAGCGCCGCATGACTGCCAATGTAGCCCGCGCCTCCCAACACCAAGATCGCCATGAAAGACCCCCAGGAAGTTGTGCCTGTTTCGCGACTTCATTCGCTAGCGATCATCTTGACCTGAGAGGATGGAGGACCGAGGTGATAGCTGTCACTCTCCGTTTGTGATAGAAGGCGCTGATGGAGCGCCCGGGCGTCCCTGCGGCCAGCTCAGGGCAGCCTCTCGCCCGGCGCTGCTGACTGGTGTAGAATCGAAAAGTTAACCCCCACGCCGTCATCCTCGACAGCGGATTCATCGGGACGTAGCGCAGCCTGGTAGCGCACTTGCTTGGGGTGCAAGGGGTCGCGAGTTCAAATCTCGCCGTCCCGACCAATCAACAACTTACGCGGTTTTCCTCCACGAATTGAGTACTCGCCTGGGAGGGCCGCGATGTGCTTTTCTGCCTTTGTCCGTGAACGCCGATACTTGACGAACGTCTCAGCAGCAACCCTCGAATGGTACAAGCACAGCTTCAAATGGCTTCCCTCAGAGTCCCCGTCACCGGAGGAGCTGAAGGACGCGGTTGTGCGGATGCGTGCCAAGGGACTCAAGGCGACCGGCTGCAATTCCGTAATCCGCGCCATCAACAGTTATCTCCACTGGAAAAGCGGCGGTGAGCGCAAGTGCGGGCCGGGTTGCCAACATCTCCGCATCCCGCCACTCAAAGAGCCCCAACTAATCCTGCCCACGTTGACCGCGCAGCAAGCGGCCTTGCTCATCAAGTGGAAGCCCACCAAGAATTTTTATCAGCGGCGGCTGCATCTGCTCGGGTTGTTCTTGTTGGATACGGGATGCAGGATTACCGAGGCGCTCAGTCTCCGTGTGAGTGAGATTGACTTTGACAATCTGTTGGTGACGCTGGACGGCAAGGGACGCAAGCAGCGCGTTGTGCCGTTCTCTTTCGAGTTGCGAAAGACCCTCTTTCGCTACGTGGCGGACTTCCGCCGTAAGCCGGACTTACTCTTGCTGGCAAGCCGGAACGAAACCATGTTGGGCCGGAGGGTTATGCTTCGGGACGTGAAGCGGCTGTGCAAGCGGTTGGGCTTTGAGCCGCCGCCGCGCACGCTCCACGCATTCCGTCATACGTTCGCAGTGAACTACCTTCGCCGGGGCGGGTCAGTCTTCCATTTACAAAAAATTTTAGGTCACTCCACACTAGAGATGACACGGAGATACGCGAATCTGATGACTTCGGACTTGCAGGCAGTCCATGAGAAAATCTCGCTACTTGCCCGTTAGCTGCCCGAGATTGCACTTAGCGAATTCGCCAAAATGTTTCCGCGCGGCCACATCATAGGCGAGGGCGGCGTCCAGCTCGTTTGCGAACAGCCCAAGGTGTATGGTGCTGCCGTTGGGTCTAATCCGCGCCCGCCATTTCCCGCATCGCATGTGCCAGCTCACGCCTGCAAACCGACTTGTGCCGCCGCGTGCCCGGCTGTTCGCCGCGTTCTGTGACGGTGTGGCAATTCGGAGATTGTTGCGCCGGTTGTCCAGTGGATAACGATTCTTGTGGTCCACACGAACCTTGGAATCTGTAATCCCGAGAATGAATCGGTGCATCAATTGGGAGGCGGCTCGTTTGCCTTCCACTTTTATGCTTCTGACCGCATACACATTGCCGCTGCGCTCTACTTGCGCGTTCCACTGACCCACAGCCATCACGCGCTCGTAATCAGCATCGTCAACGAAGGCCGCATAACCCCGAGTTAGCTTTACTTCTCTCAATAGTTTTTTCCTTCCGTCCCCCGTCAATCTCAGTGCCTTGGAACGTGGTTTCTTGCCGTCTAGAAGGCTCTAGGAGCGGCTTGTGTCCAAAACTGGTACCACGGGGACACCCTAAATTAGCGATTCACCCTAGCCCGTGTTCGACTGCCAAGAGAGGGCATCTTGTCCCTCTACTAAAGGCGCGGGAATGGCCTTGTTGATTGAAACGGCAAGGCTTACAGCAGGTTAACTTTGACGTTTAGCATTCAGTAAACAGCCACACGTAGATGTTTACTATTTTGATAATTGTTCGTTTGTCAATCATGGAGAATGGCGGCGCTCTTTAGGCTGTCAGTGTTGAAGATTTTTGGCAGCCCCATGTCCTTTATGGCCCCTCGGGGCTGTCGCCAGTGCAGCCGTGTCGCCACCCCTGCCCACACACATCAAAATCAATTACTCAATAGAATCAATAACATACATACATAAAAAGTGGTTATCTTACGTAGAGGAGCACCCCTGGCGACAGGCGACAGATTGCGTTTACTAATGAGGTTCCGCCTCGGAACGTGCGGGTGCCGTCACGAAACTGACTGAGGTTCGGGATGAGCTGAAGCAACAGAAAGGTAAACCCGGCCCGAAGCCTAAAGTAAATGGTGGGTCGCCCGACCCACTCAACCAAGCGCAAAAGGATGCCAACCGCGTAGATGCGAAGTTAGGCGCGATGGCCGGAGTAAGTGACGTGACCATGCGGAGGTAAACCGTGGGTCGGGCGACCCACAGAATAACCGGGACGCTAACCGGCTTCTTATCCGTCACCGGGGTTTCAACGTTGACGGATGACCCATTAAACAAAAAAGGCCGCCCGGAGTTGCGCTCAACAGGCGGCCCGTGTTCCCCCTCAACGCCGAAAATTACTTAGCGGTCTCATCCAGGGTGCGTTTCTTTGGCTTCTTTTCTGTCGCCGCCGTTTCGGCGTTGACAGAGCCATCGGGCACACGCGGAGAAGATTTTTTCTTAGCCTTTATACCCCGACTTCCTTCTGTACCATGTGGACTAAGAGGCAGGCAGTTGGAACGAGCGTCCGCTGACTCTTCAGCACCTTGCGCAGCTCACCCTTCCACGTAAACCGCTTGCCCTTGCCCCGGCCCGTAAGAATCTTGCCGCCGCACTTCGTTAGCTGAATCATCATCCGATGTGGCCTCCCCCGGCCATGGAAACGACTTTAGCGCGGGTCTTCGCGGCTGTAAATGTCCCTTCTGTCACCTTCCGATGGTTACCTATGTCTATGATAAATCAGCATGTTAAAGTTATTTGTGAAGGTCAGTTGTGGGGGTCATTCGATACGGCTTCCACAGGAAAAAAGGCTTGACTTGTGAGGCGGCGCGCCTTACTATCCTTGTGAGGCAACTTGCCTCATGGGGAGAGGCACAATGGAGTGGTCAAAACTTAAAGCACATCCGGCAGCCGACATGTTCCCGCTCATGGGGTCCGGTGACCTTGAGAGCCTAGCGAATAACATCCGCCTCAGCGGTCAGTTGTTCCCGATCACGCTTACCAAGGACGGTCTAATCCTGGACGGTCGCAATCGACTCGCGGCTTACAAGCGCCCGGCGCTGAAGGGTCTTGAGCCGTGGATTCTGACCTATGAGGGATCGCTGACGCCAATGGACTATGTGCGCTCCGTGAACTGGGAGCGGATGCACCTTAACCCATCGCAGCGTGCGCAACTCGCCGTGCTGTTGCTGCCGGAAGCACAACGAAAGGCAGCCGAGCGCCAAGGTAAGCGCAACGATCTAACTTCGGGGTCCGGGGACCCCAATGTCGAAAATGGCAGGGCCGTTGAAGTAGTCGCGAAACAGATGGGTGTCTCACCCGCGCAAGTTAAACGGGCCGCGCGCATACAGAAAGAAAATCCCGCCGCTGCCGAGCGGATTAAAGAAGGCAAGAGCACGGTGCGCACCGAGCATTCCAAGCTGCCCAAGAAGACCTCCAGGAAAACCACTGCGCCCAAATCGACCGAGAAAAGCAAGTCAGAGGAGTGGGCGGCGGAGGTGGACAAACTTGCACAGATGCGACTGGAAAAGCTTCAGAAAGCCAGTCTATGGTTACTCGATGGCGTGACTGCCGCCGCATACGCCGATGCGGAAGAGTATTACGTCGAAGCGTTAACCGACGTTCAACAGACGTTGGCGGAACTGATTGCCGGGATTAAAGAGGAAGTTGCACGCCGCAATCGAGTCAAAGCCCACGAACAAGCAGAGGCAGCATAGGAGAAAACATGGATAACGTGGAAGGTAACCCCGGCTTCAATGCTGGTATCAAGAAACGCCGCCGCACGGAGCAACTGGCATGGGCTTTGAAAGGCGCTCCGAAACGAAAGAAAGACCTCCGGCTTAATAGTCTTGAGGGTGTCGCTGAAGGTCGCAAGCTGCGCGACAAAGTTACTCGACTGATGACCGATGCAGGATCAAACCCCGAAGACGCGATGGTCTTCTGTGTGTTCGCAGAGCCGGACCTGTCAGCCCTTGCAAAGAGGCCGAATCCGTTCGGGATCACTAACGGCGCGTCTGACCTTGCACTTGCCTCTGAGTATGTGGACAAGCTGCCGATAGGGTTTCTTGTCTTCGTGTGGGATCGCGAGGCACCACAGCAACCCGTCTTCGGGCACACACGCCCTTTGATTGTCGAAGACCCGCGAGGCATTGCGCTCTGCGATAAGGCGCTCAACTTAACTGCGACCTGGATTCAAAATCACCTGAGAAAGATCGGCGTTATTCGCGATTACCGCGCCTAAAGAAAGGACCAACGTATGCGTCACCTGGACCAATTCGAGTCAATTGCTGCCGTGTCAACCTTTGTGTGCTGTGGGATTCTCGGCAACATCCGCACCGGGGATTTTGAACTGTGGCCCGTGCTTGAGGACATCACGCCGGACATGGAGCGCCGCCTCCGGGTGCGGGGCTTGGGCTTCCTTGGCGTCATTGGACTGTGGGCCGGTGACATCGGTTGCGCACGAGCAATGCAACTGAACCAGGAGA
>CAVZUP010000240.1:0-78118 GCA_963778255.1 uncultured Acidobacteriaceae bacterium
CGCCACGGCTTCTCCGAGAAGATGCGTGTTCGGAGAAAAATAAGTGGATAGATAACGTTCGATGTAACAGCCGTGAAACGCCAGCGCAGGCGCCATTTCGGCGTGAAACTGCGCGCCCGCGCCTGTCCCGGCGAGCAACTGGTCTACCCAGATCCACGACAGGCTGCGGAAGGCGACCTCCAGACTGCTGCCCCAGTTGATCCCCAACGGATAGCGATTGGCCTGGATCCAACTGCGCCACTGCGCCATCAATTCTTGCGTGTACTTCTCGTCTCCGCTGAGCAGGCGTGCTTTGGCCAGCGTCACGAAGTGCTGGTGACGGTTCAATTCCCAGGTGACCTTGTGGTCGCCTACTACCGCAAAATCGAGGAAGGGAATCTTGAACCACGGGGCAAACGGTGCGCGTTTTCCGTGCACGGGATCGAGATGCCAGTCGATGACATCTCCGTAGTCGAGATTTTCGTAGCCCAGTAGGCGGAAACGATGGTTGCAGATGGCATCGGCCTCGTGCAGGATTTCAGAGGCTTCGTCGGGAAGAGTCTGACTCAATAAATTGGCACGCTTGGAGGCTTCGCTACCGGAAGACTCAGTGCCGCTGAAAAAGAATTGCCCCGGTCGCGCCGCCGAATCTGCGCTCAGCGGAATTGTTCCTTGGCGCACGCCCATGCGGTGCAGAAGCAGGTCGCCCTGCTTGTGGAATTCCTGCCCGGCGCGCACCTTGACCTCTTCCCAGTCCATGCGGGATACGCGCGCCAGCTTGCTTTGCCATCCGGAAGCCACAGGTGCCCTTATCTTACATGCTGAAAAAAGGGCAGTCCTCGACAGGGCGTTACTCCGGTTACCCCTGCCCGTTGCTAAGTCCGACGGGGACTCTGCAGGCAGCGCTACGATTAAGATTGTGGCAATTTGGCCTATTCTCGTTCCATGGGGAGGGAAATAGTTGTCCACTTTTTGCCTACTGCCGGTTTGGTTTCAAGTAGCTCTTGGGAATATTCTGTAACATATTGAAAATAAAAGTGTTGCTGTATTGATTTATGGCACAAGGGCGGCTCGATGGAAAGCGGCGTGCACTGCGCTTTAACAAGGGGTTGGTATAGTTCGATGTGGGGGCGTTTGCCGATCCTCAGTCCCCTGAGATTCGATTGCCAGGAGAATTCGCTTGGGTTTGTCGGTTAGCGTTTTTGGTTTGGGATACGTGGGATCCGTCTCTGCCGCTTGTTTTGCCTCGATGGGCCACAAGGTCATCGGCGTTGACGTGAGCCGCGCCAAAGTCGAGATGATGGATTCGGGCCGGACCCCGATCATCGAAGCTCGCATGAGCGAAATGGTCGCCGAGGCGCAGCGCGCCGGACTGCTGCGCGCGACTACGGATTCCACTGCGGCCGTGCTGGAGTCGGAAGTCTCGTTCGTCTGCGTCGGAACTCCGAGCCTGAAAAATGGCAAGCTCGATCTTAGCCACATCGAGAGCGTGGCGCGGGAGATTGGCGCGGCCATCCGACAGAAGAAGTCGCCACATGTTTTTGTTTTGCGCAGCACAGTGCTCGCCGGAACCACGGAATCGGTGGTGCTTCCCATTCTCGAAAAAGAAAGCGGCAAGAAGTGCGGACAGGGTTTCACGGTTTGCTATAACCCGGAGTTCATGCGCGAAGGCAGCGCGGTCGCCGACTTCCTGAACCCGCCCTATACGATTCTCGGAGCCAGCGACACGCATCACCTGGCGCCGCTGCGCGAACTTTACAAGGACACTCCAGGTACGCTTTATGAAACGACCATTCCTGTGGCTGAAATGGTCAAGTATTTTTCCAACTGCTATCACGCACTGAAAGTCGGCTTCGCCAACGAGATGGGAACCATGTGCAAGCATCTCGGCGTCGACGCGCACGCGGTCACCAAGATATTTGTCTCCGACACGAAGCTAAACATTTCTCCCGCGTATCTGTTTCCGGGCTTTGCCTTTGGCGGTTCGTGCCTTCCGAAAGATCTGCGAGCCATTACTTATAAGGCGAAAGAACTTGATCTCAAGCTGCCGTTGCTGGAATCGCTCATGCCGAGCAATGCCGAACACGTCGATCGCGCCGTGGAAATGGTGCTGAGCACGGGCAAGAAGAAAATCGCGCAGCTCGGCCTCAGCTTCAAAGCCGGCACAGATGATCTGCGGGAGAGCCCGCAGGTGCAGTTGATCAAGCGCTTGATGGGCGAAGGCCTCGACGTGAAAATCTGGGATGAGGATGTATCCCTGGGCCGCCTTGCCGGCGCCAATCGTCAGTACATCGAAGAGGTCATCCCGCACATTGGGTCAGTGCTCTCTGCCGACCTTGAGGGGGTACTGCGCACGGCTGAGGTCGTGATCCTCGGCAATAAATCGGCGAGCAAAGATCAGCTTGCCAAGCACCTGCGTCCCGAACAGATTGTCATAGACCTCATCCACCTGGATAAGACGCGGCGTCCAGAAGGCGCTGGAGCGTACGAAGGAATTTGCTGGTAGAAAGTTGCTGTTAACGACGCGACTGGAAAAAGAATGAAGTTTTATCCCATCGATATCAAATCCGCCGACTGGACGCGCCTCGACCAATTCGCCGACCGCACCGTCTTCCAGACACGTGAGTGGATACGATTCGTCGCCGAGTCGCAGAACGCTCAGCCTGTGCTGGCTGAGCTGCGCGAAAAAAACGAAGTCCTCGGATACTTTACCGGGCTCACCTTCTCGAAATTCGGGATGAAAGTTTTGGGCAGCTCTTTCCCTGGCTGGACGACTCCTTACATCGGTTTCAATCTCAATGCCGGGATTCCGCGCCGCTTTGCGCTTGAGGCCTTGGAGAAGTTTGCCTGGGACGATCTCAAGTGCCTGCATCTGGAAGTTTCCGATCCAAACTTCACATTTGAGGACGGCGAGGCTGCCGGATTCAAGACCGAGTACTACGCTTCCTACCGCACCGACCTGACGCGCTCCGAAGAGGATCTGTTCAATGGCATGGACAGCTCTTGCCGCCGCTGCATTCGTAAGGCGGACAAGAGCGGCCTCAAGATTGAAGAAGCGCACGACCTGGCCTTCGCCGACGAATATTACGAGCAACTCAAGGACGTCTTTGCCAAACAGTCGCTGGTTCCGACCTATTCCGTCGAGCGGGTCCGCGCCCTACTGCGCAACGTTGAGCCGGGCGGCAACATTTTGCTGATTCGTGCGCGCGATCCGGAAGGGAAGTGCATCGCCACTGGAATCTATCCTGGCTTCAACCAGATCGCTGAGTTCTGGGGCAACGCCAGCTTTCGCGCACATCAGAACCTGCGTCCGAACGAAGCGTGTCACTGGTACGCCATGCGCTACTGGAAGAAGCGTGGCGCGGCAATTTTCGACTGGGGGGGCGAAGGCACTTACAAGGAAAAATACGGATGCACGCCGCATCGCGTGCCCTGGTTCACCAAGTCGCGCTATCAGATCGTAGGCGCGTTGCGCAACGAGGCGCGCAACATGTTTGCGCGCAAGCAAAAGTTTCTTGGATGGCTGCAAGGCAACCGTTCCAACGCCGAACGCAGTCCGGCCGAAGAGTAAAGAAGTTCGACAAAGAAGTACCGGGAGAATCACCCATGGCGTTTCTGGTTCGCAGAGCATTCCGGCATCTATCGCGGGTTCACGACGTGCTGTTCCGCCGCACGCTGCTCGAGCGCGAGATCACCATTTTCGACGACGATCTTTTTCTCACGTCCTACCCGCGTTCGGGCAACACGTGGACGCGTTTTCTGGTGGGCAATTTCGTCAATCCCAACGAGCCCGTTACGTTCCTGAATGTCGAGCGGCTGGTTCCCGACATGTATAAGACGGCCGACTGGGCTTTGCGGCGACTGCCTCGGCCGCGCGTGCTCAAGAGCCATGAGTGCTTCGACGCCCGCTACCGGCGCGTGATCTACATTGTGCGCGACCCGCGCGATGTGGCCATTTCCAACTATCACTGGGAAATGAAGCTGCGTTCGATTCCCGAGGGCTGTCCCATTGAAGAATTCGTTCCGCGCTGGATGGATGGCAATTTCTGGCGGCGCATCGGTTCCTGGGCCGACCACGTCAACAGTTGGCTGGCCACGCGACAGGGGCACGACAGTTTTCTGTTGATGCGCTACGAAGATTTGCAGGCTGATCAGCAGCGCGAACTGGAGCGAGTCGCTCGGTTCATGGGCCTGGAGCCCGATTCCGCGCGCATCAACCAGGCGATCGAACGAAGCTCCGCCGCCAACATGCGCAAAATGGAAGAGACGCAGGGCAAGAAATGGGTCGCCACGTTCCATACGCGGAGCGATAAACCCTTCGTCCGTAAAGCGTCTTCTGGTGGATGGCGAGCGATCCTTCCCGAAAAGACCGTCACTTATATGGAAGCGCACTGGGGACCGCTCATGAAGCAGCTTGGCTACAAGCTCTCCAGCGAGATGGAAAAAGAGCCGGCGGAAATGACCCACGCGGCGCAGTAAGAACGTGGCTCTAGAAATTCCCCGGCAGACCGTCGCCGTCGGCGCGCGCGAAATGCATTCGCTGGCGCACTTCCTCAAACGGAGCGAGCAACTCCGCCAGTTTCTTCGATGCGGCAAAAATAAAATTTGACGGTCCCGGCAGATAGCCCGCGGACCGGAACGCCTCTCCCCACGCTTGATGACTCTGGTTGCTGAGGACCAGGTCGAAGCCCTGCTGCTTGAGTTGTTGCGTCGCGCCGCGTACCACCGAAAATAATTCTCCCGGAAGCGCGAAACAGTCGACGACCGATGCGACGCGTAGGGTGCCGTATTTGGCGTCCTTGCGACGCTCGCCCACCACCGCCCATCCAATGGCGGAGCCGTTGCGCTTCATGACGAGGCGCGTGAGGTGCGTCTCCGCCGGAGGATACAGGATGCGCAAAGCCTCGGCATCGCGCACCGCCGTGAACGAACAAGTCTGCCTTGCCTGTTCCCAGAGCTTTTGCAGGTATTGGCTTACGTCAGCCGCTTCAAAGCTCTCGACCTCGCGGCATTCGGCGGCTGGCGCGCGGGGCGCTCGCATCGCGCGATAGCTGTCAAACAGTCTCGAGACAGCCCATCCGGCGCCGGTAAACGCGGCGAGGTCCAGCAGAAAGTTTCTTGACGGCGACGAGCGCAACGTCTGCATATTGCGAAGAAAACGCGAGGGGTTCACGACGTAGAAAAAAAACGGCACCGGACAATGTGCCCATCCCAGGCGAACCAGCATCTGCGGCAGAGGATTATCGTATCCGCCCATGCCAAGGCAGTAGAGCAGGGGCGCGCGCTGCATGGCATCACGCAACAACAACGTGCCTACGATGGCATGGGCCTTGTTGACGATACCTTCGGAGAGCGGATGGTGGTAATAGCCGATGGAGCGAATCTTTCCGTCGGGAAAAAAGAAATCCTGGGTCTTGAGCGCATATCCGCCGCGCACCACCCCGCCATCGATGGCCACGAAGAATTCGTTATGGATGCGCGAGTCCGCCGAACGCGGCAGCCAGCGTGGCTTGGCCCAGCGGTAGAACACCATGTTCTCGTTCGCGCCCGCTTGCCGAAGGCGCTGATTGAACTCTGCCACCGCGGGCTCGTGCTCGGGACGATAGGGCTGGATCACGATGGCCATGAAGAAAGGGGCGAGCCTGGATTTACAAGCTAACAAACATCAGCGCGGGGACGACTGCAGCTTCTCGACCAGCGCCGCGACTGCGCCGATGGTCTTCATCTGCTCGATATCTTCGGGATCGAGCTGCACGGCGAACTTCTCTTCGATGGCGAGAACCAGATTCAGATGCTGCATGGAATCCCAATTCTCGATCGTCTCCGGCGAAGATTCAGGCGTGATCTTGTCCGCCGGAATTCCAAAAATATCGCTGGCTACGTTTCGCACCTGGTCTAATGTGCTGGCTGTCAATTCTTTCCTCCGGGTTACTTTCCGGCGTTCAGTTCCGCCGGCACCTTCAGCTTAATCCAATCGGGGCTGCGCAATGTGGAACTCTTCAAATCGAGGATCCACAAAGATCCCTTGTCAGTGGTTTCCTGCCGTTCGAAGCCATGCTGCTGGTAGAAATCGCGCGCCGGGGCATTTTTCTTGGTCGGCAAAAACCAGCCGGTCAGGCGCTTGCGTCCGCGCTGGGCGGCGCTTTCGGCCAGGTGGGCTAGAAGCGCGGTTTCGACCGTTCTTCCGATGACGCGGCAGCTCAGCAGGAACGTGTCCACCTCGCATTCGTCACCTGCGTCGTGCGTGATCGCGACCCCGACCAGTCCGTGATCGCCGAAACGGTCGCGCACCTTGATGGAAAATATGTTCCACGCCGGCTGTTTTGCCATTTCCGCGATTTGCGGCTCGGTGTAGCGGCGCGTGGTCAGATTGAACTGGTTGGTTTTCTGCGTCAGCTGCGCGACTCGGGCCAGCGTCAGTTCCGACACCGGCTCCAACTCGGCTTCCTGCTCCAGGAAGCGGAAGAAATCTTCTTTCGACTGAAAGTTCTGCTCGGCCCCGGCGCGCTGCTTCTGCGCCGCGTACATTTCGGTGCGCTGCTGGTCTTCGGCTGAGAGAGTCAGGCGCTCGAATGCAGCGCAATTTCTGACAGCGGACGCATACTCCAGCGGATTCTTCGGCAAATCGATAACGGTGACCTCAGGGAGCGCGGCTCGAACCTGCTCGCGTTCGAACGGATTGTCGTCGAGGAAGGCGAGCGCATCGATGCCGACGTTCAACTCCTCCGCAATCTCGCGAAGATTCTGTGACTTGTCGGTCCAGTTAATACGCATGGCAGCGAAATGTTTCGCGCGCACCAGCATCCCGGGATGTTTCTCCAGCGCTTCCATGGCATCATCGGGATTGTTCTTGCTGCACACGGCGAGCAAGATGCCTTTGCGGGAGAGGTCCAGCAGCGCGCGCTGCAAGGCCTGATAGGCTGCGCCGGGATATTCGGCTCCGATCTTAATGCCAGCCATGCCGTCTTCACCGATCACTCCGCCCCAGAGTGTGT
Organism: uncultured Acidobacteriaceae bacterium; assembly: GCA_963778255.1. Classification (GTDB taxonomy): domain Bacteria; phylum Acidobacteriota; class Terriglobia; order Terriglobales; family Acidobacteriaceae; genus Acidiflorens. Next base: position 6,975 of record CAVZUP010000240.1, read on the forward strand.
TGTCGAGGTCGGCGACCAGAACCTTGGCGGTTCGGCCACTGAGCGGAACGATGAAACGCGTCCACTCCCGTGCCATCTGAAGAAGATAGCCGGATGCGATGGGAAGGCGGGCCGTCAGCCACTTGCGCTCGTCATGCCAATGCTCACTGCCATGGCGGGCCACCAGCGCGTCATAGTCCAGCCCGTACACGCCGTGAAATTGCGCGGCGATGCGCAGCAGTTCACGATTGATCTGGCGGATGAGCCCAGACTGTCCCGCTTCGGATTGGCTGTCGAGAACTCCGAGACTTGGTGTGGAGGGCCGCTCCAGGGAATGAACGATCAGTGCCGCCGGGCTCTGCTTGCGGAAAGCGCCGATCCACTGCTCGTAGCCTCGGACCACGCGTTCGGCGGCTTGCTGCGCAGCATCCGGCGCCAGATCGGCGAAGTCGCGCCACAATTCGGGCGCGGCCTGATCGGTACGCACCGCCAATACCGCGGCGTTCGGCGCGAAGCGATAGAGAGAACTCTGGCCGTCGAGCATATCCTGCACGTAGGTGTTGAAGTCGCCGACGTGGACTTCGAGGTCGATGCCGTAGGCGAATGCTTCCGCCCGCAACAGCGGCACAATAGGTTCGACAGTGAATGAGCGCAGAATTGCGAGCTTGAATTTTGCCAGAGTGAGTTTGCCGCGCAGCTCGTCGAGGCGCGAAACGAGGAAGCTCGCCGTAGAGGGCGCGGGATCACGGCGCCACAGTTCGGCCAGCCGCCGCGAGGCGGGCTCGGAAGCGCCTTCGGCAATCAGCGCGTCGATTTCAGCACGCAGGTTGGACGGGTTGCGTTCCGTAGGCTTCGAATTGCCGCTCGAATCGGACATCTTAGTCGGGAATTGAATCAGCGTTCCAGATACTCAATCAACAAACGATTCCGGGTATAGATCCAGGCGATGCGGCGGCCGCCAAAGGCGACTGCCGGCATCGGTTGTCTGGTAACAATCGCTCCCAGCGCGCGCGCGCTGGCGAGGGCCTGTTCCAGGTTGTCCACTACATAGCAAACGTGGTGCAATCCGCCTCCCTTGGCGGCGAAGGAGTGCACGGGAGATTTTTCATCAGCCGGTTCCACCAGTTCCCAGAGCGGATCGCCCGCGCGCCGGCTCTTCAGGAAAGTGACGCGAACGCCCTGGTTGGGATCATGAAAAATCTGGCTATCCCAATCCGCCTGCAGGATGCTCGTGAATCCCTGCACAGATTTGGAGATCGAAGCCACCACGAAGCCGACGTGGTGAAACGCGCCTTCAGGCTGCCAGGTAAGGGAGATCGCATTCATCGAACTTCAGCCACAGCTTGCACACAAAAAATCTTATCACGCAGCGCGGGGCGGTTCGTTCGGTACCCCTGATCGAACCGGGGTACCGAAGTCACCGCACAGGCGAGTGGTTATTGGCTAGTTTCCGTAAAGACCGCCGGGTTGGCGATTCCGCTGGCCGTGGCGGTAATGGTGATGGCTCCGCTGGAGGAAGGCAACGTGTACGACTGCGTCGCAATTCCATTGGTGCCCGTCACGCCAGGATTGGGGCTGGAGAAAATGCCTCCGGCGCCGCCGTCGCTAAAGGTAACGCTGACGCCGGATACAGGATTGGCGTATTGATCGGTCACAAGCACGGCGAGCGCCTGCGGCAGCTGGGTTCCGGCGGGAGCGGTCTGATTATTGCCGCTGGTGATGGCGATGTTGACGGCGGGTCCGGCAACGGAATACTCGGGGCAGGTGATCTTCTTGAGCCCGGAGGAAGTGCCGGTAACCGTAATCGTGCCCACGGTGGTGGGCAGCTGCAGAATGGTGCGGGCCATCCCACTGGCGTCGGTGACGACGGAAGACGGGCTGGGAATGGCGCCTTTGTTGGCGGTGAAGTTGACTGTGATACCGGAGACGCTGTTGCGGTAGCCGTCCAGGGCTTGGGCAATGATAGGTTTGACGAGGTTGGAGCCGGCGGCGCCGGTCTGCTGCGCTCCGCCGTACACAATGATCTGCGCGGCAGGGCCGGGAATGGCGGTGGCAGTTGTGTTGGTAATGCCCAGACCGGTTCCGGAGATTGTCAGTGTGTAAGTGCCGGCTTTCTTGGGAACGGTATAGGTCGTGGAGGCGTTGCCGTTGGAGTCGGTGACAACGGAAGGAGGATTGAACGCGCCGCAGGTGTTACCGCTGGTCTTGCAGCCATCGCTGAAATTGATGGTGAGGCCGACGTCCGGTTGTCCGGTGTACGGATTCATAGCCCGGACCTGCAGGGGCGCCGCCAGCGTGGTTCCAACGGTTGCCGTCTGGGCGTTGCCGCCGGTGATGGTGGCGACGTGAAACAGTCCGTAGGCTTCGAGACTGTTCTGGGTGCCCATGTAGGCCTTGCCGTTGAGGACAGTCTGAGTAGCAAAATGGCCGAGCGGCGGCAGTTTGTCGCGCGCCGAGTCCTGCCCTGTGGTGTAGAGCAATTGGAGAGAAACGGCATCGAAGGCAAGGAGTTGGGTAGTTGTGACCCAGAGAATCCCGTTGCGATTGCCATTGGCGGATATAGACGGGGAGTAGGCGTTGGTATAAGTCGCGGCAGATTTGACCGGAGTACCAAGCAATCCGCCGGACAAAGGGTACGCCAGTACCGGAGACGCACCGGGAGCAAAGTAGACGGTGTTGTTCCAGTAAGCGGGCGAACCGTAGAGAACGTCCTTTTGCGCGGCGGGGAAAGGTTGTTGCGGGGAAAGTTCGAACTCCTGAATGATCTGACTGTCAGACCCAACGGAGTACATCCCCATGTTATCGCGATTGAGAACGTAGACGAAGCCACCTTTGCCGGAGGCGATGAGTTCATGGGGATAGGGACCGTCTTGATCGGGGAGAACGAGAGCTCCGGTGGAACTCAAGTCCAGATCGTCGGCGTTGAGGTAGGCCACGCTCCACGGGGTGAAATAATCACCGACCGTGAGTTCGGGGGTAAGCTTCACCACGCTGTTGCAGTAGGTTTGGCCGCCGGTCGGGACATCGTATTGATACTGGCCGGCTTCGGCGGTCTCCACGTAGATGTTGCCGGCTTCATCGGCGGCGAGGCCGTTGCCCGACTGCCAGATGGAAGTCAATCCATTGTCGGGCGAGGTGTTGAAGACGTTGAGTTGCGACAGCGTGGCCTCGTCGTAGGAAAGAACCCAGCCACTATTGCTGTCGTTGCAGCCGTTGGAACCAAAGCCCAGGTACAGAACGCCGTTGAGCAGCAGCAGGCCGGGGCGGTTTTTCTGGTGCAGACTGTTGAAGTTGGTGATGTGTCCCTTCTTGCTGACGCTGGTGGCGGTGATTAGGACGGGAGTGCGCAAGTCGTTACCTGTGGTGATGTCGAGAGCGTGGATATGGTGCTGGACAACACCGTTGACCACCGTCTTGGCCACCAGATACATGGTGGGATTAGGCGTAGTGTTGGGATCGATTACCGGGGTCGAAATGATGCCTTCCTGAGTAAAGCCCTGAGCCGCGCCGCAGGGCAGGGTCTTGGTGCTGACGCTGGCGGTGGTACCGCCGTCCAGCATGCTGGCGTACCAGAGCTGGGTTCCGGTGTCGGCGTCGATGGCGTAGACCGAGTCGGCCTGGGTGACGACGTAGACGACATTGTGGATGCCCTGACCAGGGATGTTCACGTTGGGCACGTACAGGGGCTGGGCCATCACGATGTAGTCGACGGGAGCGCTGAAGAGGCGTCCGAAAGTGTTCTTGTTGACGTTCGCCGGGGTCAGCAGAGTTTCGTTGGTGTTGGCGGCGTCGCGGGCGTTATCGCCACGGCTGGTGAGAAAGGACAATTGCGCGAACGAATACGAAGAGGACAACAATGCTATGGCGACGACGAACAAAATCAGAAGAAAGTTGCGGGCGAGTATGGAACCCGACAGGGAATTGTTCATTGTCCGGGAAGGCCTTCCCGAACCGATGGTCTCAACGTAATATGACAAAAAATGACACATTTATTCCTCCACCTAAGCTCGTACCTGGGGATGCTTATGTTCTGCTGCACTTAGGACACCGGGAAAGGGAGTTGCCGGGAATTCGGTAACTCGATGAAACTCCCTCAATTGAAATGCCTTATCGAGATGAGGCTATCGGCGCGGAGTTCCGACTGCTGGGGTAGCCGCAAACTCTTGCACAGTTGGCGTCGTTTTCTTCAGGTGCAAGTTCTCATCTACATGCGGGAACGCCTGCAGGGTAACCGAATCCCGAGTTTTCCGGGAGGGTTACTTTCGATTTCCACCAGCGCCCGAATCTTCTCGCAATGTCCAGTCAACAGAGTAGCTTACTGATCAAGCGAACCTCTGCGCCGTGGGCGAAACCAGGCGCTGTGAAGTCGCCCGCGTTCCTCCGGAGCGTTTGGTCTGGATCGACGCTCGGTGTGAAGTTGTGTCAAGATGTAAAGAGTGGCGTCACGAGACGTAATCTCTCTGCAACACAACTGATTTAGGCTGGAGTAGCGCTGGAAAACGCATGGCGAACAAGAAAGTGGTCATCATTGGAGGCGGGCCGACTGGACTGGGTGCGGCCTATCGGCTCCACGAACTCGGCTACGACAACTGGGTGCTTTACGAGAAGTCTGACGACGTAGGCGGGCACTCCACCTCGCATGTGGACCCGCAGGGATTTGTCTGGGACGAGGGCGGACACGTTATTTTTTCCCACTATCCCTACTTCGACAAAATCATCGACGATATGCTGGGGAAGGAAACGCACGAGTGCATCCGCGAGAGCTGGGTGTACTTGAAAGACTCCTGTGTTCCTTATCCCTTTCAAAACAATTTGCGGTACTTGCCGAAGGCGGTGCAGGTAAGTTGCCTGCTGGGTGCGGCCAAGGCCGCAGCTACGCGCAGCGGTGAGACGGCGAATTTCCGGGACTGGACGCTGAGCACGTTTGGCGAGGGCATCGCCGAAGTTTTCATGTTTCCCTATAACTCCAAGGTCTGGACCACGCCGCTGGAGCGCATGTCGAAGGGATGGATCGCCGAGCGCGTCTCGGTGGTGGACTTCAAACGCCTGCTGGAGAATGTCCTCTACGAAAAGGACGACGTGGCCTGGGGCCCGAACAACAAGTTCCGTTTTCCGCTGCACGGCGGCACGGGAGAAATCTACCGGCGCATGGCGCGGCGTTTTCCCGAGAAGGTGCGGACGGGCAAACAGCTTGCCGAAGTCGATACGGCGCAGCGCAAGGTTTCTTTTGCGGACGGCACCGGCGACAGTTACGACGTGCTGATCTCCACCGCGCCACTCGACCTGCTGGCTGGCATGTTGAAGCCCGCCGACGCGCGACTGCGCGAGGCCGCAACCCTGCTTGAACATAACGACTTGCTCGTGCTGGGCATCGGATTGAAAAAGAAGATCGACACCGGCAAATGCTGGGTGTATTTTGCCGATCCGGAGATGCCGTGTTATCGCGCGACGTTCTTTTCTCATTACTCGCCCTTCAACGTCCCCAACGGTGATACCGAGCAGTACAGCTCGCTGATGTGCGAGATGTCGGTTCCGCTGGGGCAGACGGTGGATATTGAGCGCACTTATGAACAGATGCTGGCGGGGCTGATCCGTTCGAAGATCCTGGACGAAGCGGACCGCGCGCGCATCATTTCGCGCTATCACCGCCAGGTGAAATATTCCTATCCGATTCCGACGCTTGATCGCGACCGTGGGCTTGCCATTCTGCAGCCGGCGTTGATGCAGCAGGGGATTTACTCGCGCGGACGCTTTGGCGCCTGGCGCTATGAAATCGGGAATATGGATCACTCCGTGATGATGGGCGTGGAAGCGGCCAATCACGTGGTGAATGGTGAGAAAGAACTGGTGTTTTACAGCTCTTGATGAAAACAACGACGGGAGAACGGTAGATACGCATCCGCTGCAGTCCTAGAAACTACGACGGAATCCTCTTTCAGAACGCTGCGAAACGATGGCATTCGAATTTGTGGCGATAAAGGCATCGGAGCAACAAGAACTGGCCCAGTTCCTTGTAAGTTCACTCCGGGCTGACCCTGACCTCAACGCTTTTCAGCCGGAGGTTATCTATTGGAAGTACTTCGCCGATCATCCCGATTGGACGGGCCCCCGCAGCTACGCGGTTCGACAAGAGGGCCAGATCGTGGCTCATGGGGGAGTGTGGCCGGTCCGCTTGGTGACGCCTAAGGGTGAGGTCAAAGCGATACATCTGATCGACTGGGCGGCGAGCCGGGCAGCCGTCGGGGCTGGCGTGTACCTGCTGAGAAAACTGGTGGGTCTTGGCGACATGCTCCTGACCATCGGGGGTTCGCAGGATACAAGGAATCTTCTCCCGAAGCTGGGCTACAAACATTGCGGCGAACTGCGGCGGTATGCCCGGGTGGTTCGGCCCTGGCTGCAATTTCGGACCACGCCCGAAAAAAATTGGAAGACGCCCATAAAATTCCTAAGAAATTCAGCCCGGGCGCTGACGGGAATTCCGTCCGTCCCAAAAGGATGGCGGGCATCAAAGGTCGAGACTTTTACCGGAATTGACGCCGGCACCATCGGGCAAACCACACATTTCACGTCACCGGGGAGAACGGCCGCTGGGTTGGATTATCTGTTGGGCTGCCCGGCTGCCCGTTTTTCCGGGTTTCTGGTTAGCCATGGGCAACAGTTGCGCGGCTACTTTCTGCTAACCCAGGTTGGCCGGCAAGTGAGGATCGTCGACATCCGTGTGCGCGGTGAAGATCGAGAGTCCTGGCAGGCCATTTGCGCTCTTGCCGCCCGCAGTGCCGCGGAGGATCCGGAGATTTGCGAAATCGTAGCTGCGTCTTCGATCGACTTGACTCGGGAAGCGTGGTTGCAAGCGGGGTTCGTGCACCGCCGGACAGAGGCGATCCTCTGCTACGATCCGCGGAAACTGGTGATTTCGGGACCTCCCTTGGACTTGAATCTGGCAGATGGCGACGCGTGTATCATGGGCGCGCCTATCGCTTCCTATCTTTCCTGACTCCGCGGCAGGGCGAACGGAACAATCTCACGCCGGTTAAGCCCGTGTCGATAAACCTGCATCCCAAAGTGCAGCGCTGGCGTGCTCGAAATCAAAGGAAATCTGTGTTAAGTTCTTGTCGAGGCGCAGAACGCCATGAAGCGGCTAGCGAAGTCGCTGCTCCAGAGGCTTACGGCGGCGATTTATGTCAAACGGCCCCTTGCTTCCTGGCCCGCTTTCGTCGGCCGCGTCCACAATATCAGTGTGCCTCGCGGGGTGTCTCCGCACCCTATGCCACAGCCGGTCGGCGCCGCTAATATCAACAATCTGATTTGTCTTCTGGAAAGGACGCGTCACGTCAGTGGAGATGTCGCGGAGTGCGGCGTGTTTCGAGGTGCGTCCTTGATCCCAATGGCGGTATGGGCAACGCAGCAAAACCTCAAGAAGACCTTCTTTGGCTTCGATTCGTTCGAAGGGTTCCCGGAGAGCATCGTCAAAGACCAACAGATGGGAGGAGCCGACATCAAGTGCAAGCGGCCGGGAGGCATGAATGAAACCTCCTATGAACTGGTCGCGGGCAAGGTGAAATCCTTTCGACTGTAAAACGTGCAGCTCCGCAAGGGCTTTTTCGAATATACGCTGCCGGAGGTAGCGGAGACTCGATTCTCATTGGTCCATCTGGATTGTGATACCTATGATGCTTACCGTGAATGCCTGAATTTCTTTTACCCGCGAATGAACCCAGGAGGGATCATCCTTCTCGATGAATATAACGATCCGCCTTGGCCGGGCTGTAATGCCGCCGTGGATGAGTTTCTCAACGGTCGGCCGGAATCTCTGCAACTCATCGCCCTCGATAACTACATGAGGTACTACATCGTCAAGGAATAGACCGAGGCGGCCAGCGAATCACTGGGTCGGCCGTTACTGCCGGCATGGACACCAGGATGCCTCTTACTCGGAGAATCCGGACCTAACACCTTCTTCGCAGAGTGCTAGGGATGCGGAGTGCGCTTCGCAAATGGTAGACAGCGGCAACGATACTACGGTATCGTTGCACCACAGCAAGGGCACGCTGGGCGCCTGCGCGGGGGAAGTTTTGCTTCGATTCAGACCCAAGGTGTGGGTGAAGAATGCGGCGGCGCGAGGCAGGATTCTACAAGCTGCGGCCTGGTTTGCGAAACCGCGGGCGGCAGTTCTGATGTACCACTCCGTAGTCGAGGATCCCGCGCAGACCGCGAACACCATCCGCATCTCGCAGTCGCGGGCCAGTTTCGAATCGCAAATGAGCGCCTTGGCCCGACGCTTCAATCCAGTCAGCATGGAGCAAATTACGGAATTTGCCGCTGCGGGACGACGGCTTCCGCGCCGGCCGGTGGCGGTGACCTTTGACGACGGCTTTGCCGATAATTACGACGTGGCGCTGCCGATTCTACGCCGCTATGGTATTCCGGCGACGTTCTATATCTTAGTGGATGCGGTAGAGACGGGGACGTCGCCGTGGTATGTCCGGCTCACTTTTGCCTTCCGCACCACGACCGTGGGCGAATGGAAGCATCCGGAAAACGGTCGAACCTTTCAACTCGGCCGTGCCGACGACAAGAATGCGGCGCTGAATATGGCCTGGGACGAGGGCGCGGCGCGAGCGGGCGGCGCACAGGAACAATTCGTCCGGCAGATCGAAAATTCTCTCCAGGTTAACCCACTCGACGCCCGACTTATGATGAACTGGGACCAGGTTCGCGCCTTGAAAAAGGCGGGCCATATCATCGGAGGGCATACCCTTTCCCATCCCAATCTGGCTCACATTGCCGAGGAGGAGGCACGACGGGAAATTCGGGGGTGTAAGGAGCGGCTGGAAGAAAAGCTGGGCGAACCCATCGAGCATTTTTCTTACCCGCACCCAGCACTCAATCCACAGTGGACTCCGCAAACGCTCGATATAACCCGGGAAGCGGGATTTAGATCCGCAGTGTTGACCACGCCCGGCACGGTTCTGCCGGGAGACCAGCCACTCAGCCTCAAGCGGATTCCCGCCCTCAAGGACTTCGACCAGTGGATGTGGGGGCTGGAGCGCGCGTTCCTGGGAAACTGAAATCAGTCGATGTCTGCCGATTGGCGGGCGATACGTTCGATGTTGACCCCACCTCGGCAAGCGGTACTGCTTGAACCCATGGTAACTTGACGAGGTAACCTGTGGGCGAGGAATCTGGACCAAAAGGACTTCAACAACATCCTAGCCTAAGGAGAGGAAGCGGTTTTTCACAGTTCCTAAAGTGACCAGGATTATGCAAGCAACCCAGTCCAATCCAACGCCCAAGGTCAGCGTCATCATTCCCAGCTACAAGACCGCCGGTCTGATCGCCGCCTGTCTGGATTCTGTCTTCGCGCAGACTTATTCGGATTTTGAGGCGATCGTGGTCAACGACGGTTCCCCCGACACGCCCGAGTTGGAGGTAGTGCTGCAGCCGTATATGGACCGGATTGTTTATATCCGCCAGGAAAACAAACGTGCCGCTGGAGCCCGGAACAACGCCATTCGGCACGCTCGAGGTGAGTTCGTGGCATTCCTGGATAGCGACGACACCTGGATGCCCGATCACCTGGCTTCCCAAATGCAAAGATTTGCGGAAGATCCTACGTTGGACCTGGTGTATTCGAACGGCATCATGGTGGCAAACGCGGGCGAATACGAATTCATGGAGAGGTGCCCGTCCACAGGAGAGGCGACGTTCGACGCCTTGATTATGGAGAGGTGTCAGGTTTCGATTTCAACCACGGTTGCGCGCAAGCAGACGTTGGTGGGGGCGGGATTGTTCGATGAAAAGCTTCTGCGCTGCGACGATTACGATATGTGGGTCCGCTGCGCTTTCCACGGCGCTAGAATCGGGTATAGCCACAAGTTGGGGGCCCGGTTTCTCGCCGAGCGCCCTGGGTCGCTCAGCGAGTCAAAGGCCAAGATGGCGGAAGCCTATTGGATGATATTGGAGAAATTCAAGCAGACTCTGCCCCTCAAAGATGCCGATCGCGATGTGGTGGAGAAGCGTTCCGCCGAAATCAGGGCGAGGTATCTGCTGGAAGAAGGCAAGCGCAAGCTTGAAGATCGGCAGTATGACAAGGGGCGGCAGTTGATTTCCGAAGCCAATCGTTATTTTCGCAAAACGAAATTGAGTCTCGTGCTATTCGGCCTGAAGGTGGCGCCGAGTGCGACGAGCCGGTTCTTCACGTTGTGGGCGCGGCGGAATAACGGAGCACAGGCTTGAGGCGATTGGGAATGTGCGATCTCCGTTTGGTCATTGAAGGGCACGGGTGATTCGGTATCTGGCAGCGGGAGTGAAGCATGCCTTCGGACTGCACCGTCCGGGGCGAAGGCTCCCGGTGCGCCCCGATGACATTCTGCTGGCTTCCTATCCAGGGTCGGGGAATACGTGGCTGCAATTCCTTCTGGCGAATCTCATTCATCCGGACCGGGAAGTGAACCTTGGCAATCTGCATCGTCTGATCGTCGATCCCGATATCACCGTGAAGCGAGAGATCGACCGGATCAGGGCGCCGCGCATCGTCAAAACGCACGGCAGTTTCGATCCCCGCTACCGGCGGGTGATCTATGAGGTTCGTGATCCCCGCGATGTCGTTCTTGCCGGGTACAACGATCTGCGCCACAACGATCTGCGTCACTCGCGGAAGAGCGGCGAAGAGATGCCGCTGGAAGCCTTCATCGGGCGCTTCCTGGCGGGCGAACTGAATCGCGATCTGGGATCGTGGGGAGAGAACGCCGGCAGTTGGCTGGCGGCGCGTTGCGGCGATCCGGGCTTTCTTTTGGTTCGGTATGAAGATCTGGTTGCCGGCACGGCGCGCGAACTCACGCGCACCGCCGATTTTGCGGGATTGCCGTCGGCTCCGGAGAGAATCGCGCGGGCAGTGGAGCGCGGATCCGCCCTCCCATCGGTAAAATCGAGCTGGCGACATGATTTACCTGCGCCGCAGGTCGCGCGCATCGAAGCAGCGTGGGGCGACGTCATGGCATGTCTGGGATACGAGCTCGTAACTCGCGATCACGGCAGCGCGCTTGAATCCAGTTTGCTCGCGGTGCTGACGGCGCATTCCGATGATAGAAGGGGAGCGATCTAAATTTCGATGATCCAACGCCTGATCAATGCGACGAAACGAGCCCTCGGACACACCAGTTCCGGGCGTTACTTTGACGTGTTTGATGACGACACTTTCATCGTTTCGTTCCCGAAGTCCGGAAACACGTGGACGCGATTTCTGATTGCCAACCTGCTGCATCCGGAAGAGCCCGCGAATTTCGGCAATATCGACCGGCTCGTGCCGGAGTCGGAAGAGATGACGAAAAGCCAGCTGGCGAGCCTGCCGCGGCCCCGCATCATGAAGAGTCACGAATATTTCGACGCCCGCCTCCGCAAGGTCGTCTATATCGTGCGCGACCCGCGCGACGTGGTCGTTTCGCAGTTTCACTTTTTCAGAAAGAAGCGACGTATCGGAGACGACTATTCGATCGAGCAATTCGTTACGCGCTTTGTGGCGGGCCAGACTTGTGACTACGGTTCCTGGGGAAGCAATGTGGCCAGCTGGCTGGTGACGCGGCAGCACTCTCATGACTTCCTGCTGCTGCGTTATGAAGACATGATGGCGCGGACTTCCGAGGAATTGACGCGGGTCGCTTCGTTTCTGGGCGTGAAGGCGACGCCGGAACTCGTCTCACAGGCAGTGGAACGCTCCTCCGCCGATCGGATGCGGAAGCTGGAAAGCGCCAATGCGACCGCTTCGGTGACCAAGAACGCGCGCCAGGATATTCCCTTTGTGCGGGCGGCAGGTTCCGGCGGGTGGAAAGCGAGCCTGCCGGAAAAATCGACGCTGGAACTGGAAACGGCGTGGGCGCCGTTGATGAGATGGCTGGGCTATGAGCCTGCGCTGGTGAAAACAGCCGCCGCAGATGAGGCGCGGTTTCAATCGCTCGCGCCGGGAGTACCCGCCCGATGATGTACGGCGCGAAGCGGATTGTTAAGTATTTACTCGGCACCGACATTGCCGGCCGGCAGATTGCCGTCCGTCCGGACGATACGTTCATCGTGTCCTATCCGCGGTCAGGCAATACTTGGACGCGATTTCTGATCGCCAACCTGCTCTTTCCCGATCAGTCGGTGAGCTTCGCGAACATCGAGCGGTTGATTCCCGACGCGGAAGCGCTCTCCAGCCGGTATATGAAGCGGATTCCCAGCCCGCGCGTGATTAAAAGCCATCAATATTTCGATCATCGCTATCCGAAGGTTCTCTACATCACGCGCGATCCGCGAGATGTGGTGCTTTCCTACTACCACTTTGCACGTAAATTCCGCCATATCGCCGACGATTATCCACTGGAGCAGTATGTCCGCGGCCTGGTCCATGGGACACTCTTCTCGACTTCGTGGGGTACGTGGGCGGAAAACGTGGGTACATGGGTGGCGGCCCGCAATGGACGGCCGACATTTCTTCTGCTGCGGTACGAGGATCTGATGACGGACACGGAGGCCGAGTTGGCGAAGGCGGCGCGGTTTTTCGGAGTGGAGGCGAGTCCTGAGAAATTACGCCGGGCCATCGAGAACAGTTCCGCCGATCGTATGCGGGAATTGGAGAAGAAGGCTGGCGACGAGTGGGTCGCGAATAAGAACAGGCGTTCCGATATTCCAATGGTCGGCAGCGCGGTGGCGGGAAAATGGAAGTCGGCGCTGCCCGAAGCCGCGGTCGCAGAGATTGAAATGGCATGGGGCAACCTCATGACGCAACTGGGGTACGAGCTGGTCACGCGCAAAGTGTAAAGTGTAAATAAGAGCCGTCGTTTTTCGAGGCCGAGAAGGAAGTTCCGTTTGACCTTCAGTTTTGTCATTCCCGCGTACAACGAAAGCAGCCGCATCCGGCCGACGCTGGATGCGCTTCTGCGCTATGTGGGGGAACAGAAGTGGGACGCGGAAATTGTGGTTGTGAACGATGGCTCCAGAGACGATACCGCGGAAATTGTGCGGGAATACGGTAAGGTGCATTCCCAGATTGTGCTGGTGGAAAATCCCGGAAACCACGGCAAAGGGTACAGCGTGCGCAACGGAATGCTGCATGCGCGCGGTGACATTTGTCTGTTCACGGACGCCGATCTTTCCGCGCCGATCTCGGAAGCGCCAAAACTGTTCGACGCGATCGGCCGAGGCGCTGACGTGGCGATTGGATCGCGCTGGCTGCGGGTGGAACTGCAAACCGAACGGCAGCCGCTCTACCGGCAGGCTTTTGGACGAATATTCAATCTGGCCCTTCGGCTGATTCTGGGTCTGCGGTTTGCGGACACGCAATGCGGGTTCAAGGCCTTCCGGCGGGACGCGGCGCAACGCATCTTTCCCTTGCAGAAAATCGAACGCTGGGGATTCGATCCTGAAATTCTGTTCTTGGCGCGGCGCGCGGGTTTACGGGTGGAAGAGGTTCCGGTGTTGTGGGCGCACAGCGAAGGGTCGCAGCTTCACCCGTTTCGGGACGGACTGCGAATGTTCGTGGAAGTTGTGCGGATCCGTTGGAATGCAGTGACTGGGGAGTACGCGGCGCGGGCAGTGCCATCCCCAGAGGAATTGTGAGTGGCGCGCGGCCGAGGACAGCCAGGCCCCGAATTTACAACTTCTCTGCAACGTATTGCACAGTTTCCTGCACAATGATTGGCGCATAGTTGCCATCACACTGCCCATTGGTGAGGTTTTTCTCGCCGACAGCAAACTTGCTTGACAGTCCGGCGCGGTCAACCCTAGCATTGAGCCAAGTTGAAGAGCGGGTCCCTTGCCGCATTGCCGATACCCTCGTCGCGAATTCCTTGCAGGCAAATGATTTTTGCGCTGGATGGGATGGCGACTCAGTTGCAGCAAATGCCCGTTGTGGGTCCTGCTGTGTCTCAAGGAAAAACCAGGTTCCGGTGGGTCTGATTTTGGGTGCAGGAGAATAGAGATGCGAAAACTTCTAGTCGGTCTTCTGTTGTTGGCAGCGACGGCGTTCGGCCAAAGTCCGGTCCAGCATGTCGTGGTGATCATGATGGAGAATCGCTCCTTCGATCACGTATTTGGCCTCTACCCCGGAGCGAATGGCGCGACCCAAGGAACATTGTCGAATGGGACCGTGGTTCCGTTAAGTAAAGCACCGGACATGGTCGGGGATGCGGACCATGGCTGGCCTGGATCAATTTTGGCAATTAATAAAGGCAAGATGAATCAGTTCGATCAGTTATGGGGATGTAAACCACCAGCCTCATACACGACCTGTTATTCCCAGTACCAGCCAAGTGAGATTCCCAACTTATGGGCATACGCTCAGAATTACGTGTTGGCGGATAATTTCTTCTCGTCGATCAAAGGAGCAAGCTACACCAACCACCAATACTCGATTGCGGCGCAAGCCGGGGACGCAATTGGAATCCCGATTGTTCCCAAAGGGACGGCCCTTTCCTGGGGTTGCGACGCCGCTTCGTCTGTTTTGGTGCAGCTCTACAACCCAAGCACGCAAGTCTTTAGCAAGGCTTATCCGTGCTTCGACTACGCCACGCTCAGCGACCTGGTGGAAACAGCAGGATTGGGTTGGGCTTCCTACTGCGCCCCGCAATTCTTGGGTGGGTATCAGTGGTGCGCGGCTGACTCGATCAATCATATCCGGAACAATCCAAAGGAATGGGCCAATATCAGGCCACTGAAGCAGTTTGCAAGCGATGCGGCGGCGGGAAAACTTCCCGCCGTAACCTGGGTCAATCCCAGTACGGGTGTTTCCTGCCACCCTCCGGCGCCAATGAGTAAATGCGAGAATTGGATCACGCAACAAGTCAACGCGATTATGGCGGGACCCGAGTGGTCGAGCACCGTCATATTCGTGTCGTGGGACGACTTTGGCGGATATTACGATCATGTGCCTCCGCCTGTCACCGACTACTTTGGATTTGGCATCAGGGTGCCGCTGCTGATTATCTCGCCATTCGTAAACCCCGGAGCCGTATGCCACACCCAGAGCAGTTTCGATTCTTTCCTGCGCTTTGTCGAGGACAACTGGAATTTACCGTCGCTTACGCAACGGGACGCGAATGCGGGAGATTTGACTACCTGCCTGAATTTGAAGGCGTCCGCACCGAAATTGATACAAATTCCACGACCGGCGGCGAAGCTGACACGCAAACAGGAACGGGCGATCGACAAGGTAATTGACGAAGACGACGACGGCGATTAGAGATGTGCCGCTCTCGGCCGGTTACTAAAGTACCGGGCACAAGAGCGCAGCAGACGCGTCGAATCCCGATGTTATACTTTGCTCGATGGCGGACAATGCTAGCGTAGAAGCGGTTGTGGCTGCGCCGACCGCGCCGCGGAACACAGACCGCAGCCGAGCCCCGGTGTTCATCGTGGGTTGCCACCGTTCCGGCACCAACCTGCTCTATGACACGCTGCTTTCCGCCGGCGGGTTTGCGGTTTATCGCGGTTATTTGCCCATCTACAAGGTCGTAATCCCGAGGTGTGGCCCCCTCAACGTCGCAGCCAATCGTAGGAAAGCAATTGATCTGTTTCTGCACAGCAAGGGATTTCGCCGTTCGGGTCTGGAGGCGGCGGAACTGTCGTCCAAGCTCGATGCGGATTGCCGAAGCGGCGGGGATTTTATTCGGATTGTAATGGAGGAGATTGCGCGGAAGCAGGGCATGCCGCGCTGGGCCGTATACGATCCGGACTACGTTTTGCACGTCGAGCGCATCAAACGCGATCTCCCGAATGCATTGTTTCTTCATATCATGCGCGATGGGCGCGATATTGCGCTTTCGCTGATGAAGATGGGCGGGTTTCGCCCGTTCCCATGGAGTTCAAAAGCCCGCGGCCTGCTTGAAACCGCCGTTTATTGGGAATGGACAGTTCGTAAAGGCCAGCACTACGGCCGCATGTTCCCGGATAGCTACCTGGAAGTCCACTACGAGGAACTGGTCAAGGATCCGAAGAAAGCACTGGCGTCTGTTTCTCAGTTCATCGACCAAGAGTTGGACTATGAACAGATATTGCAGGGCGGAGTGGGAAGGCTGAAGGAATCGAACTCTTCTTTTCTGGGTGAGCCGGAATTGGCGCGGCAGAATCCGGTGAACCGCTGGAAGGAGCGTCTGTCGCATGACCAGGTCGTCGCCATTGAGGCGCTGGTCGGCGGTTGCCTCGAAGATCTCGGCTATCCCCTGACCACGGACCCGATAGAGCGGAAACCGGGTGTTCGAGCGAAGCTGATGCGCGCTTTCTATATGAATTTTCTTGCCGGCAAGCTGTGGGCAAAACAGCGCACACCCGTGGGCCGATTC
The DNA here is from genome assembly GCA_963778255.1 of uncultured Acidobacteriaceae bacterium. Taxonomy (GTDB): domain Bacteria; phylum Acidobacteriota; class Terriglobia; order Terriglobales; family Acidobacteriaceae; genus Acidiflorens. The sequence goes on from CAVZUP010000240.1 coordinate 23,267, forward strand.
TCCAACATGTCAGTGCTGGACCTCGACGACTGATTGTCCTAGAGATTCGAGCAATTCTCCCGGCGCACTATGAGAAAGCTGCGATCATGAGCCAGTTGAGCGAGAGCCAGGTCCGCCAATCCGATTCGATGCAGGTTGGGGATTCGTCGCAGCGCTACACACCACATGCCCTGGCGCTCATCGCTGTCGGGGCGATCTTGCGCACGGCATCGTTCTTCTACTCCGCCAATAGTGGCGGCGATGCGTGGGCGCGACTGGGATTGACCGCAGAATGGCTGAAGCATCCGGTGTTTAAGCTGGGGTATGGAGCCTATCCTCCGGGGCACTTCTGGCTGATCGGGCTGTTCACGCTTGTGTTTCACAATGTGGTATTCGCGGGCCGCTTTCTAAGCCTGGTGGCCGGGATCGGCTCGCTCTTCGCCGTCTGGCGGCTGGCGCGGAACTTGTATGGGGAAGCGTCCGGCGTGGCGGCGCTGGCGATTTTTGTCTTCTACAGCCTGCACATCGGCTACAGCACGACCTCATCGGCGGAGGCGGTCTATCTATTTTTCCTGCTGGCGGCGTTGGCGCTGTTTTTTGGTTACTTCCGCGACGATTCGCGTTCACTCGCGAAGTTGGCGATTGGCGGCCTCAGCCTCTCGGTAGCCGAGACCATTCGCCTGGAGGCGTGGGCCATCTTCTTTGGGCTCGGAATCATTCTAGCCTTTCTTGAGTATCAGGATCAGTCGCCACAGCCGGCCTGGTTTGCTCGCTGGCTGAAGCCCGTGGTCACTTTTGGCTTAACTGCGGGCGCCTGGCCGATCTTCTCCATGGTGTGTAGCTCGATCCTGTATCACGATCCCATGCGCGTGCTGAGCCAGCACAACACTCTGGTCACGGGATGGTTCAAAGCCCATCCGGTCCCTATCGCTTACCAGTTGGCGCTCGGGCCGGGAGCTTTGCTGATTGGTCTGTCGCCCCTGGCGGTGCTGGCTGCTTTGTATGGATTCTGGAAATCATGGCCATCATCATTATCATTGCGTCTGGCGGCGTCCTTTGCCTCTCTGACGCTATTCTTTGCCGCGGTGCAGAACTATGAGATCGCCACGGGAAAACTCCTGGCCATGGCGCGCTACACGATGACGCTGGGAGCGATGTTAGCCGTGATCGGGGGCTTTGGCTGCGAGCGTTTGGGCGCGAAATTCTTTCCCGGACGACTCCGTCTTGCCTACGCGGTGCTGCTGGCGTTTCTGGTGGCGAATCTGGGAATTGTATTTTTTCTGAGCGAGCATCCCAACCGCTTTTCCAGCAAGATCAACTCGGTTTCGCCGCGTCTGCACTACTCGCCGCACATCCTCGAAGCTGCCCACTACCTGCGCACTCACATGAAGGCGAACGATGCGGTGGTGATCGACAACTACAACGAGGAATCGAACGTGGTGGCCGCCGCGGCGGGCATGCCCTTGATCACCGGGGAGCGAGCCTTCAAGGCAAATACAAGCTATGACGAGACCGTGGATCAATACATTCTGCGGTTGAAGCCGCGATACGTGGTGTATTCCGACCAAGGCACCCTGCGCCGCTCACTGAATCTGCCGCCGGAATGCGGGAACGCTAGAATTGACGGCCTGGACTATCAGTGCGCGTTCGAGAACGCGATCTACCGCATCTATCAACTCACGGAACCGGGCAAGAATTGATCTTGCCCGACAGCGTGCCCAGCGGCGAGGGCTTGAACTTTGGCCCGGTTGAAGCGCCAGGTTCGGTTGCGCACTCGGCACGCATTTTTAGTGATAAGAAATGCCACGAAGATCTCCGCTCGCCGCAGAGATGAGAGGCGCTCCGGCCTCCATGCCTCCGCGTACTCGGCCAAGACCGGATCCGAGGTCAGACGCCCCAGCACTTCTAGCAATGAGCGGTTTAACCAGTGATAGGGAGATGGGCATAAGTACGCGCGAGAGCCGTACCAACTCCAACATTTGCGATAGTCCCAGACGGGGAGCATCGCTCGCAGGCCCTTGATTCCGTCTTCGAATAACTTACCCGTTGCCGGGTCTCCCGTCTCCACATATAAGTCGTACAAGCCGAGCAATGAACTCATGAAGCCGTCCTGAATCCCAGGAGTTCCTTGCCCGGGTAACTCACTATATAGGACTCCTAAGGGCAACGGTTCGCGAACCCCGCCTTCGTGAACATTGAGCCCGAAGATCTGCGGCGCGCCTTGCAGAAGTTCGAGCAGGTGCGGACGCCGCGTGAGACGGTAGCCGCGCACCAGCGCGCTGATTACGAGACCTTGGTCGTAAGCTGAGATCCACGGGGACTTGAGAAGAGTCTTGCCCTGCAGGATATCGAAATTGTTGGTCCAGACCACCGAACCATCGGCGCGGACCACGGCGTGGGATTCCAGCCAGTCCACTTGTTTGAGGAACGACTCGAGGCTGGCATCGTCGTGGTGACGCAAATAGTGCCCGAGTTGGACCAGTCCCCACCACGCGATGTAGGCGGGCTTGTAGACCACTCCAGCGAGCCGGTTGCGGACTCTCGGCACGCCGGTAGGGTCCATGCGCATGATGTCCCAAGAGAGTTTCTCGCTGTATAGATAGTAATGGAGAGATGCCTTCGGTCCAGCGTCGGGATCGATTTCAAGCGGGTAGTCGAAGCGGAACCTCAGTATCTCGCTCCGCAGTGCACGCAAGGCATAGCGTAGCGATTCCAGAAAATCAGTGGCGCCGCTCATCAGGATACTCCCGGGACTTAGCCGGACTGTCCGTAGTTAGTTCCGAACGCCGCATCATACTACACCGTCTCGTCCGTTAGTGACAGTGTGAAATGATTATTAGCGGGAGTAGTAGAACCCAATCTGCCGCATCGAATCAACTTACCGATCCGGCCAGTATTTATGGCAGTGGGTCTATCTTGCTGACCCACTTTCGAATTTGTCCTTACTGTCTAGCGCACGCCGCGTATCCCGGCCAATACAGCATCCACGTCGGCCCCTGGATCGCGTCCATCCGTAGCTTTGCCCTTCAACTTGCTCTTGGCGGAGAGATGGTAGTCGCCATCCAGGCCGTGATTGAGGTTTACGAAACCGACTGCATCCAGGCTGCCCACAATAGGATTCCCATCCGGCCAGACGGGCGATTGTCCGTGGATGCCGGAGGCTCCGGCTAGCACGTTTCCTAGAAACGCGCTCTTCCCCTTCCAGCAGGCTTCGATCCGGGTTTTCGGCGTGGCTCCAGGAAAATACGAGCAATTCTGCTCGGGCGTTCCACCCATCGGCCACATGCCATACTTGCCCACATCCGAGATGGTATTGGTCCAGGTGATGTTGTACATGCGCGGCGGGTCGTTGGGATCAGTCTGCGGCGGCCCTCCCATGATCAATAGGTCTTTCGGTTCCGTCATCGGGATAAAGGTGACGTGATCCACGACAACATCGTGCATGGTGGCATCTTTGGGAGAAGTGCCCGGCGGTCCACCCAGGTGGTTGAGAGCGCCGCCGCACGCTTTACCGCATTCGGGATAGCCGAGTCCATCGGCCACAATATCGTGAATGGAGTAGGAATTGCCGGGCGCCGGTTTGACTTTATCCATGGGGTTGTCGATCTGCAGCACCTGATTGACCTTGCGGACCCATACGTAGCGGATGACGACATCGGTGACGGCGCAATCCGGACACGTAACCTGACCCGTGCGCTTGTTCAAATTGTTGCGTGGCGTCAGGACGATCGCCGGTCCCACTTGACTGAACCCACCCCAGGAATTTTCCAGATAGTTGGCTTCGAACAACACGCGATTGGCATTCTTGAGTTCAAACAGATTTTTTACGATTGGTGTCGGCTCATGGAAATCGGCAGAGTTCCGATTCCAAAAGGTTGGCTTGAACAGGTGGTTCCGGCGAATCTCAAAATCTTCCGGGCGTACGCTGGCCGCCGCGCCGCCCAGAAAAATATTCTGGCCGCTCGATTCCAGAAAGTTGTCGACGATTTTCACAGTATGCGTGGGTGTATCGCCATTACCTCCGCCGATCGCGGTGGCATCGGTGCAACTCCCCGTACGAGCGGTGCAAGTGAAGCTGTTGAAATAAGAGTGAATGACCGCCACGTAGGCCGAACCATTGATGCCGAGCCCATGTCCAAGCTCAGTTCCGTCAATACCATGAACCCAATTTCGGTCGAAAATGAGGTGGTCAGCGCTATTGGTGGAGAGCATGCGGGCAATTTTCCGCCCTTCCATCGGAGCCCATTCGATCCCAATGAAGCGATAATGATCGCCAAATTCGACGCCCGACTCCGGCTTGACGACGATCGTGGCCATCAGTTTGGCCGCGCCGCCAGCAGGTTGCGCATAGGGAGGGCGGCCAGGCAGGCTGGCAACACCGCTCCAGGCTGGTGAAATCCGCGTACCCTCCGGCGGCAGTTTGGCATCGGACGTATCGGCTCGAACGGTGATGTAGTAATTGTCGTCACACTTCTTCTTCGGAAATTCTTTGATAGGGAACGATGCGCCCGCGGCCAGCAGGAGCGTATCGCCGCAGTTCACGTGCTCGAGCGCATCGGCCAGATCCGAGTTTGCCGCCACGCGGATCTGCTTGCCGGGAGAGGGAGTACCGTCGATTCCCGTGTAGTAACAGGTCTTTGGAAGTTCGGCGGGACCGTCCTTCTCCCCAAATTTTGCGATATTGCCCTTGGCGCAGTATGCGTTTTCACCGTCGGGCGGAGTCGTAGCTACGGTAAACCGGACGAGCTCCGCGCTTTTCGCTTTTGCGTTGGGTGCCGATTGTCCCCAAGCCGGCGTCAGCGCAGCAGCCACGATCAGCAAGGCGAATAAGCTACCGTGGCGGAGTGTCTCCGTAGGCGGCGAAACGGCTGGTTTAGCGGAGATCGTAGGGGTGGGGTGTGGAAAGTACAAGCAAGGCATAATCCTCCTCGATGGAAACCGTAACTCGGCCACGTGGGCAGGATAGGACTAGCAGGGCGACGGCTCGCTGTGAGAATGATTATACCGCAACGAAATTGCAGGGTTTGACGAGAAGAACCGACGAGAAGAAAGGAAATGCGGGCCAGTTCGGCTGGCCCGCACCTGTAGTTGAAGGTTACTCTACACCCTGAATGGCGGCGTTCAGACCAACAATGTCAGCGCCCGGATCCTTACCGTCACTGGCCTTACCCTTGTAAGGGCTGCTTTCCTGGAGTAGATAGTTTCCCCCAGCACCGTTGTTGTAATTTACGAACCCCACGTCGTCGACCGCAGCCGGAAAGAAATTTCCGCCAGGCCACTTACTGGATGGGAAGGCCTGGGTCACGGCGGCGAGAACATTGTGGCTAAAAGTGTACGTCTTGAAGCAGGTGTCAAGGACCGTGATCGGCACGTCGGCATTGGCGCAGTTGTCCACTGCTCCTGCCGACCAGACCGGGTAGGTGGGAACCACAATTAGGTTGTTCATGAACGTGAAGCCATACATCTGCGGATTATGCATATCGTTTGCGACCGCCATGAGGTGGCCGTGGGAATCGGGGAAGCCGGTGACGTGTTGAATGCTCACGTTACTGAGCGTCTGATTCGGCCAGAAGTTCATTACCAGGAAGATGCCGCCGCCGCCGAGGTACTTTTTGGCATCGATGTCCTCCATGACGATGTCATGAATGCTGTAGCGCCCGCTGGCTTGCGCTCCCATCCCGTCCACCGCGGCGTTGGCGATGTTGAATCCAGCTGCCGTGTGCCGGATCCAGTTGTAGCGAACGGTGATGTCCGTGGCTTCGCAGACGGAGCACAGGTTGCCCTTCTTTGTTTTCTTGCTGTAGTCGTTGCGCGGTGTGATAAGAATTGACTGCCCGAACTGCGAGAACCCGCCCCAGGAATATTCGAGAAGATTGTCCTCAAACAGGATGCGAGCTCCGTTCTTGATCTCGAAGTGATTCTTCACCACGAAAGGATCGCCCGAGTATCCGCCTACAAAATTGGGCGAGGTCTTCTGCCAATTCGGAACCTTGTAGAAGTGGTTGTGGTCGATGGTAATGTCGGCGGGAACGATGGTTGCGGGAGCGCCGCCGAACAGAATGTTTTCCCCGGCTGCTTCGAGGAAGTTATCTTCGATCTTCCAAATTCCACTCGGGAGATTTCCACCGCCGCCGCCAACCGTGGTGGAATCGGTGCAGGTTCCCGACTTGGCGACGCAATGGAGGTCGTTGATATAGGACTCGACGACCGCAACGTTGGTGGTGCCCGCGAGGCCGATAGCGTGACGGGTTTCGTCCTGTGCCGTACCGTGGATCCAGCAACGGTCGATCACTATGTAACTGGCGGTGCCATTCTGGACCGGACCTACCAGTGTGACAACCGGAGCCTTATTGGCGGGGCGTGTGATTTCGAGGCCGAGCAGACGGTAGTGATTTGCGCCATTCGCCAGAACAAGGGGGTCAGCTCCCTTTCGGGCGGGGGAAATTGTGGCCAGAACATGCTTTGGGTTCGAACAGCTATATGCCGGGCGATTGGGCAGCGAGGCCACGCCGGCGTAGCAGGGCGTGAGGCGTGTGCCTTCGGCAGGCAGCGCCGAGTTGGGGGCGCTGGTGCGAATGATGATCCAGTGGTTGTTGTCGCAGTTCTTTGCCGGGAGAGTAAGCGTGCCCGGGTAAGTGGCTCCCGCCTGAAGTGTGATGGTGTCGCCGCACTGGGCATTGTTAATCGCCGTCTGGGGATCGCCGCTGGCATTGACGTTAGTTACAATGCCGGGGGCCGGTGTGTCGGCCATGGTGCTGGCGACTTGGTAGCGCGGCAGTTCCGCGGGACCATCGAAATTACCTTGGGCAACAGCGGCGGTTCCTAGGACGGACACCAGGAACAGTAGAACGCTCAGATGCAGTGCGAGCGCGGCGGAAAATCTGGAAAGCGAGCAACGGCGGGTTGGAAGAGCTACGTTGGATTCAAACATTGCAAACCTCGGATTGTTAAGAATGACGTGATCTAAGCTGAACAAGTCCACACGCTGAATCTAGCGGGACGGCGGTGGAGTTCCCAGATGCCAGTAGTGCATTGGAGACGCATTAGTACATGCGGGTTCGGCATGTACGGATTCGCATTGCGCTAGTGTCCATCGGTGTATTTGGCGGGAAGTCTCTGAAAACAGGCTCTGGGCGCGCGGTTTGAGAGGAAGCCGCGATGCAGCGACTGGGGGCAGGGGCGGGAAATAGCGGGGCGCGAACGGAAAACACGAAAATAACCAACGCCAGAGTTACTGTCAGAACCTGTGGATCTTCACAGCGCGCAGGCGAGTGCCAGCTTTGTTTTCAAGCGCACGCAAGGGAACCTGGCGAACTTGGTGCGATGGATCCAGACTATACGCACCGTTCCCGCGATCGTCGCCGAATTGGCAAATCTCAGATAATCTAAATCTCGGATCATTCCGATCCACGTCATTGTCATTGCAGGTGGGAGAATCCGTGCACGTCTTTCATATCGTGGGCGCCCGTCCGAACTTCATGAAAGTGGCGCCCGTGATGAATGCGCTCAAAAACCGCAAGCATGTCGTCCAGACCCTGGTGCACACCGGGCAGCACTACGACGCCAATATGTCGGATGTCTTCTTTGAACAGCTCGGCATTCCGGCTCCGGATGTGAATCTGGCGGTGGGTTCGGGCACGCATGCCCGGCAAACCGCCGAAATCATGACTCGTTTCGAGCCGGTGTTGCTGGAACGCCAGCCTGACATTGTTCTGGTCTACGGGGACGTCAATTCCACCGTTGCTGCCGCTCTCGTCTGCGCCAAGCTCGGGGTGCGCGTGGGCCACGTGGAAGCCGGGCTGCGCTCCTTTGACCGCACCATGCCGGAGGAGATCAACCGGCTGGTGACCGACCAGCTTGCGGATCTTCTGTTTACGCCTTCCGAGGACGGGGATATCAACCTGCAGCGTGAGGGAATCCCTGCCGAAAGGATTTTTCGCGTCGGCAACGTGATGATTGATTCTCTGGTGAAGCTTCTGCCCGCGGCGCGCCTGCAGAATCAGAACGGGCTTCCCCAGCGCTACGCCCTGGTAACGCTGCATCGTCCGTCGAATGTCGACGATAGTGCGGTTTTGAAACGCATTTTGCGGTCATTACTGGAGGTCAGCCAGGGTCTTCCGGTTGTATTTCCGGCGCACCCGCGCACCCGAAAACGCATCGAGGATTTCGGACTAGAGGCGGGGCAGTTGCGGATCATCGAACCGCTGTCTTATCTCCAGTTTCTAGGGCTGCAATCCCGTGCAACCGTCGTCATCACCGATTCCGGTGGCATCCAGGAAGAGACGACTTTCCTTGGCGTCCCTTGCCTGACGCTGCGCGAGAACACCGAGCGGCCAGTTACGGTCTCCATGGGAACGAACATACTGGTTGGAAGGGACCCGGACAAACTGCGCTCTGAGGTTTCACGGGTGCTTTCCGGGCAGGCGAAGAAGGGAACTATCCCTCCTTTGTGGGACGGGCACGCGGGCGAGCGCATCGCTGCCGTCCTCGCTGGCTAGCGGCTGTGGATCGTTGGCAAACAGCGGGCATCCGGTCGGCGGAATCGAAGGAAAATCGGGCACAATGTGCAGGATATTGCACACTTCCCGGCATCCTACCCAAGTTCAGGTTTTGCGGCGAACCAGGATGCCCGCTAACCCGTTACGTTTGTTTGTACTCGCGAGTGCTTTCTGCTGGCGGCGGGTTTAACATAATAGAAGAGACGCGGAATCCGGATGGCACGGCGCGTGCATCTAAGGATAGGTAGCTCGAAGTTTGGAGTGGGATTTCGGGCGGGGGATGGGATGATGAGATTTCCGTTGGCGGTTGCGATCCTGGTGGCGAGTGTTGGCGTAAGCGGCCTGGCGCAGCAGAGTACTTTTAAGGTTAAGCACACTCCCGACAAGACGGTGAAGAGTACCGTTCCCGTTGTCAAGACGGGTGGGACTGCACCCGCATCGACCGCGAGCAGCAAAGATCTGCGCAACCTGGAACATCAAACCGCAAAATCATCGGCTCCGCATCGATCCCCGGGACAGAAGACCGCGCCCGCGCTGAAGCCGGTGAAAGACAAACCCAATCCGCCAATGAACTTTGGTGGAACGGGCGGCGGCAAAAGTACAGGAACCGTCAACCAAGGCGCCAATTCCTACAAAGGGCGGCTCAAGCAGAAACACGCCCGCCAATAGCACGCTCGCACAAGAAATAAGAATAAGAAGGAACAGCGGCAGCGCGACTCACCGCGCCGCGCTTGAGCGATCAGGGTTCGAAACCGGCCGCCGCGCAGCTTTTGCCTTAGGCTCTTTCAGCGAATACTTCAAGAGGCAATACAAGGCTCGTACGCCGTCTTTCCATCCGATCTTCTTGCCTTCTTCGTAGGTGCGTCCCCAGTAACTGATGCCCACTTCATAAATGCGCAGGTTGCGTCGCGCCACCTTCACCGTGATTTCGGGCTCGAAGCCGAAGCGATTTTCCTCGATTGGGATGGCTTGAATCACTTCGCGCCGGAAGACCTTGTAACAGGTTTCCATGTCGGAAAGATTGAGGTCGGTCAGGCAATTGGAAAGCAGCGTGAGCATGCGGTTACCGACCGAATGCCAGAAGTAGAGCACGCGATGCGGAGCTCCGCCCAGAAAGCGTGAACCGAAAACCACATCCGCCTTGCCCTGCACCAGGGGCCCGAGCATCAGCGGATACTCCGCCGGATCGTATTCCAGATCGGCGTCCTGAATAATGACGAAGTCGCCCGTGGCTTCCTGAATGCCGCGGCGGAGCGCCGCTCCCTTGCCCATATTGTGCGGCTGAAGAACGATGCGAATTTGCGGATGCTCGGCCTGCAGTTCGGCCAGGATCTCGCACGAGCCATCGCGCGAGCCGTCGTCCACGCAGATCAGCTCGATCTCCAGAGGAACGGCAAGAACCTTCAACACCACCTCGCGAAGAGTGGCGCGTTCGTTATAAACCGGCATGACGACGGAGAGCTTCATGGCGTGTTGGTTTCAACGACGATTGCAAACCTGTTCCGATTGTAAACGGCATGCTTTCGGCTGGATATTACAAGCTTGGCTATCGCGAAATCTGCGGGCAGGTTGGGCTCCTGGTTAGACTTCAAAGAACCGGTGGTGCAGACGCCTAGAACTGGTTCATAAACGGGTTTGGGTAGGGCACGACTTACAGTTTGCTGAAAAACTCTGAATTCCTGCATGAACGGGAAGGGCACGAGTTTTACTCGTGCCGTAACGGCTGAAGAATCAATAGCGGCTTCCAGCCGCTGCGGGAATGCGGCGCCAAGGAAACACTTTTTCAGCAAACTGTTTAGCCCCTGAGAGCCGGACGGCATGTTCGCCAACCATTTATCAAACCAGTTCTATCACCTTCTCATGTGTCAAACCTCACCGACAAAACGCGGATCGCAATGTGAAATTCTGGTGGTGTCCGTCAGACGGCTGGCAATCTGCGGAATCGGAGGTCATATGCACAAACTCGGTTTTGTATTAGCGGTACTCATGCTGCTAGGCAGCAGCGATGCCTTGGCTCAATCGGCCGCAGGCGAGCGGTTCGACGGCAAGTGGCTCACGAAGCTTACCTGTCCGGCAAAAGGGAACACCGAAGGCTACACCTGGGAGATTCCGAGCGTCATCCAGAACGGAAACTTTCGCGGAGAGCGCGGCACGGCGGGGGAACCCGGCTACCTGCTGATCGAAGGCAAGATCGCCGAGGACGGCAAGGCCAAGCTATCGGCCAACGGCATCGTTGCCTCCAGGCAATATGCCCGCGGAGTCTTCGCCCGTAAGGGCGAAGAATATAGCTACAACATCAAGGGCCAATTTAAAGAGACCGAAGGCACAGGCACCAGGGACACAGGCCTCGGCATCGTAGGCCGCCCCTGCACGTTCGAGTTCGCCAAGCAGCAGGCCACGAACCCGGCTGGAGAACACTAGCCCACGCCGCTTTTAATTTGGGGTCAGCTCAAAGAAGGTTCCGCAGCCAGATCCGTTACAGTCGTCGAGGTTACCCCCTAGGCCAGTTGTGCCATACAGGTTGCCCGCCGCATCCTCGACCAAACCAAAGGGCAAGCCGCCGTCTGTACCAGCCTTGAAGCTGTACAGCGTGCGTTTCCGCCCGGACGCAGTCACTTCGAACACCGAACCTTGGTGGAGATTGCCTCCGACTTCTGTGGTGCCGTATAGATTGCCCGCCGCGTCCAGCACCAAGGCTGATGGGTAAACTTCGCCCGAAGCGTGGCCGGGGAAGCTGTGCAATACGGTCTCCTGGCCATTCGGATCCACTTTGAAAACGGTTCCGTAGTGAAGGTGCTCGCCGCCATCCGTAGTAGTACCGTACAAGTTGCCGGCCGCGTCTTGGATCAACCCGACTCCAGGATGACTTCCATCGGTGCAATTCGCGACGGAACAGAAGCTGTAGAGCACCGTCTCCTTGCCAGTCGGATCCACCTTGAATACGGTTCCACAGCCCAAATCTCCGCATCCAAGACCACCTCCGCCATTGGGAGTCGTGCCATAGAGATTACCCGCCGCATCTCGAACCAACGTTTCATTCAAAAAGAAGTTGCCCCCACCAATTGGAAAAGATCCGTCCGCACAATTCGCGACCGAGCAGAAGCTATACAACACGGTCTCGTTACCAGCCGGATCCACCTTGAACACGGTTCCGCAGCACTCGCCCGCATTTCCGCCCAGGGAAGTCGTGCCATAGAGGTTGCCCGCCGCATCTCGCACCAAACCTCCGTTAGGAAAAGCCCCGTCGGCGCAGTTCGCGACCGAGCAGAAGCTGTACAACACGGTCTCCTTGCCAGTCTTAGTCAGCTTGTATACTGTCCCCGCGTTAGGAATTCCCCCCCCTACACTGGTGCCGTAAAGGGTACCCGCCGCGTCCAGGACCAGAGTTCCTTCGGGAAATGCCGCGTCGGGGGCGCCCGCAAAACTATAGAGGACAGTTTCCTTCCACTCCCCGTCTTTCCTCAACGCAATCTCGACCACCGTTCCGGCGCCCCCACCGCCGGACGATGACGTCCCGTAAAAATTGCCCGCCGAGTTCCGCACCAAGCCTGCTGGGGAAACGTCGCCGTGCTTTCCAGTGAAGCTGTACAGGACACTAAAAGTCTGCGCGCGCACCGCCTGGCCCGCTATCACCAAGGTCATCAGCGCAATCGCCAGCGCAAGCGCCGTTCTTGCTGGCCGCTGCCGGATCTCCGAAATTCCGCCCTGATCCCGCATTGCGCTCATCATATCGGCCTTCCCCATTGAATCCGCAGAGTGTACATTGCCCGGCGCACCCAATCAACAAAGCATCGCTATGTCGGCAGAAGCCAATTCTGCGCATGGTAAAAACTCCACAGTGCTCGTCACCGCACTCGACCACGCTCAGAGCTATACTCACCTGTCGCGCGAGAAGCTGGATCACATCTCGCCCGCCACGTAACGCGTAACCAAGAATCGATGAGGACTTCCCGCAATCTAAAGTTCCTCGCTGCCGCGCTGGCCTTTGTGGTTGGCCTGGGCACGCTGGGCTTTCATTACATCGAAGGATGGCCCTGGTTCGACGGCTTCTACATGGTCATCACCACGCTGACCACCATCGGATACCAGGAAGTGCATCCGCTATCGCACGCCGGGCGCGTGTTCAACGTCATCATCATTCTGGGTGGAGTCTCGCTCTTGTTTCTGGTCATCGGGTCGCTCACTCAGGCTTTGCTAGAATTCGAGTTACAGAGTTTCTTTGGAAGGCGCCGCATGGAGCGCGACATAGGCCGTCTGACCGGCCACTACATTATCTGCGGCGCTGGACGCGTCGGCCGCAGTGCCGCCCGCGAACTGGCGCGCCGTCCCGCGCAGTTCGTGATCATCGAAAACAACGAAGCCAAGGCGCAGAAATTTGCCAGCGAAAACTGGTTGATGCTCATCGGCGATGCCACCCAGGAGCAGACTCTGCGCGACGCTCAAATCGACCGCGCGGTCGGTCTTGTTGCGGCCACCACCACCGACGCCACCAACCTTTATATTGTGCTCACTGCCCGTAGTCTGAATCCGAAGCTGCGCATCATCGCGCGTGCCAGCGAAGACATGGCGGAGAAGCATCTGCGCAGCGCGGGCGCCGATGCGGTCGTCTGTCCTTATGTTTTTGCCGGACAGCGCATCGCCCATTCGTTCCTGCGTCCGCACGTAGTCAGTTTTCTCGATACGGCCACCACCCACCTCGGCATGGATCTGGAAATTGACGAAGTACCGATCACACAACGCAGTCCGTTTGCCGGTAAGACCATCGAGAGTTCCCGCATTCGCCAGGACAGCGGCGTGATCATCCTCGCGATCAAGCGCGCAACCGAGATGCGCTTCAATCCCGCGCCCGACGACCGCATCGAAGCCGGCGATTTTCTGATCGCCATGGGCGAGCCGCAACAACTGCGCGACCTCGAGCAGACGGCTGGGGCCGGATTTTCCGGGTCGAAGCCATGAAAATCGTCAGCGCCGCGGAAATGCGCGAGATCGATCGCGTCACCTCGGAACGCTTTGGCGTGCCCTCTCTAACATTGATGGAAAACGCCGGCGCGGCCGTGGCCCGTTTTGTTCTCTCCGATTACCCGCAAGCCGAACGCGTTGGCATTCTCTGCGGTAAAGGCAACAACGGCGGTGATGGATTCGTCGTGGCGCGCAAGCTCGTCGAAGCGGGACGCGCCGTGCGGGTTCTGCTGCTATGCCATCCCGAAGAGCTTCGCGGAGATGCCGCCGCGATGTTTCAGAGCATGATGAGGTCGCTCCGTCCAAGCAATGTCGCGCCGCTGATCGTCAGCGATGCGAGCGGTCTCGATTCGCCCGCGGCAGCGGAAATCTTCTCGGCCGACGTGATCGTCGACGCGATCCTTGGCACGGGGTTTCGTCCGCCGGTCAGCCCGCTCTATGCCGCGGCGATCGCCAAGATGAATGCGGCGGTGGCCCCAATTGTGGCTGTCGACATTCCCTCGGGCGCGGACGCCGACGGCATGAAACCGGCTGGTTCCGTCGATAGAGCCCGTGCCGATGCCATCGTGACCTTCACCGCGCCGCGTCCGGCGCACGTTTTCGCGGCCCTCACCAGCGGAACCACCGTGATTTCTCCGATTGGTTCGCCGCCTGAAGCCATCGTCTCGAAGCTTGGACTCCATCTGAGTACTCCCTTCGATTTCGGTCCGCTGCTCGCGCCTCGATCTCGCGAAGGTAACAAGGGCAGTTACGGACACGTGCTGGTGATTGGCGGATCGCTCGGCAAAGCGGGCGCGGCGTCGATGGCGGGATTTGCGGCGCTCCGGGCGGGCGCTGGCCTGGCCACGGTAGCCACGCCGAAATCGGTGCTCGCAACCGTTGCCGGATTTCATCCGGAATTAATGACGGAGCCGCTGGCGGAAACCAATGAGGGCACGATCTCCCTGGAAGCGGTCGGGCGAGTCCTCGATGAGCTGCTGGACCGCGCGACCACCGCCATCGGCCCGGGCATCTCACGTAACTCCGAAACCGCCGCATTCGCGCGCACAATCGTAACTCGCGGAGACAAGTCGATCGTTGTCGATGCCGACGCGCTGAATGCTTTTGAAGGAGCAGCCGACAAGTTGAACGGCCGCGGACAAACCGTCGTGATCACTCCGCATCCGGGAGAAATGGCGCGCTTGACCGGCTTGAGCATTGCAGAAATTCAGGCGAATCGTCTGGAAGTCGCGCGAAAGTTCGCTCGCGAGCATGAATTGATTGTTGTGCTCAAGGGACATCGCACGCTGATCGCAGCGCCCGATGGTGCTGTTTGGGTGAATCCCACGGGCAATCCCGGCATGGCCACCGGAGGCACTGGAGATGTTCTCACCGGAATGATTGCTGGCCTGATCGCGCAACATCCGCAGCATGGGCTTGAAGCGGCCGCCCTGGCGGTTTATCTGCACGGACTGGCGGGGGATCTGGCCAGTGAATCCATCGGAGAGAATTCTCTGGTGGCGACCGACCTGGTGCGCTTCTTGCCGCAAGCGTTCGCGCACACTCTGCATCGGGTATCCGGGGTGTTCCGCCTCCATGCCTAGCTACTCGGAATCCAGCTAGCAATCGGCGTAGCGACGCGCGAACGAATTTCGCACGGCCCTCCCGGTCTGAAAAACTCTAGAACCATTCTCATAAATGGGTTTGGGTAGGGCACAGCTTTAGCCGTGCCGCTCTAGCCCAATAAAGACGAGGGCTTTAGCCCCTGAGGGCCGGATGGCCTGCTCGGAAAACTATTTATGAGACAAACTCTAGTGCAGCCCATTCTGTGTAAATTTATATGCCGTATTCACGCTGAGGGCGGTCAGGTAGATGCTGGACGCCTGTGCAGCGGTGCTGTAGTTATCGATAACAATTCCGCTCGCCCCACCGTCGACAGTCGTCGTGACCGGCGTGGTATTGCTGCCCGTGATTTCCGCTACGCAGCCGCCGGCGGCGCCGGTCGCCGTGCAGGCCGAAGTCAGGCCGAAGAAAAAGAAATCGGTTCCGCCATTCACGTTGGGATTGTAGAACTCCGTCCATCCGGTGCATTGGACCGCGGCGGTAGTGAGAAGCTGCTGCGAGAACGAAGCGGTGGTCTGCATGGTCGTCCCGCCGGTCCCGCCGAACCCGAAGGCATACTGCCATGGCGTGGTGTCCGCGGTGCCCGTTCCGCACACCCTGATCACTCCCGTAGAGGGTTTGGTGTAGTAGGCGTTGCTGAAAGCGGGCTGGTAGAGGTGAATTGCAGTGCCGGACGCGGCGGCTTCGCCGATGCGGGCTTTCGCTACCTGAAGCATGGTCGCCGTGGCGACTTCAACCAGAACTCCGGAAGTGCCGTCATTGGAGTCGACGACGAAAGTCGTGCCGTTGGTGACATCGACGATCGGCGGAGCCACGATGCCAGCCGAACTTCCGCTTCCCACAATCAGGGTCGCAAGCGCGCCGGTCGCGGTGTTGATGCGGTAGAGGTTCCCGTTCGCGCTGCCCACCATCAACATGCCCAGATGCGAATCAAGAACCGGCGGGGTCAAGTGCAAATTGGCGCTGACGGTGATGGGCCAGGGAGATCCCGCAAGGGCAGGCGTGCCATGAAAGACGCCCGTAATTTTATAAATCAGGCCATTGTCCGAGCCCACGTAGGCTGCATCCCCGGCGTAATCCACCCACGGCGCTGACGCCGTGTCATCGGTGGTTGAGGAGAGAGTCAGTGAAGTCATCGCCGCGGGCGCTGCGGCATTGCCGATCACGCCGTTGCCAGCGGTCCAGGTCAAGACATGGAAAATGGTGGAAGCCGAGGGCGCAGAAGCGCTCTCGACGAAGGCGATCTTGGTTCCGTCCTCCGAAATCACAGGCGAGGTGACGACCTTGCCTCCGGTGTGTGTGGTGGTGTTATACGCAAACACAACTGTCGGAGCCGATCCACACAGTCCGCCGGTGCCGGCATAGAGATTGTTGAAAGCGACAAGATTCGCCGCGCCGCCGGTGACGCCCGCCGTGTTCAGTCCGAACACAACGTAATCGCCCGTGCAACTTGGCGTAGCGCCCGGATTGAAGGAGAACTTGGCGGGAAAGGAATTCAGCAGCAAGCGGCCTCCCAAAGCGGCGACGCTCCAATCGCTGCCGGATTCGGGTTTACTGACCGTGTCTGACAAGGGGTCGGCGCTTTGAAATGTGCCGAAATCCGGAACCTGCCAGCGCTGCATCGCCTGATGCAGAATCCGCGGTTCCCGGTACAGCATCTCCGGGTGGCGCTCAAGTCCATCGAGGCTGAACACGATCTGGCGATCCGACCAGTCTTGCGTAACTCCGTTGTGCTGGGGAGCGATCGCGTCCTGTGCGCACAGAAGCGGAACGAGAGCGAAGAACGCCACGCAGCAAAATACAACAGCGCCATCAGCATGTTTTGACTTCACACCAACCTCCGGTTGTCACTGGATTGCCGTCATTGTAGCTGGTTTTGTGTCTCGATAGGAATGACTGACTTTATAACAGGTGGTCCCAGCTCCAGCGTTGGTCTTTCGATCCGCGGCACTCCGCTGGCACTCGTCCTCAATAACACCGGAGTCACGCCGAACATTTGTTTGCCTGGGATTATGCGTGGCGAACTGAACTAGAACTGGTCTCATAAATGGGCTTGGGTAGGGCACGGCTTTAGCCGTGCCGTTCCAGCCCAATAACGACGAGGGCTTTAGCCCCTGAGGGCTGGACGCCCTGTTCGCAATTATTTATGAGACCAGTTCTAGCGTGGAATATAGCTGTCGAGCAGCGGAACGAGTTGCGATCCGAGTTTCATCAGGCGCGCCTGGGCAGCCACCGGAGATTCTCCGTTAAGCATGGGGGTCATCAGGCGCACCAGCCCGCCGTCGCTGCGGTTCATGCGGATCGAATCCGAAACCAGATAATACTTGGCCCAGTATTCGCTGGCTACGGCGCGGCCATGAGCCTGAAACCAGTAGAGCACCAGTTGCCGCTCTCCCGATTTTGAGACCACATACCGGTTGACCGGAAACGAAGAACCATCGGGACGCGGAAGCTGAATCACCTCCCGCGAAGTGGGAACCCAACCCGCGCCCGGCAGGCAGTGGTTGGGCGAATGGATGGTATCGCCCGCCCTTTGCGTTGGGAAGTACGCGATATAAAGATTGATCCAAGGTTGCGGCTGGCTCGCGTTTTCGTAGTCGCGCACCAGAAACTCACCGGGCCCGAGGATGTCGAGCGTCTGCTGGTCGAGGACATCGTCGGTTCCAACCCATCCATCCATTTGCAAGGGCAGGGAACTCAGCAGTGCGCGCGGGGGAAAGTACTCGCTGCGCGAATGAGCCTGGAGCACGAGCGCGGTCGCCAACATGAGGACAGCCGCAATCGCGAAGCGAAGGGTTCCGGCCTTCATACGGACTTCGCCTCCAGGTTGCCCTTCGAACTGCCCCAGACGAGCGCGATCGCCCGGTGCACGGCGAAGAGCATGGCCAGTGCTACCACGAAGATCAGCCATCCGGAAAAAGCATGGAAGAATCCTTCCGCTTTCTCCGGATCCCAATACTGCACCAGCAAACCGGTGCCAAAAATGCGGAAGCTGTTGGCTGCCACTGCGATCGGCACGGCGGAGCAAACCAGCGCCACCCGCACCCATATCCTGGTTTCCATCAGGTATCCATAGATGACGGCCAGGGTTACCAGGGTCAGAAGCGAGCGGATCCCGCTACAGGCTTCCGCGACGTCCAGCGGCATGGAAGCCAGCACAATCACATTCCCCTGCCGCAATACGGGAACTTGCACCAGTTCCAGTAATGCGGTGGCCAGTTTCGCGGCCAGCAATTGGAGGGGGAAGGTGACCTGCTGCAGGATCAGGGCCGGGATCGGGATCATGAGAATCAGAAAAGCCCAGGGAAACAGGACGGCGCGAAAGAACGGCCATCCTTGAAACAGAATGATCAGGCCCGCCAGCAGGATCAGCAGCGAGACGCGCGAGAAAAACAGTTCCGCGCCCAGGACGCCGAGGGTCAGCATCAACAGGCCCAGGGCCACCAGCGGAAGTCCGGCCCAGGATGGGGCGGATGCCACTGCGCCCAGGCGCTTGCGGTCTTGCCAGAGGACGAAGAGAGCAAAGAGGGGGACAAAAATCCCGTGCTCGAAATTTGGATCGCGGGCGGGACCGACCCACTGCAGAACAAGTCGGGCGAGGACCGAGGCGTAAAGCCATGCCAGCAGCAGCAGCAGCGCTCCAGCCTGCCAGCGGGGCAAACTAGACGATACGCGACCCTCCCTGGTCGAGAGGAGTGGAACTGTCTCGGCTGAATTACCCATATGGCGCGCGCTTGCATCTGAGGATATGCGAAAGTCAGCCTCCGCGCCAAGTAAAACTGGAACGTCGGGTGAGCACTTAAGCTACGGTCAGAAGTGACCTTTAGAAGTGACCTTTACGCGATGGGACCGGACAGCGAGCAGCGCCAGAAAAGGGAAAAGCATTTCCTACAGGAAGGGAGACCATATTGGGCCTTCATCCTGGTTGAGAACACGCCAATTCACTCAATGCTGCCAGTGTTTTATGACCGTGTCTTCAACAGGCAATTGGAAAGTAATCCCCATAGATTACCGAAGATGTGGGAAATTGTTTTCCCATTTGTCCGCAATGTGATAACGTGTTAGCCGCATTGCGATTCAGGATGTCGATCGCAAGTCATTGAAAAAACAGGCGTATATGGTTGCAACGGCGGGCGGCAATCCTGGCCCGGGTTGGCAGCTGGTGTGCTCTGGAGTAGAGAGACGCCTTGTCCAAGACTTACCCCCCGCTGTCTTGGCCGCGAAATGTTGAAGCCGAATCGAAACCGAATGGACCTGGACAACACCGATACCCTGAAGACTGCTGGCACACCGCAGAACGGTAGCACTCGCGTCTGGCTTGATAGCGTGAGTGCAGGCATGCGCACCGTGGAAGCGGTGATTCGCGAGTTGTCGCAGAATGATGTCCCGGTGCTGGTTGTAGCCGAGCACGGCTCCGGCAAAGCGGCGGCAGCGGCGCGTATTCATGCTCTTTCCATCCGAGCCGAGGAACCATTTCAGGTCTATCAGTGCCGTGAAGCCAGCGAAGGAGTCCTGGCGGCGCTCGATGGCCAGGGTGGGACCATCTATCTTCAGGAAGTGGGCGACCTCGCGGCGTCAGTCCAAAAGGAATTGGTTCGCCAGATTGGTCTCCATGGCGCGGAGCAGCGCCGTGTGCCCCGTTACATTTGTGGAACCTCGCGCGAATTGGAGCCCGAGGTCAAGGCCGGTAAGTTCCGCGAAGACCTATATTATGGAGTCAGCGGAGTCTGTTTGCGTCTGCCGCCGTTGCGTCAGCGGAAGGAAGACATTCCTCATCTGCGCGACTGGTTTCTATCGGTCGCGGCCCGCGATTTCAGCCGTGCCGTGCCGGTGCTCAGTCCCGAGACCCAAAACTTCTTTCTGGAATACAGCTGGCCCGGAAACATTCGCGAACTGAAAGATGCGGCCAGGGCGATTGTAGCGCTCGGCGATGAAACGCTGGCCATGGGAGGATTGCGGTCCCTGTTGCGGCGCGCCGATCGCAGCGGCAACGGCGAGAAGATTTCGCTCAAGGATGTGGCGCGCGCCGCCTCGCGCGAGGCGGAGAGGGAAATCATCTTGCAGGTTTTGACCCGCACCCGCTGGAACCGGCGCCGCGCCGCCCAGGAGTTGCAGATCAGCTACAAGGCGCTTCTCTACAAATTGAAGCAGATCGGATACGAAGAGTACGGAGCGTGACCAAGAACAGGTTTCAAGGTTGCAAAGTTTCAAAGTTTAAGGAAGAAATCTTAGCTGTGACGAAGGGGAGTTGCTGAACTTTGAAGCCTTGCAACCTTGAAACTTTGAAACCTGAGTGTGAGAGGAAGAAGAAGATATGAAATTAGCATGGCAAGCGGCAGTCGCGGCATTACTGTTGACCGGCAGCATCGCGCTGGCGCAGAATCCGCCTGCCCCACCCGCCGCCAGTCCCGCTTCGGACGTTGCCGCGAACGCGGTTTCCACCAGCCCGGCCGGACCCGAGTATGTCATCGGCCCCGATGACGTGCTCCACGTTGCAGTGTGGAGAGAGGCCGACCTGACGGCCACGTTGCCGGTGCGTCCGGATGGCAAGATTTCACTGCCCCTGCTCAATGATGTGCAGGCGTCGGGTCTGACGCCCGAGCAGTTGGCCAGTTCGGTGACCGAGAAGCTAAGGAAATATATCGCCGATCCGCACGTCACGGTGGTGGTGACCGGCATCAACAGCAAGCGGATTTATGTCAACGGCGAGGTGTTTCACGCCGGGCCGATGCCGATGGTAGCCAACATGACGGTTCTGCAGGCGCTGTCCACCGCCGGAATCAACCAGTTTGCCAACACCAAGCGCATTTATGTGCTGCGTACGGAAAACGGCAAGCAGCAGAAACTGCCGGTGAATTATCGCAAACTGCTCAAGGGCGAGCAGATCGAACAGAATTACGTGTTGCAACCGGGAGATACGATCGTTGTCCCGTAAAGGGACCTGCGGGTGAGAAGCATGATAAGAATACGCATAATCCGGTTGGCGTTGCTGGTATTCGGCATGAGTATCTGCGTGTCCGCGCAAGACAACTCCCAGCCCCAGCCAGAAAATCCAGTTCCGGCGCCGGCCTTCGGCCAGAATGCGCCGGTGCTGAACCCGGAAAATCCGCCAGTCACTGGGCTGGACGAGCCCGGCCTCGAACTGAAGGTGGCCAATCGCAGCTTCTTTTCGCCAGCTCTCCAAGTGGGCGAATCGGCGGACACCAACGGCAGCAACGCCATCGGGGGCAGCGGGTTGGAAGCCGTCAGCACCGTTCTCGGAGCTGCCGACTTGCAGAAGTTTTGGCCCAAGAGCGATCTCTTTCTCGAGTACGTGGGCGGCGGTGCGTTTTACGCCAATCCTTATTCGGTGAAGCAACTGGAATCCGCCGGCCTGGAGGCGGTCACGCGCTGGCGGACTGGCTTGGTGACACTGCGCGATGCCTTCGTCTACCTGCCTGACGGTTCCTTTCAGGTCGGTTTTGGCGGCCTGCCCGGGATTGGGCTTACCTCCAGCGGCATCGGCACGGGAGGGACAGGGGGCGGTTTGCCTGGCATCCACCTGTTCGGCAACGGCCAGTTCGGTGCGGTCGGCGATATTCCCCGGCTCGCGAACACGGGGATCCTCGATGCCGTTCAGTCCATCAGTCCGGTCTCCGCCGTTACCGTGGCGGGCGGATTCAGCAACGGCCATTTCTACGACCCCTCGAATCAACTGATCAACAGCGACCAGATCACCGTCGAGGGCGGCTACAGCCGTCTGATTTCGCGCCACGATCAGCTCGGCTTCATCTACGCTTTTCAGTTGTTCCAGTTTCCCCAGGTTACGGGCGGTCAGATCTATGTCCACGTAGTCAATCTGCGCTGGAGCCATACCATTACCGGCAGGTTGAGCTTAATTGCCGGCGCCGGCCCGGAGTACACGGAGCTGGAACAAGGGGTGCGCTTCGATCATTTGTCGCTAAGTGCACGAGTTCAGTTGCGCTACAAGCTGCGCCATGCGTCGCTGGTCGGGTCGTACGAAAAATTCACTTCCGCGGGATCGGGCTTTTTTGCCGGCGCCAATACGCAGGCGGCGCGCCTCGGATATACACGTCCGCTGGGACGCACCTGGGTATTTTTTGGCGATCTGGGCTACTCCCATAATTCGAAACTCCAGGATACGGCGCTGTTCGGCGTTGCGGCGGGCAGCTACGACGAAGGCTCGGCGGGCGCTGTTTTCCGTAAGCACTTGGGACGTTCTTACGACTTTTTCGCCGGTTATCGTTTTAGCGAGGTGGCCTTCAATGTTCCGGTCACGATAGAAGGCTCCACCGGCAGGATTGCGCAGAGGCACATCGGCACGGTGGGAGTGGAATGGCACCCCAGGCCGACTCGGATCGAATAATTTCTGGGCCGCCCCCGGGCGGCCGGATTGGTGAACTGTTATGAGTGAAAATCGCGAACTGTCAATGGACGATTACCTGGCAATGCTGCGGCGGCGCCTGGTCGTCATTTTGGTCCCGACCCTGATCGCCCCGCTGGCTGGGTTCATGGTGTCCTACGTCTTTCCGCCGAAATATACCTCGCAGTCGACGGTTCTGGTGGAAGGCCAGAAGGTGCCGGATAGCTATGTCGCGCCGGTGATCACGACTGATTTTACCCAGCGCGTCCAGACTCTGAGCCAGGAGGTCCTGAGCCCCAGCCGCCTGCGTCCTGTGATCCATAGCCTCAACTTGGTCAAACCCGAGGAAGAGGGCAAGCTCATCTCTGAAATCCAGCAGAACATGCAGGTTGAGCCGGTGATCACCTCGATGAGCGCGGCCGCTGGCAGCGCGGGAGCCGCCGCCAAGAGAAGAAAAGCTTCGGCCACGGATGAGCCGGTGCCGGGCTTCAATGTCTCCTACACCGACAGCAACGCCGATCGCGCCCAAAAAATCTGCAATGCCATGACCTCGCTGATCGTGGATGAAAACCTGAAATCCCGTTCCGAGGTTGCCGGCAGCACCACCGACTTTCTGACCCGCCAGGTCGAAGAAGCCAAGCGCGCTTTGGACGAACAGGATGCCAAGCTGGCCGCGTTCAAGAAGCAATACATGGGGCAGTTGCCCGGCGACGCCGACAACAACATGCGCATGCTGATGTCGCTGAACTCGCAACTCGACGCCACCACTCAGACCCTGAGCCGCGCCCAGCAGGACAAAGCCTACACCGAAAGTATGCTGGCGCAGCAAACCGCCGCCTGGAAGAGTTCGATGTCCAGCACCAATCCGCAGACCCTGGAGCAGGAACTTTCGCAGTTGCAGGGGCAGTTGCTGCAATTGCAGGCGCGCTATACCGACGACCACCCCGACGTGATCAAGGCTAAGGCCGACATCGCCGAGGTCCAGAAGAAGCTGAAAGAAGTGAATGCCGCCGCCAGCACCCCCAGCAGCGACAGCAGCGATAAGGCCAGCTCTTCCGAGCCGCCTGAGATTCGTCAGCTCCGGCTGCAGATTCACCAGTATCAGGCCGTGATCGAGCAGGCCACGCTCGACCAGAAAAAACTGCAAAGCGCGATCAACGTTTACCAGAGCCGAACCGCCATGAGCCCGAACGTGGAGGAGCAATACAAATTGCTCACCCGCGACAACGATAACGCCCAGGCCTTCTACAAGGATCTGCTGGCCAAGAAGAGTTCCGCCGCGCTGGGCACCAGCATGGAGAACCAGCAGGAAGGCGAACAGATGCACATTGTCGCCACCGCCGGTCTGCCGGATTCGCCCAGTTTCCCGAACCGCCCGATGCTCGCCGCGGGCGGCCTGGGTGTCGGTTTGGGGCTCGGCCTGATCATCGCCATTTGGCTGGAGTTCAGCGACAAGTCGATCCGCACCGAAAAGGACGCAGCGGCGGTCATGGATCTGCCCCTCCTGATTTCCGTGCCCTGGCTGGGTGAGGACGAGCAGAGTGCCGCCAATGGCAACGGGCAGCGCCGTTTCTGGGGCCGGGGCGATCCCGGTGCGCCCAAAGATCACGAGCACGCCGAGGTCTAACGGAAGGCTATGTACAAGGAATTTTTCGGACTTCGCGCCAACCCGTTCAACGTCAATCCGGACCCGCGTTATCTGTATCTCACGCGGCACACCGAAGAGGCGTTGGCTTGCCTCACCTACGGCATACAAAGCCGCAAAGGCTTCGTCTTGCTTACCGGTGAAGTGGGTACCGGCAAAACGACGCTGATCAATAAGTTGATGGAGTGGCTGCGCCTGCAGCAGGTGGCCACCGCCTTCATCTTCAACTCGCGCATGGACGTGCCGCAACTGCTCGACTTCATGATGGCCGATTTTGGCATTCCCTGCGATACCAAGTCGAAGAGTCAGCTGCTGCAGCGCCTCTACAACTGGCTGCTGGACCGTTATCGCGCCGGCGAGACGGCGGTGCTGGTCATCGACGAGGCGCAGAATCTCTCCGACGAAGTGCTGGAAGAGATCCGCATGCTCACCAATCTCGAGACCTTCACCGAGAAGCTGCTGCAGATTGTTCTGGTGGGACAGCCGGAGCTCGAACAGCGCCTGAAGCAGCCGCAGTTGCGCCAGTTGCGCCAGCGCTTGACGCTGCGCGCCAAGACTCATCCTTTCAATCTTGAGGAAACCAAGTCCTATATCACCCAGCGCCTCCGCATCGCGGGTTCGAACGGCGAGCAGATTTTCGATGTCGAGGCCACGACCGCGATTTTTCGTTACACGCTGGGCATTCCGCGCATTATCAATCTGCTCTGCGAGCACTGTCTGGTCAGCGCCTTCGTGGATCAGAAAAAGACGGTCGCCGTCGAAGTCGTCGATTCGGTCGCCCGCGATTTCGATCTGACTGATGGCAACGCCTCGGCGGCCATGACCGCGCCAGCGCCGCCGTCTTCGGAAAAGTTCGACTTGGTCGAAGCCTTACGCACTTTGGCCACACTGGCCGACCGGTTGCGCCAATCGGAACAACAGGATCTCCCCAAGGAAAGGAAACTATGAGCCGTATCCATGACGCTTTAAAACGCGCCGAGCAGGAAAGAGCCACCTCCACGGGGACGCACGTCGAGCCCGCTTTCGACCAACCGCATGTACAAACCGACGTGCCACGCGAAAGCATGCCTTCGCTGCAGCCTTCGATGCAACCATCCGGAACTGTCACCATGCCCAGCATGACTTCCGGGTTCAATTACGAATCGCTGCTTGCCCGGTGCCCGCAGACGGCATGGAGCCCCGATCCGAAGACCATGCTTTTCTTCCAGAAAGACGACAGCCGCGCCGGGGCCGAAGAGTTCCGCACCCTGCGCTCCCGTCTCTACCAGATTCGCGAGAAGATGCCGCTGAAGCGCCTGATGGTGACCAGCGCCCTTCCCAAGGAAGGCAAGTCTTTCGTGGCCGCCAATCTGGCCCAGGTTATGGTGCGGCAGCAAGGACGGCGCGCGCTGGTGATCGATGCCGATCTGCGCAATCCCGGCATGCATCGCCACCTCGGAGCGGCCCAGTCCCCCGGATTGGCCGAGTACCTGTTGGGTGAATGCGATGAGTTCACCGCTCTGCAACGCGGGCCCATGGAGAACCTCTTCTTCCTGCCCGCTGGCCGGATCGTGCCCAGCGCTCCGGAATTGCTCGCCAACGGACGTCTGAAGCTGTTCCTGCAACGCGTCGAGCCCTTGTTCGATTGGATCATTCTCGATACTTCGCCGGTGATCCCCGTATCCGATGCCACTCTGGTCGCCAATGTCTGCGATGGAATTCTCATGGTGGTGCGTTCCAATGTAACGCCTTCCGATTTGGCGCGGCGCGCCCGCGAGGAGTTTCCGGACAAGCTGTTGCTCGGAGTGGTGCTCAACGGAACCAACTTTGGAGAGCAAAAGTCGAAGTACTACTATGGCGAGGCCGTGAACAGCCCTGCCTAAGATGAACCGAGGCCAAGTTGATCCGGCTCTTCAATGTTTATTACCCAATCCGGACCCTGGTCCTGCTGATCGGAGAAGCGCTGATCATCTGGACCTCGTTCCTGCTGGGGGCGGTGTACGAGCTCCGCGAAGACAGTTACCTGGCGCTGAATTTCGAGGGCGGCTACCTCAAGATTCTCGGCGTCACGGTACTGGTCTTGCTGTGCTCGCACTGGCTTGACCTGTACGACATGACGCGCCTCACCGGGAAGGGCGAGCTCTATTTTCGCTTGCTTATGGTTCCGGGCGTGCTCGCGTTCATCCTGGCGGGTGTCGCCTGGGTGCGGCCGAATTACCTGCTGGGGAAACATTCTTCCGAAGTCGGGCTGATCATCCTTACGGTCGCATTGTTCGGATGGCGGATCGGCTTTTCCTGGCTGGCCCAGTTGCCGATTCTGGTGGAACGAGTTTACGTTCTGGGCACCGGCGATCGCGCGCAGCGGGTGGTGCAGGGTTTGCGGCAGAATCCCGAAATCGGCGTCGAGATCGCCAGCTGGACGGGCAAAATGGAAGGCACCGTAACCCGCGACTCCGTGGCCGCGCACCTCATGGCAGTGGTCAACAAGCAAAGAGTGCATCGTGTCATCGTTGCCATGCCCGACCGCCGCGGAACCATCCCCATGAAGGAGTTGCTCGACCTGCGCATGCAGGGAGTCAAAATCGAGGAAGCCACCACCTGGCTGGAAAAAATCTCGGGCAAGATCGAGGTGGAAAATCTGTCTCCCAGTTGGCTGGTGTTTGGCGAGGGCTTCCGCCGCAGCACCGTCTTCATCCTGGTTCGTCGCGTTTTTTCCATCATTATTTCGCTGGTCGGTCTTATCCTCGCCTTGCCTTTGATTCCGTTCATCATTCTTGCCATCCGTCTGGATTCCGAGGGGCCCGTCTTCTATACGCAAACCCGTGTGGGCAAGTCCGGACGCCTGTTCAAGGTCGTGAAGTTCCGCACCATGCGCCAGGACGCCGAAGCCGTGAGCGGTCCAAAGTGGGCGGGCGACGACGATCCCCGCGTCACCCGCGTCGGCAAGTTTCTCCGCTCCTCGCGCCTCGATGAAATTCCCCAGTTGTGGTGCGTGCTCAAGGGCGATATGGCTTTCGTCGGCCCTCGTCCCGAGCGTCCGGAATTCATCGAACTGCTTTCCAAGGAGATCCCGTACTACGGCGTGCGTCACATGGTGCGGCCCGGTCTTACCGGATGGGCGCAGGTGAAATACAAGTACGGCAGCACCGTCGAAGATGCGCGCGAAAAACTCCAGTACGACCTGTTCTATATCAAGAACGTTTCCATTGGATTGGATCTGCTGATCATGTTCCAGACCATCAAGACCGTTCTGTTGCGCCGGGGTGCACAATAATGGGTGCGCAATCACGATGACGACGACGATGACAATGGAGATCCAATGCGTGTTCTGGCTCGCGGCCGCTCTGGTTGGCTATTCCTACGTGGGCTATCCCGCGTGGTTGTGGTTGCGCAGTCGCTGGTCGCCGCGTCCGGTGCGCCGCGGTTATGTCGAAAATTCCGCTGAGCCTCCGGTTTCGGCGGTGATGGTGGTGCGCAACGAGGAGGCGGTGATCGCTCGCAAACTCGATAACCTGCTCGCGCTCGACTATCCTCCCGCGAAGCTGGACGTCGTGGTCGTCTCCGATGGTTCCAGTGATCGCACGCCCGCCATTCTCGCGGAATATGCCCGCGATCCGCGGGTGCAGAGCAGACTGCGAACACTGTTGAAGCCCGCATCCCAGGGCAAAGCCGCCGGCCTCAACGACGCCATCAAATTGGCTGCCGGAGAAGTGCTGCTCTTTACCGACGCCCGCCAGCACATCGAATCGGGCGCCCTGCGTTTGCTGATCGAAAATTTTGCCGACTCCGAGGTGGGCGCGGCCAGCGGCGAATTAATGCTGGGCGATCCCGCCAGTGGAGAGACCGGGAAGGGAATGGGGTTGTACTGGCGCATCGAAAAAAGAGTTCGCGAACTGGAGTCCGCCTCCGGTTCGGTCGCCGGCGCCACCGGCGCCATCTACTGCGCCCGCCGTTGCCTGCTCGAAGCATCGCCGTTGCCCGAGGGGACCATTCTCGATGATGTCCTCTTGCCCATGCAGATTGTGCGCCAGGGATATCGCGTCATCTTCGACTCCCGCGCCCGCGCCTGGGATTCGCCCGACTTGGGCGAAGGCCGCGAATTTTCTCGCAAAGTGCGTACCCTGAGCGGCGTCTACCAACTCCTGCAGCTTGCGCCCTGGCTGCTGAGTTCGCAAAACGGAATTCGATTCGAATTCGTGAGTCACAAGCTGTCACGGCTGGCCGTGCCGGTGGCTCTGTTGGCTCTGCTGATCGCTTCGTTGTTCCTGCCCCAGCCCCTTTACCGCGCGGCGCTGGTGGCGCAGCTTGCGTTTTACACGCTCAGCCTGGCCGGGCTGGCCGGAGTCAAGATCGGCCCGCTTTCGCGTCTGGCTGATCCCGCCCGCACTTTCGTCGTCCTGAATTCCGCCGCCATGGTTGCCTTTATCAACTTTGTCTCGGGCAGAAAGGCGGTCTGGGTTCGCTGAACTGGGTCTGCTGAACTGGGTTCGCGCAGCAACGACTCCCTACCTCGCATGAGAATTCTCTGGGTCAAAGCCGATAAGCTCCTCCCCGTGCAGAACGGCGGCAATATCCGCACGTACCACGTCTTGCGATATCTGTCCGCGCGGCATGAGCTTACGTTCTACTCCTATTACGGAGGAACGCCCGACTTGGACTACGAGCGCGAGTTGCAGCGGCAGTTGCCCGGCGCGGTGGCCGTGTGCACGGGCAAGCGCGAACTCGCGGGAGCCGCGCGCGGCCTCGACTATCTGGCGCATCTGGGCGCCCACGCGCCCTACGCGGTCAGCCGCTTCGCCCACGCTGGAGTCCGAAAGCAACTCCAAGCATGGTTCCGCGAGCGCCGCTTCGATGTTGCCGTCTGCGATTTTCTCGATGCCGCCGTCAATTTCCCCGGAAGGCTCACCATCCCCAGCGTGCTTTTTCAGCACAACGTGGAGAGCGAAATCTGGCGCCGCCATGCCGCCACCGCCGACAGCCGGGCCAGGAAGATGATGTACCGCGTCGAATTCCGGAAGATGCTGGGCTACGAGCGCGCCGCCGTCTGCAAGTTCCAGCATGTGATTGCCGTCTCGGAAAACGATCGCGCGCTCATGACGCGGTGGGTAGATGCGGATCGCGTCACCGTTGTCCCCACCGGAGTCGATCTCGCGCAATATCATCCTGCTGCCGAGTCTGCCCCGGCGGCCTCGTATGCAACTTCAAGCGATGCCTCCGCGCCGCTCATCACCTTCGTTGGTGCCATGGACTGGGAGCCGAATGTCGATGGCGTCGAATATTTTTGCACCGAGGTCTGGCCTTTAGTCAAGGCCGAGATCCCGCGCGCGCGCTTTCGCATTGTCGGCCGCAATCCCAGCCGTCGGGTTCAGAAGTGGGCCACGGGCCCAAGCGACGACTCGATCGAAGTGACTGGCCGCGTGCCTTCCGTGGTAGAGCATCTGCACCAATCCGCCGTGGTCATCGTGCCCTTGCGCATCGGCGGCGGTACGCGTTTGAAGATCTACGAGGCGATGGCCGCCGGCAAAGCTGTTGTCTCCACTACCGTTGGCGCCGAAGGTCTGGATGTTCAGCACGAACGCGACATTCTACTGGCCGACGATGCCCGGTCCTTTGCCCAGGCGGTGATTGAGTTGGCGCGCGATCCACAACTGCGGCGCGGTTACGAAAAGGCCGCCGCTGAGACCGCCGCCCGCTACGACTGGCCCGCGATCGGTGAGCGTTTCAGTGAAGTCTTGCAGTCGGTGGCGGAAAAGAAATCTCCCGTGACACGCGCGATTCCGGCGCGTTTGGCGGAAAAGAAAGCGTAAGAGCCAAGAGACAAAGAGAAAAGAGCTAAAGAGAAAAAGAGGAATTTGTGGCTATCGGCGATAACGGCAATGTAACACCGGCGGAAGTCCCTGCCAGGCGCACTTCGTTCCTGGCCGCGGACCCGACCAAGAATGCGTTCTTCTGGCTGAGCGGGTTCTTTATTGTGTATTGCGCCCGGCCGGAAGACTGGATTCCCGGTCTTAAGTACATTCCGCTCGCCAAGATCACCGGCATTATGGCCATCTGGGGTCTGTTCAGCGCCCTGGGCAGAACCAAACGCACGCTGAAAAATTTGCCCAAGGAGGCGAACCTCCTACTGATCATGATCGGCCTTTTCTACTTGGGAGGTTTTCTGTCTCCGGTCTGGAAGGGCGGTGCGGTCAGCCGCACCATGGATTTTTCCAAGATCTACATCGCATGGGTGTTGGTTTTCCTGCTGATTACCACTTTCGACCGCTTGCGGCGAATCATCTTCATTCAGATATTTTCGGTGGTCGTCGTTTGTGCCGTTGCCCTCGTCAAGGGTCACAGCACGCCGCGCTTGGATGGCGTGCTCGGTGGCATCTATTCGAACCCGAACGATCTCGCTTTTGCCATCGTGTTATCGATGCCGTTTGCGCTGGCCTTTTTGGTCACCGCCAAGAATGCCGCCGTCAAAGTGTTTTGGCTCTGGGGAATGCTGGTGATGTCGGTCGCCATTTTTGCAACCGCATCACGGGCCGGCTTCATTGATCTCGTCATTTCTTTTAGCGTCGCGTTGTACTACTTCGGTATCCGGGGAAAACGCCTATACCTGATCGTAGCGACTGCTTTCGTCGGCATCGTTGTCATGGTCGCCGCCGGCGGCAAACTCTATGATCGTTTCTCCGCCTTGTCGGGCAACAGCACCACCGATCAGGGCGCCTATGGATCCTACGAGGAACGCAAGTACCTGATGGTGCGCGCGGTCGATGCCATCGAAACCTATCCCGTCTTCGGCATTGGCGCTCGCAACTTTCCCACCTACTCGCGAATCTGGCACGACGTGCATATGACCTACCTTCAGGCCGCGGCAGAAGGTGGTATTCCCGTGCTGATTCTCTTCCTTATGTTCTTCTGGCGCGGCTTCATGAATCTAAGAGTGTTGCTGAAGAAGAAGAATCTCGACACCGACATAGTTTTGTTCGTTGGAGCACTGCAGAGTTCGCTGGTCGGCTTCGTTGTGGGTGCGCTGTTTGCGCCGGAAACCTACCAGTTCTTCCCTTATTTTGCCGTGGCTTTTACGGCGACGTTGTTGCAGACGGTGAAAGAACAAGAACAACTAGGACCCGGCTCGGCGCCCCCGCCGCCGAAAAAGCCGCGTCACTTTCTGGAGGTTTATGCCGACCGTGGAACCGCCGGTGCAGTCTCACCTGTTCGCTGATTTGCAGGCAATTTTGCGTTGCCTCAGTTGCGGATCGAAACTTGAGAGCGATCAGTCGGGGGGCTTCGTGTGCCCGGGCTGCAAGCGCGCCTATCCCAACGTGCAGGGCATCGCACGCTTTGTCGACCCCCAAAACTATGCCGCCAGTTTTGGTTTTCAGTGGCATCGCTATCAGAAGACGCAACTCGACCACGACGAACTGCGTGAGTCCGAACGTCATTTCCTGATGAAGACCGCTCTTCGTCCCGAGGACCTCAAGGGCAAACTGGTGCTCGACGTTGGTTGCGGCATGGGACGCTTCGCCGAAGTCGCTACCCGCTGGGGCGCGCGCGTGGTGGGCGTGGACCTGAGCGCCGCCGCCGAGGTTGCCGCCAAGAATCTGGCGGACCGCGATTTTGTCGCCTTCCAGGCCGATGTCTTCGCTCTGCCCTTCGCGCCCGAGAGCTTCGATATCATCTACAGCATCGGCGTGCTCCACCACACGCCGGATTGCGAAGCCGCCGTCAAGGCGCTGGATAAATATCTGAAACCCGGCGGTCTTCTCGTGGTCTGGCTCTACAGCGGATACAACAAGTGGTATCGCTTTAGCGATTTCTGGCGGCGCTATACGCACAAGATGAAACCCGAGAATCTGCACCGCCTGCTCAAAGTCGCGGTTCCCTTTTTCTACAACCTGCAGCAGGTGCTGAATCACATTCCCCTGGTAGGCCGTCCAGTCGCTGGCTTGGTCCATCATGTATTCCCGGTGAACCGCCAGAAAGATCCGGAAGCACGGATGCTCGACACGTTCGACTGGTATTCGCCGAAGTATCAGTCGAAACACACCTACGAACAGGTATTCAAGTGGTATGAAGCAATGGGCATGGAAGACATGCGCGTCGGCGAGAACTCCATCGCTGTTCGCGGCCGCAAACCAGCGAAATGAATCCATGCTGGAGTTCTCTTGTGGAGACGGAGCTTGCTCCGTCTCCCTCGGGAAATCGGATGCCCGTTGCGCGCGGGACATCAAGGCAGGCGCAGTGCAGATTTGAACATGGGTCTCAAACAAAAAGTCGCCTATGCAAGAAAAGTCCTGCCGTCGGCAACCTGGCGGGCGCTGAGATCGCCTGTCCGCGGCCCGGTGCACCTCATGATTGCCCTGGCCGATCATTTCGAACCCGCCATCGTTCCTGAGGACGGCCAGAAGCGGGCCCCTCGTTCCGAGCAGGAGCGCCGGCTGGAATGGTGGTGTCGCGAATACCCCAAGGTCGTCGACGGCTGGCGAGATGCCGACGGTCGCCCCTTCGTTCACACCTATTTTTATCCCGCTGAGCAGTACGATCAGGGCCTGCTCGAAATGCTCGCCGATCATTGCCACGCCGGATGGGGAGAAGTCGACATTCATTTGCACCATGGAGTCCTGCATCCCGACACCGCCGAAAACACCCGGCTACTGCTTACCGAATTCCGCGACCGCCTCGCTTTCCGCCATCGCTGTCTCGCCTTCGAGGAGGGATCGACCGCTCCCCGCTACGCGTTTGTGCATGGAAATTTCACGCTCGCCAACTGCGCCGCCGGACGCGACTGCGGCGTGGATTCGGAAATGCAGATCCTGGCCGAGACTGGCTGTTACGCCGATTTGACCATGCCCGCAGGAGTGCTTCATCGGGCGCAAATCGAAAAACTCAATTCCGTGTACGAGTGTGCGCTTCCGCTCGATCAGCGGGCGCCGCACCGCAAGGGCAACGACCTGGCAGCCGGACGCGCGCCGCAAATCTTTCCGCTGATGATCCAGGGTCCGCTCATAACCGACCTCCAGCGCACCTTGCGCTCTGCCCGGCCCGCCCTCGATAACGGTGGCTTCACCGGATCCGATCCTCCGACGCTGCACCGGCTTGACCTCTGGAAGCAGGCCCAAATCCATGTTCTCGGCCGTCCCGATTGGCTGTTCATCAAGTTGCATTGCCATGGCATGGACCCGACGCAGAAAGATTCCGTGATCGGCGAAGGCTTCCGCAACTTTCTTGCTGCACTGGTAGACGGCGCGGCAGCCAGAAAAGAAACGCTGCATTTTGTCACCGCGCGTGAGATGGCGAACATCCTGCTCGCCGCTTGCGATGGCCGCGAGGGCAATCCCGGCGACTATCGCGATTATCGTTTCAAGAAAATTTCCGATTTGCCTTTATCGGCGGATCAATCCAACACTCTTTCAGTCGCTGTGAAGCAGTAAGTTTGAAGGGATAAGTAAGAACCATGTGTGGAATCGCTGGCGTCGTGAGCGCAACTCGCGAGAGCAACATCACCGAAGCTATCGTCCACCACATGTGCGAGCAGATCGTCTATCGCGGCCCTGACGATGAAGGACTTTACGTTGCCGATGGCGCTGGTCTCGGCATGCGCCGCCTTTCCATCATCGACCTCTCCGGTGGCCATCAGCCCGTCTTCAACGAAGATCGTAGCTCGTGGATCGTTTTTAACGGCGAGATCTATAACTTCCTTGAACTTCGTCCCGAGCTCGAAAAGCGCGGCCATCGCTTCACCACCCACTCCGACACCGAAGTCATCATTCACCTTTACGAAGAGATGGGCTCGGACTGCGTCACGAAACTGCGTGGCATGTTCGCCCTCGCAATCTATGACAAGACCAAACGCAAGCTTATTCTCGCCCGCGACCGCATGGGCAAAAAGCCGCTGCATTACGCGCTCCACAAGGGAAATCTCTACTTCGCCTCCGAAATCAAATCGATTCTGGCCGTAGCTCCGGAACTGGCCGAGGTCAACTCCCAGGCGCTGCTCGAGTACCTTTACTACGGATACGTCCCCGACCCCATCACCGCATTCACCGGCATTCACAAACTTCCTCCCGGACACCTGCTCGAATTCCAGGACGGCAAGATCAGCATCCGCCAATACTGGGATCTCCCGGAATACAACACGCACCCGCCCATGAGTGAGGAAGAATGTCTGGAAGAATTAGAACGGCGTTTGTTGGAGGCGACGAAGATTCGCCTGATCTCCGACGTGCCCCTCGGCGCTTTTCTCAGCGGCGGCACCGATTCCTCCACCGTGGTTGCGCTGATGGCGCGCGCCAGTTCCGGACCGGTTAAGACTTTTTCGATCGGTTTCAAGAAAGACGATTTCAACGAGTCCCACTACGCGCGCATTGTTGCCAACAAGTTCGGCACCGATCATCACGAGATGATCCTCGACCCCGACGTCGTCCAGACCGTGGAGCATCTCACCAGTTCGCTTGAAGAGCCGTTCGGCGATTCCTCCATGCTGCCGACCTACTACGTTTCGCAGATGGCGCGCCAGCACGTCACGGTCGCTCTTTCCGGCGATGGCGGCGACGAGATGTTTGCCGGATACGATCGCTACGGCCTCCACGCAGAGCACAGAATCTTCGAACAAATCCCGGAATGGGCCCGCAAGTTCTACCGCGAGCGGATCTTTCCGCTTCTGCCCGTGGGTACAAAGGGCCGCAACTTCAGCTACAACGTTTCACTGCCCTGGCAGGAACGCTATGTCGATCGCTTGTCATTCCTGCCTGGCTTCGAGCGCGAGACCCCGCTGCTTTCGCCCGATTTCCGCCAGATTTTGAACCGCAGCGATGATCCCGGCAACGTTTTGCGCCGTTTCTTCGCGCAAGCGCCCGCGAAAGATCCGGTTGACCAGCTCCTCTACGTCGACACCAAGACTTACATGGTTGGCGACATCCTCACCAAGGTTGATCGCATGAGCATGTTGAATTCGCTCGAAGTCCGCGTCCCTATCCTCGACCATGTTTTCGTCGAGTGGGTCGCTGGCCTCGCGCCGCAGTGGAAGCTCCGCGGCAACCAGCAAAAATACATCCTCGTGAAACTGGCGGAGCGTCTGGGCGTCCCACGCGAGGCGCTCTATCGCAAGAAGCAGGGATTCGCGCTCCCGCTTGTCCATTGGATGGGCCACGAACTCAAGGATATGTTGACGATCCTGCTCGAACCCCGCACTCTCGATCGCGGTTATTTCGCCGCCGAAGGAGTTCGCAAGGTGATGGACGAGCACCTCGTCCACGGCCGCACCAACACGGCGCGCATCTGGCGTCTGCTGATGTTTGAGCTCTGGCATCGCAACTTCCTCGAAAAATACATCAAACCCGCGGGCTTGTTCTCTCTCCCCGTGGTCGCCGACTCACGGCGCCAGACGGCCAATTCCGCCACTCCGCTTGCCTCCGCACCGGTGAGCGGATGATCGAGGAGGACGTTCGAGTGGACGCCACTAACTCCGCCAGCCGTGGAACAACTCCGCATGCAGATCCCCCGATCAACCTGTTTCTAATGATCAATACCTTTGAGACGGGAGGCTCCGAGCGCCAATTCACCGTCCTCGCGCAGAATCTCACTCCGCCGCAATTCCAAATGCATCTCGGTTGCGTCAGCCGTCGTGGCCCGCTGGCCCACGGCTTCGCGGACGTTCCGCAATTTCCGCTCGGCGGCAGCCTCTTTGGATGGCAGTCCCTGCGCACGCGCCTCAACCTGAGCCGCCATCTGCGACAGCAACAGGTGCAAGTCGCGCACGCCTTCGATTTCTACGCCAACCTCACGCTGATTCCCGCCGCCCGGCTGGCCCGCGTTCCCGTCGTCATCGGCAGCCATCGCCAACTCGGAGACCTGATGACGCCGGCGCAATTCCGCGCGCAGGCCATTGCGTTTCGCTGGTGCGACGCCGTAGTCTGCAACTCGCAAGCCGCCGCCGATCGCCTCATCTCTACCGGCCTCTCGCCCGACAAGATCGCAATCATCGGAAACGCGCTGCCTGCAGAGGTTTTCATCGCGGCGCCCGCGGCTCTGCCCAAGCGTCCTGGCGTGGTGCGGGTCGGCATGGTCGCTCGCATGAATCATCGCTACAAGAATCACTCCGGATTCCTGCGCATCGCCGCACAAATCCATAAGCGTATGCCGAATGCCGAATTCGTTCTCGTTGGCGATGGTCCGCTCCGTCAGGAACTGGAGGGCGAAGCATCGAGCCTGGGACTGCGCGACTCCGTGATCTTTCTGGGCGA
The DNA here is from genome assembly GCA_963778255.1 of uncultured Acidobacteriaceae bacterium. Lineage (GTDB taxonomy): Bacteria > Acidobacteriota > Terriglobia > Terriglobales > Acidobacteriaceae > Acidiflorens. Next base: position 59,522 of record CAVZUP010000240.1, read on the forward strand.
TCGTCAGGATATGCCCGCTGTCCTGGCTTCGATTGACGTTGCCGTTCTGACCTCCGATTCCGAAAGCTTGTCGAATGTGATTCTCGAAGCCATGGCCGCTGGTTTGCCGGCCGTTGCCTACGATGTTGGCGGCAATTCCGAACTGCTCAGCCAGCAACGCGGAGACCTGATTCCTGCCGGCAACGAAACCGCCTTTGCCGATGCGGTGCACAGCCTTCTGGCGGATTCGACGCAACGCCAGCAACTCGGCCACAACGCGCTGCAGTTTGCACTGGACAACTTCAGCCTTGAACGCGTGCGCCAACGCTATGCCGAACTCTACAGGAAGCTTCTGCTGAAGAAGCGCAAAAGGGATTCCGCGGCATGAGCGCGCGCAGCAGGGAAGACTCGGCGAAGCGCCTGCGCGTCTGCATCGTTGCGCCCAGCTTGCGTTACGTCGGCGGACAATCCGCGCAGGCCGACTTGCTTCTGCGGCATTGGCAGAACGATCCCGATATCGAGATCAGCTTCCTTGCCGTCGATCCGCCGCTGCCGCGCGCTCTGGCCTGGGCCGAAAACGTTCCCGGCTTGCGTACAATTCTGCGTGAGCCCATTTACTTCTGGCATCTCTGGCGCAAGCTTAAAGACGTGGATGTCGCGCACATCTTCGCTGCATCGTATTGGTCTTTTCTGTTGGCTCCCGCTCCCGCGTGGCTATTCGCACGCATGCGCGGATGCAAGACCTTAATCAACTATCATAGTGGAGAAGCGCGCGATCACTTGCGCCGTTTCCGTTCGGGTAAGTTTGTGCTCTCGCGTGTCGATACGATTGTTGTCCCTTCGGGTTATCTCGTCGACGTTTTCCGCGAATTTGCCTTGCCCGCTACTGCGGTGCCGAACATTGTCGATCTTGAGCAATTTCGTTATAGCGAGCGCATTCCACTGCGGCCGCGGCTGGTCTGCACTCGGGGATTTTCCACGTATTACAGCGTCGATGTCGTCGTAAAAGCGTTTGCGGAAGTGAAGAAAGAATATCCCGAAGCGACGCTCGATCTGGTCGGCAACGGGCCTCTCGAAGGCAACATTCGCAAGCTGGTCGCCGATCTGCATCTCACGGGAGTCAACTTCACCGGTGTCGCATCGCGCGAGGATATCGGTAAGCATTACGATCAGGCAGATATTTTCATCAACGCTTCGTGGCTCGACAACATGCCCTTGTCGGTCATCGAGGCGTTTGCGGCGGGCACTCCGGTGGTGACCACTTCGCCCGAGTGCATGCCATATCTGGTCGAGCACGAGCATACTGGATTGCTCTCGCCCGTCGGCGACGAAAAGGCGCTTGCGGCAAATGTCATGCGCTTGTTGCGCGACCCCGCGCTCGCCGCTCGCGTCGCGCAGAACGCTCACGCGGACGCGCAAAAATACACATGGGAAGTCGTGCGCGAACAGTGGGTGAAGACCTATCGCGGACTGACGATTGCTCACTGACGACTCCCGCTTGACTAGCTGTGTTATCCTTTTCGACGTACCTCGCGGGACCCGCGCGCTGACTCCATCGATTCGGACGGCGCCACCGACAATGAGGGTTCCTACCTACGTCCTTCCTCGCAAGGGTCGTGGATGGAGGCGATGCGAGCACACCGGAAGTGTGCGCCGTCGTCCTTCACGACACATACTCGTCCGGAACCAATTCACAATTTGAGAGGAACCCAATGCAGATCAAGAAACTCACGCCCAATCTGGTAGTCCGCAACGTTGAAGCCAGCCTGAAGTTCTATCGCGAAATTCTCGGACTGGAAAAAGCCATTAGCGTTCCCGACGAATCGCCTTACGTCTTCGCGGCGGTATCGAACGGAACGGTCGAGATCTTCTTCAACGATCAAAAGACCGTCGCCCCGGAATATCCCAAGCTTGCGGCCGCCATCGGCGCAAGCCTGACTCTCTATATGGAAGTCGACGACCTGCAAGCGATCTTCGATCGCGTGCAGAAAGCCGGAGCGAAAATCTCCATGCCTGTCACGGAGCAGTTCTACGGCATGAAGGAATTCGCGTTCGAAGATGGAGATGGTTACACGATCACCATTGCGCAAAAGATGGGATGAAGGTCGACGCGTGATTTTATGTTTAGGACTGGCGCTGACGCCCACACATTTGCAAAAGGCGCGAATGTGTGGGGCACGCCGGGCACGGTCGCATTCCCATTGTGGTACGGCGCCCAGCAATTTGTTTAAGACAGTTGTGCATTTGGGTGGCGCAGCGCTTCAGCGCTGCGGTAAGGTCGCTCACAGGAGACGGCTTTAGCCGCTGAGGTTGGTATGGCTGCGCCACACCGAGGCAACACTGGATTCAGCACATACTTTATTACCGCTGCGACATTTCAGAAGCACAGTTTGTTCCAATCCGGCAGGATGGCTGATTTGTTTGTGCAGGTTCTGCTGAGTTACAGATCGGAGCACAAATTTCTTCTCCATGAATTTGTGCTCATGCCCGACCATTTCCATCTCCTGATCACCCCAACCCTGACGCTGGAGAAAGCCTTGCAACTGATCAAGGGACGATTTTCATTCCGTGCCAAGAGGGAATTAGGTTTTGGTGGTGAGATATGGGAGAAGAGCTACCATGACCGGCGCGTGCGGGACTGGCAGGAGTACTGCGTCTTCCGGCAGTACATACATCTGAATCCTGTTAAGAAAGGATTGGCTGTGGTTGCTGAGCAGTATCCTTATAGCTCTGCCAGAGCTGAGATGGCGCTGGATGCCGCACCGCAGCGGCTAAAGCCATCAGATTCGGCGGCCTGAACCGCAGCGCTAAAGCGCTGCGCCACCCAAAAGCTTATGGTGTTGACATTTTTGTTGTGGCTAAAATGATTTTGGTTTGGGGTGGGGCAGTGCCTTAGCAGTGCCGTATGGGTCTCCTTTTTTTTGGCCTCACAGCTCGCTGAGAAACTCGCTTTTGGTCTTGCCTTTGGGTGGCGCAGTGCTTCAGCACTGCGGTTAGAGGCTAGCTGTTTGTTGGGGCTTTAGCCCCTGAGGTAAGAGCCCTCAGCTCCTCTTCCATCGTCCTCCGCAGCGTCTTGTTAATCTCCCACTGGTATCCCCGCCCCATCCCACGGAACCAGGCCAGCACATCGGCGTCCAGATTCAGCGTGACCCGCTTTTTGGGTAACCGGAGCCAGCGCTTAAGCTCCAGCCGCCGTTCCCGCCACTCCCGCCATGGGTCCCGGTCGTTTGTGGAACGCCCCTGTTCCACACTTCCAGAAGCCCGAATGCTGGAGATCCTCCCGTGCCTCTTAACTCTTTTCTTCCGTTTCATTTATCGAGATAAGCATACATGGATATAAGTACAAAATAAACTGCATAGTGTTTCACGTGAAACACTCCGTCCCAAAAACAAGAAAGCCCCGCTCTTTGGAATATCGAGCGGGGCTTAGGTTGTTGCGCCGAAGGCGCGTCTGCCTGGACGGCTAGTCCTAGTACATGCCTTCCATGCCGCCGCCGCCGTGGCCGCCACCCATCGGAGCGCTCTTCTTCTCCTCCGGGATCTCGGCTACCAGGGCTTCGGTGGTGAGCATCAGCGCGGCGATGGAGCCGGCGTTGGTGAGTGCGGTGCGCACTACCTTCGTCGGATCGAGCACGCCCGCCTTGACCAGATCTTCGTACTCGCCGGTGAGGGCGTTGTAGCCGAAGTTGTTGTCCTTGGAGTCGTGGATCTTACCGATCACGATCGCACCTTCTTCGCCGGCGTTCTCGGCGATCTGGCGCAAGGGCTCGGTGATGGCGCGCTTCACGATGTTGACACCGATCTGCTCGTCACCTTCCAACTTCAGCTTGTCGAGAGCCGCCACGCAACGCGCTAGCGCTACGCCGCCGCCCGGGACAATGCCTTCTTCAACGGCCGCGCGGGTGGCGTGCATGGCATCTTCCACACGGGCTTTCGTTTCCTTCATTTCGGTTTCGGTTGCGGCGCCGACTTTGATTACGGCTACGCCACCGACCAGCTTCGCCAACCGCTCCTGCAACTTCTCGCGGTCGTAGTCGCTGGTGGTCTTTTCGATCTGGCTGCGAATTTCCTTTACGCGGCCCTGCACGTCTCCGGGCTTGCCTTTGCCTTCGACGATGGTGGTGTTGTCCTTGTCGATGGTGACTTTCTTGGCTTGGCCGAGGTCGGCGAGGGTGACGTTCTCGAGCTTAATGCCGAGGTCTTCGGTGATGGCTTTGCCGCCGGTCAGGGTTGCGATGTCCTGCAACATGGCCTTGCGGCGATCGCCGAAGCCGGGAGCCTTGACGGCCGAGACTTGCAGCGTGCCACGGAGCTTGTTGACGACGAGGGTCGCGAGCGCTTCGCCTTCCACGTCCTCAGCGATGATCAGGAGCGGCTTGCCGCCCTTGGCGATCTGCTCGAGCAAGGGGAGCAGGTCTTTCATCGAGCTGATTTTCTTTTCGTGGATGAGGATGTACGCATTTTCCTGTACGGATTCCATGCGCTCGGGATCGGTGACGAAGTAGGGAGAGAGGTAGCCGCGATCGAACTGCATGCCTTCGACCACGTCGAGCTGCGTGTCCAGCGTCTTCGACTCTTCTACGGTGATGACGCCGTCTTTGCCAACCTTCTTCATGGCTTCGGCAATGATCTTGCCGATGGTCTCGTCGTTGTTGGCCGAGATGGTGCCGACCTGGGCAATCATGTCGCCGGTGACGGGCTTGGAGAACTTATCCAATTCGCCCTTCTCGCGATTGCCTTCCTTGTCGACTTTGCCGGTGATGAGCAGGACCGACTTTTCGATGCCGCGCTTGATGGCCATGGGATTGGCGCCAGCAGCAACGGTTTTCACGCCCTCGCGGAAAATTGCCTGGGCAAGAACGGTGGCGGTGGTGGTGCCATCGCCGGCCACGTCGGAGGTCTTGGAAGCGACTTCGCGGACCATCTGCGCGCCCATGTTCTCGATGCCGTTGGGCAGATCGATTTCCTTGGCTACGGTGACGCCGTCCTTGGTGATGGTGGGCGATCCGAATTTCTTTTCGATGACTACGTTGCGGCCCTTGGGGCCGAGGGTGACTTTCACAGCGTCCGCGAGTAGGTTGACGCCGCGGAGGATTGCCTGGCGCGACTCTTCTCCGTGAACAATTTGCTTTGCCATAGTATTTAGCTCCTAATAATGTTTTGGTGCAGGCTGTGCCTGCGAAATTTGATGACTAGCTTCCAACTTCTAGCTAGCGAGCACATGTTGCCGTCCTGCCAGCGCTGGAAAAGCAGGTCCTTCGCTTCGCTCAGGATGACAAATTAGTTTGGTTACTTGCGCGATCCGGCGGTTTCTTTCTTGGCCGGGGTGGTCGCGCCCGTGAGGACGCCGAGCACTTCTTCTTCGCGCATGATGATGAAGTCTTCACCATCGATCTTGATTTCGGTGCCGGAATACTTGCCGAACAGAATGCGGTCGCCATCCTTCACATCGAGGGGACGAACCTTGCCTTCTTCGCTGATCTTGCCCTTGCCGACGGAGATGACTTCTCCCTCCTGCGGTTTGTCTTTGGCGGAGTCGGGGATGATGATGCCGCCGCGAGTGGTCTCGGCTTCTTCTACCCGACGGACCAGAATGCGGTCATGAAGCGGGGTGAATTTGGTTGCCATAGTTGCGTACTCCTTTCAAGAGTGGTTAAGTAGGTTGAATCGAAAATCGAGAATTTTCCCAAGAATCACAGGACTGTTAGCACTTGAATGCCACGAGTGCCAATTATAGGAATATGAGTGGGTAGTTGTCAAGCTCTCAGGCTTCATCGATGTAACTTGCTTTTATTCAATGCGTTAGACGTGTTGTCGTCGTCGCGGTGATTTATGTCTGGGGCGGACGATCAAAACGCCGGCTATCTTGCATAGGCGGCTTAACTGCAGGAGTCGACCTCACTGCCAACGGTAACAGTCATCACTGAAATCGGGTTGAGCGGTGGCGTAAAATTAAACCGGGCAAGTTGTAGGGCCACGCTCCTCGACCGGGTATGCCGCCCAGGCACGCGCCGGTGGGGGATTCCCACCACGCCGGCACGGAAGAAATCGGAGAAAGCGCGGTAAGAGTGTCGACGGCGGCTTTGCCGAGGTGCGCATGATGTTCCACTGCAACCCGAGGCAGCAGTAAAATCCCTCATTTCTGTTGCCTGCGGGCTACATCGCGGAAGCTGGGGGGACGGGGTACGGGCCGAATCCCCGCTCGCACCTAGACCTCCTGCTTCGGAAGGAGGTTTGTCATGCCGACGGTAGCTGCTCCACCCCGCATTAAGTTGCGAAACATTCTGTTTGCCACCGATCTTTCGTCATCGGCTCCAGCGGTTCTGTCTCATGCCGCGGACCTGGCCCGACGTTACGGTGCGGTGCTGTACACCGTCCACGTGTTGCCGCATATGCCGTTTGTCGAAGCGACAGGGCCTGGGCCCGAGCAGGCCGAGATGCTGGCGAATGAACAAATGCCTGCCTTGATGAACTCCGCGTCGTTGCAGGGAATCGAGCACAAGGAACTAATTGTGCAAGGCGAGGTTTCCAAGATACTTTCCAGGCTGGTCCGGGAACGCGGGATTGACTTGATCCTGATGGGCACGGGCGGCCGCAAGGGGCTGGGAAAATTGCTGCTGGGCTCGGTGGCGGAAGAGGTGTTCCGCAATGCCGAGTGTCCGGTGATCACCATGGGGCCGCACGCCACCCGTTGGGGGACCGACGGCAAGCTGGAGCACATTCTGTTTGCCACCGACTTCGGGCCGGAGTCGCTGCATGGGCTGCCTTACGCCATCTCGTTGGCGGAGGAGAATCGGGCTCGTCTGACGCTGCTGCATGTGGCGCCGGAACCGGGTGTCACCATGCCGGAGTTTCTGCCCATGATCGACCCGCGAGAACGAGTGGCATACACGAAGCATCACCTGTGTGCCTTGCTTCCCGAGGTAACACAGCTCTCGCACGATCCGCAATGCATTGTGGAATTTGGCCCCGCAGCCGCGACGATCGTGAAAATCGCCACATTATCGACCGACATGATCGTGATGGGCGTGAAACGGCCGGCGGCGTTGACCAAGCATCTGGGAGAAGGCGTGGCGTACCAGGTGATCTGTAACGCGCCCTGCCCGGTGCTTACGGTCAGCGCGCGGTATCACGGTTAGTCCAACGAACGTTTTTGCCACGCGGGGTACACGGGGATGCACGGAGGCCCCCGGCGGCTTAATCAGAGTTGGTTTCATAAATAGTCTTGCGAACAGGGCGTCGAGCCCTCAGGGGCCAAAGCCCTTGTATTTATCGGACTGGAACGGCACGGCTAAAGCCGTGCCCTACCCAGAACCCAGCACGGACGGCCTTCGCGCCGTTGCTAGAGGAGGATTCTATGCCCCTCGATTCTCTGGAACTTCGTACGTCTCTCAAGAAAGTGCTTGTCGGTCTGATTCTGATTCTGGTTCCGCTCACCGTCTTCGGCTTTTATGTGGCGTTGCAGGGCGACAGCCAGATTCGGCAGATGGCGGGCGAAAATATCCGCTCGGTGACGCGCACTTCGGCTGAGTTCACGGCTCAGTTCATTGCGGTGTTCGTGCGGGACGTGAGCGTGATTGCTAATAATCCCAGTTTTGTGCAGGCCGTTAGTTCGGCCAACCGCCAGTACGAGCGCCTTTCCGACGACGCGGTGATGAGCAAGCTTGAAGCTACCGAGCAGAAATGGAACAACTCGGAGGGCGATGCCTTGGCGAAGAATATTCTTGCCTCGGACTTGGCCCGTCAACTGCGGCGGCTGCGCGAGTTGAATCCGGGGCTGCTGAAAATCACGGTGGCCGATGCCAGCGGCGCCACTATTGCGGCCACGGACAAGCCGGTGCACTACTATCAGACGGATCGCGCGTACTGGGGAGTGTTGTATGCCCAGGGACAGGGCGCGATCCACGTGGCCGATCTGCGCTATGACGACGAGAACCGGCTGTACTACATGAGCATCGCCTACCCCATTTTGCAGGATGTGACGGGCAGGTTCATCGGGGCGGTGACGGCTCTGGTGGACGTCTCGCCGTTGTTTGCACAACTGAACCGGCAGCAGATCGAGCGCACCGGGCGGCTTTCGCTGGTGCGGGATGATGGCACGGTGATTCAGGCGGCGGGCGTGACGCCGTCGCTGAAGATGCGTTCCGAGGAATACAGTGCCATCCGCGATTCGCTTGGCAGCCTGCGGGGGCGTGAAACTGGATATCTGTTCACCACGTTTTCGAAGGGCGACAAATATCTGGTGGGGTTCGCCGACGTGGGCTTGAAGGATGCGTTCCCCAACCTGCCGTGGATTGTCGTGGCCAGTCAGGAGGAGCGAGAGATCACAGGGCCCATCCGCAATGTGGCGGCTTTCGCGCTCTTTGTGATGATTCTTTCGCTGTTGATGCTTAGTTTGCTGGCCGCGTATGTTTTCCTGCACCGTATGCAGAAACTGGAGGATATTGAAACGCCGCCGGAAGAGAAGCCACGGCCGGCGGCGGCGTGATGGCGTTGCGAACGCCGGATTTAGCGTGCGAATTTAACGTCCGAGGAAAGGTTTTTACCACGGGGTACACAGAGGTGCACGGAAGAATCCGGGGACTTCATGGGAAAGTCCCTGGAACTGGTCTCATCAATAGTGCGAAAGTTTTGCGAATAGGCGGCCCGGTCCTCAGGGCTAAAGAGTGTGCATGAGAACTGGGCCGTCCCTCCGGGACTTGAATCCTGTCTTCCGCTCTTCCCCAGCGCTGAAGCGCTGGGCTAAGTTGGTGAGCCCCTCCGGGGCTGGATTCTCGGACACAACGCTCCACCGCTTCGCCCAAGAACTAGTTCTCACTCACACTCTAAAGCCGTCCTCAAGACAATGCAGTTACCGCAGCGCTGAAGCGCTGCGCCACCCAAGATCGAAGCTGAAATCGAGTTATTCCGCAGGCCGGAAAGCCGTGCCCTGGCAAAACCACTTATTAAGACCAGTTCAGTTCTAGACTTCCAGCGGTTGCTCGGAGTGCTTGGCGGCGGACAGATGGATTTTCACGGCTGCTGCCAAGCGGCGGATGCCTTCCCGTATCTGGTCGGGGGCGGCGTTGGAAAAATTCAAGCGCATGTGGCGGGAGCCTTCCTGCGGATCGTTCGCGTAAAAAGAATCGCCGGGCACGAACGCCACATTCTGCTCGATCGCCGACTTGAAAACCGCCTGCATGTTTAATCCTTCAGGCAGAGTTACCCAGAGGAAGAGGCCACCCTGCGGATGCGTCCAGGTGACGGCGGGCGGGAAGAATTCCTGCAAAGCCTGGAGCATTACGTCGCGGCGTTCGCGATAAATCTTGCGAATCAGCTTGACGTGCGCGTCGAGGAAACCATCGCGCGCGACCTCGTAGGCCACGAACTGAGTGAAAGTCGAAGTGTGCAGGTCAGCGCCCTGCTTCAGTTGCGTCAGCTTGCTGATCACGTCGGGCGGGGCGACGATCCATCCCAGACGAAGGCCGGGAGCCAAAGTTTTTGAGAACGTGCTCAGGTAGATCACATTGCCAATCGAGTAGCCGTTGTCGCGGCGCAGGTTTTCGCGGTCGAGCACGACCAGCGAGGGAAGGTGCTCGCCCTCATAGCGCAACTGGCCGTAGGGATCGTCTTCGATGATGGGGACGCCATAGCGATCGGCGAGCAGGACAAGTTCGTGACGGCGTCCCTCGGAGAGAGTGGTTCCGGCGGGATTCTGGAAGTTGGGCAGGACGTACATGAACTTGCACCCGGTACGGAGGGGGCTCTCCAGGAGGCCGGTGCGGAGGCCGTTTTCGTCGATGGGGACGGAGACATACTCCGCGCCATAGACGTTGAAGGCCTGCAGCGCGCCGAGATAGGTGGGCGCTTCGAGCAGGACGCGATCTCCGCGATTGATGAACAGCTTGCCGATCAGGTCGAGGGCCTGCTGCGAGCCGGAGGTGATGAGGACGTTCTCGGGCTTGGCCTTGATTCCGTAGCGCGCCATGTTATTGGCGATGAGTTCGCGCAGAGGCTCGTAGCCTTCGGTTGCTCCGTACTGCAGAGCTAGAGAGGCCTGCTGCGTCAGGACTTTGTGGCAGGCTTCCTCAAAGCGCTGGATAGGGAAGACATCGGGGGCGGGAAGGCCGCCGGCGAAGGAGATCATGCCGGGCTTCTGCGTGAGCTTCAACAACTCGCGGATTTGAGAGCTGGTGATGGTCTTGGTGCGTTGTGCGTAACGAGACGTCCAGGCAGTCGACATTGCAGACCCCTTTCCATCGTAATCTTCTGTGATCTCTTGTCATCCCCGAGCGGAGCGCTGAACCTCTGCTCGCAGGAGAAGTTATGCCGGGAGCAGGGGTCCTTCGGCGCTCAGGATGACAACTGTAACTCCCTAGGCGAAGCCGTCGGGCTGACTAACCGCGCCAACGTGCGCTTGCTCATCGATAAAGAGCTGGCCGGCGGCGAGCGCTTTGCGGTCGATTTCCAGTAGGTCGAGTTTTTTCACTTTGTCTTCTAGTACGCTCAGGGCGGTTCGGGGAGACAGGCACTCGGTCTCTTCGAGCAGCGCGCCCATCATCACGATGTTGGTAGCCTTGGTCGAGCCGAGCTTGTCGGCCATCTCGGCGGCTGGGATGGCGACGACCTGGAGATCCGGCGCGCTGAAGTCCGCGGGAAGGCTGGCGCCGTTGTAGAGAACGACTCCGCCGCTTTTTACCTCGTGGACAAATTTTCGCAGGGAAAATTCATTCATGGCCACGAGCACATCGGGGTGCGAGATCAGCGGAGTGCCGATTCGTTCTCGGGACAGGCAGACGTGGCAGTGGGCGCTGCCGGAGCGCATCTCGGGTCCGTAGGACGGCAGCCAGCTTATTTCCAAGCCCTCGCGCATACCCATTTCAACCAAAAGCTGGCCGAGTAGCAGTACGCCTTGCCCACCAGAGCCGGCGATCTTGATTTTCGTGTCTTTGTGGTGAGCGCGTTTCGACTTGGAAATATCAACTGCTCCGGGCTTCGGAGTGAGTCCAAGCACATCGGCCACGGAGCGGTGTGGCGGGTCGACTTCCTTGATTAGCGGCTCTTCGGGGCGATGATCGCGGAAGACGTTCAGCGGAAATACCGGGATCATCTTGTCGGCAATCCATTGGCGGGCTGCGACTGGATCCTTACCCCAGATGGTGGGGCAGGGCGACAGGATTTCGACGAAAGAGAAGCCGCCACCGTCGCGTTGAACTTCAAGCGCCCGCTTCACCGCGCGGCGTGCTTTCATGATGTTCTTGTTGTCGGAAAGCGCCACGCGCTCGATAAAGGCCGGCGCTTCGAGCGTAGCCAGAAGTTCCGCCATGTGGAGCGGGTAGCCTTCGTTCGAGGGACGGCGTCCCCAGGGAGACGTTGTGCTCTTTTGACCGACCATGGTTGTAGGCGCCATTTGGCCGCCGGTCATGCCGTAGATGCCGTTGTTCACGAAGAAGACGGTGATGTGCTCGCCGCGGTTGGCGGCATGGACGATTTCAGCGGTGCCGATGGCGGCGAGGTCGCCGTCTCCCTGATAGGAGATGACGATTTTGCCGGGGCACGAGCGCTTGATGGCGGTGGCTGCGGCGGGCGCGCGGCCGTGCGCTACCTGCACGTTGCCCACGTCAAAATAGTAGTAGGCAAAAACCGAGCAGCCGACGGGACTGACGAAGATGGTCTCGTCCTGCACTCCCATTTCCTGCAACGCTTCGGCGATCAGCTTGTGCACGACGCCATGGCCGCAGCCGGGACAGTAGTGGGTTTGGTTCTTCAGCTCCGACTTGCGCTCGTATAAGTCGTAAAAGATGGGCGAGCGGGAGTGAATTTCTTCGTATCCGTTGGGATTGAGTTTGGGATCGGCTTCGGAGTGAACGTCTGTTTTAAGTTCTACTTTGATTTCGGTCTTAATTTCGGGCTTAAATGTTGGATCGTTACCCGCGATCACGCTCTCGTTTGCCATTTTCGTTCCTCTTTCAACCAGATCGACGTGGAACTGGTTTCAGACCGCCACGGCTATGCGTGACAACACCTGTTGTTGCAACTCCCGGACCGAGGGCACGTTGCCGCCCACCCGGCCATAGAACTCCACTGGCACACTGCCGTTCAGCGCCAGGCGTACATCTTGCACCATTTGTCCGTTGCTTAATTCGACGACCAGAACTTTTTCTACCTTGGATGCGGCTTCCACCAAGGCTTTTGAAGGATAGGGCCAGAGAGTGATGGGACGGAACAGGCCGGCCTTGATGCCATCCTTGCGCAGCGCCTCGACGGTGGAAAGCAATACGCGCGACACGATGCCGTAGCCAACCAGCAGAATCTCGGCATCGTCGGTGTAGCAGGTTTCGCAGCGCGGCTCGGCTTGCTGGCAGCGGATGTACTTCGCTTCCATCCTTATCTGGTGGGCTTCGAGTTCATCGGTTTCGAGATAGATGGAGCTCACCAGGTTGGCGCGCGTCTCGGGCGTTCCCTTGACGGCCCAGGGTTTTTCGGGGGGCTGAATCTCGTGGTCTTCAAGGTCGAGCGGCTCCATCATCTGGCCGACAAAGCCATCTGTCAGGATCACGGCCGGGTTGCGATACTTATCGGCAAGATCGAAGGCGAGCATGGTGAAATCGGCCATCTCCTGCACCGATGCGGGAGCGAGCACGATGTTGCGGTAGTTGCCGTGGCCTCCGCCTTTGACCATGGCGAAGTAGTCGCTTTGTTCGGGCGCGATGTTGCCGAGGCCGGGGCCACCGCGCATAACGTCCACGATGACGCAGGGCAATTCCGAACCGGCCAGATACGACATGCCTTCCTGCATCAGGCTGAGGCCGGGGCCGGAGGATCCGCTCATGGCGCGGACTCCGGAGGCTGCGGCTCCGTAGACCATGTTGATGGCGGCGGTTTCGCTCTCTGCCTGGATGAAGGTTCCGCCGACTTGCGGGAAGTAGAGTGCCGCGGCCTCGGCGATTTCGCTGGCCGGAGTGATGGGATATCCGTAATAGCCGCGGCATCCCGCGAGGATCGCACCCTTGATCACCGCCACGTTTCCCTTACAGAGCTGCCGCATGTTCGCCCTCCTGCACTGTTGCCAGCGACGCTGTCTTTGGCTTGGCCTTCGCGCGATAGACGGTAATTGCGCCGGGTTCGGGGCAACAGTAGAAGCAGATTCCACAGCCGGTGCAGTTCTCGCCGGTGTAATGCGCTGGGTGAGCGCCGTAGGTGTTCAGCTCGGGCCCGAGCTCCAGGCACTTGGGCGGGCAGGATTCGACGCACAACCCGCATCCCTTGCATTCTTCGGCATCGATTGTGACCTTACCGCGCGGTTGAACTGCCATGGTTCACCTCGTCGTTTTTTTCGTTGCCCCGGTTTTTCAGGCGGAGAGCGGCATCGCAGCCAGCTGGTTTTCTTTCGAGCCGCATCATCTCCCCACCACCCTTAATTAGAGTCCTGCGCTGTCAGGAGCGGCGGTGATTGCAGGCACTCGCTATTGTGAGGTACGTCACACGGGGACAATTTGGCCCATAAGCTGGCGCTGAATCTCTCCTAACCGAGGGAAGGGAATTCCTGTCTAATGTGTTAGATGGACGATCTCGACCACGCGGCGATCGGGCGATTCTGGCCGGTGACAAAGAAGGATACGGGGTCCTGGTGGCGCGGCATAGCCAGGGTCTCTTCCGGGTCGCATTTCGCATTACCGGCAACGAAGCCGATGGGCGCGCCCCCAGCGGCTGGAAGCCGCTATAGGTTCTTCAGCGTTTACGGCACGAGTGGAACTCGTGCCCTTCCCATTCGTGCAGGAATCCGGATTTTTTCAGCTAACAGGGTGGAAGTCTGGGAATTCCACGCCGAGAAGGTAATAGGCCTCGTCCATGGTACGGACGACTTGCAGCTCCGGGCGAGTCTTTTCGCCGAGGATCTGAAACATGCGGGCCAATCCGAAAATAAAAATCTGCGGAACCACGAGGACGCGCATGTATCCGCCCGGGAGGGCGGGCGGAGCCGCCGCCACTTGCCGGATGGCTTCGCTGGAAACTTCGAAGTCGGTAATCTTCGAGAGGTCGAGGATGCCGCGACAGGGTGGATGCGAAGCCATGTACTTTACCGCGGCCGCGTAGAGTTCCAACAGAAGCGCGCCCGTCATGGGGCCTTCCAGGGTCGCGCGCAGGATGTTGTTCTTGGCGTCGAACTCTACAACAATATTCACCGCGGGCCTCGCCGCAACGTTACACCGGCCATTTTAGACCTGCCTGGCTTCCCGGGACTGCACGTGATGCAGGCCCTTGACGGCGCGCATGTACTGGGCGCGTCCGAAGGCTCCTGGATCGGGGCAGCGGAGCTGGCTCATGCTGCCTTGCATCTGTTGGACGGATTCGTATTCGTGGTCTTCCATCCACTGCAGAACGCCTTTTTCCACTTGGCGAAGATGGCCCACGCCGTGGCGCAGCAGGGCGGAGCACAACATGGTCACATCGGCGCCCACCATGAGCAGCTTGATTACGTCCTCGGGGCCATGCACACCGCTGGTTCCAGCCAAGCTGGCCCGTATGCGGCCATAAAGGATACCGATCCAGGTCAGGGGCAGACGCAGGGCTTGCGGGGTGCTTAGGAGCACGTTGGGCCGGACTTCCAATTCTTCCAGATCGATGTCGGGTTGATAGAAGCGGTTGAACAGGACCAGGCCGTCGGTCCCCAGTTGGTCGAGGCGCTTGGCTGCGTTGGCCAGGTTGCTGAAAAATGGGCTGAGTTTGGCGGCTACCGGAATGTGCACCGCGAGTTTCACTTCCCGGACGATGTCGGCATAGATGCGCTCGATTTCGGAACCGAGGATCTCAGTGTTGGTGGGAATGAAATAGAGATTGCACTCGATGGCGTCGGCTCCGGCTTGCTCGACCTGCTTGGCGTACCTGGTCCAGCCGCCGAGGGTTGCGCCGTTGAGGCTGGCGATGATTGGAATATCCACCGCCTGCTTGGCCTTGCGAATGTGATTGAGATAGCCTTCGGGGCCGGTGTGGAATTCGCTGGACTGAGGGAAGTAGGTCAGCGACTCGGCAAAGCTTTCGGTGCCGGCGTTGAGATGGAGTTCGAGCTCGAGAGCCTCCTGGTGCAGTTGTTCTTCGAACAGGGAATAGAGCACAACCGCCGATGCGCCGGCATCTTCAAGGGCGCGGATTCCGCTGATTTCCTGGGAAAGCGGGGATGCGGAGGCGACCAGCGGCGTGCGCAACTGCATGCCAAGATATTTCGTGCTTAGATCCATGATGTGCCCTCGTCGAGATTTGAATCGCTATAGAACTAGTCCCAGAAATGGTTCCCTGGGCAAACTGTCCGGCCCTCAGCGGCTAAAGCCGCACTCGAAACAATGCACCTACCGCAGCGCTGAAGCGCTGCGCCACCCAAAAACAAGCGCAAGGCCGAGTTTTTTCGCAGCCTGTGAAGCCGTGCCCTACCCAAAACCATTTAGTGACCAGTTCTACTGTGAACCGCCACTTCGTATCAACTGCTATTTCTTGATTTCGATTTGTACGGGCGGAGCGCCATGGGTCTCCGCTGGAGGCGCACCCGGTCCCTTGCGCTGCGCCAGATATTCGTACATGCGATAGCGGGTGTCTACATCTTCCTGCGCCTCTTGCCAGAGAAGTTTGGCGTGATCAGGGTTGCTCTTCTGCAACATCTTGAAGCGCGTCTGCTGCATCAGGTAGTCCTTGACCTTGCGGTTGGGGGTGCGGGAATCGAGCATTAGCGGATTCTCTCCGGCACGGGTGCGCTCGGGGTGGTAGCGATAGAGCAGCCACTGACCGGAGTCGACCGCGACTTTCTGGTCGGACATGGCCGTGGTCATGTCGATGCCGTGGGCGATGCAGTGCGAGTAGGCGATGATGATGCTGGGTCCGTCGTAGGCTTCGGCTTCGAGAAACGCCTTGAGCGTGTGCTCGTCTTTCGCGCCCATGGCTACGCTGGCTACGTAGACATTGCCGTAGCTCATCGCCATTAGTCCCAGATCCTTCTTGGGGCCGGGTTTGCCGCCGGCGGCGAACTTGGCCACGGCCGCTCTGGGCGTGGATTTCGAGGCTTGGCCGCCGGTGTTGGAATAGACCTCGGTGTCGAGAACGAGCACGTTGACGTTGCGTCCGCTGGCGAGGACGTGATCGAGGCCGCCGTAGCCGATGTCGTAGGCCCAGCCGTCGCCGCCGATGATCCAGACGCTTTTCTTGACCAGCATGTCGGCCAAGCCGAAAAGCTGCTTGGCGTCCGGGGAATTCAGGCCTTGCAGTTTTTCTTTTAGCAGCTCGACGCGCTGCCGCTGCTCGAAGATGTCGGATTCGTCTTTTTGTGGATGGGAGAGTAACGCGGTTACTAGTTCGTCTCCGATGGAGCCAGAGAGGCGGTGCACCAATTCGCGGGCGAATTCGGTTTGCTTGTCGATCGACAGGCGGAATCCCAGGCCGAACTCGGCGTTGTCTTCGAATAGAGAGTTCGACCAGGCCGGGCCGCGGCCGGCGGCGTTCTTGGCCCATGGCGTGGTGGGCAGGTTCCCACCGTAGATGGAAGAGCAGCCGGTGGCGTTGGCGATTACCGATCGATCTCCGAAGAGCTGGGAAACGAGCTTGAGATATGGAGTTTCGCCGCATCCGGAGCACGCTCCGGAAAATTCAAAGAGTGGTTCCTGGATCTGCTGCTGACGAATATTCGTGACTTTGATTTTGCGGCGATCGAGCTCGGGAATCTTGAGGAAGAAATCCCAATTCTCGCGCTCGGGCTCACGCAGCGGCGGTTGCGCCACCATGTTGATGGCTTTGAGGCGCGTCTCACTTTTGTTCTTTGCGGGGCAGATATCGACGCAGATGCCGCATCCGGTGCAGTCTTCGGGCGCGACCTGGATGGTGTACTTCATGCCCGCCCAGTCTTTGTCGCGGACGTCAGAGGATTTGAAGGTTGAAGGCGCACCTTGTAGTTCTTTCGCGTCGTAGACCTTGATGCGGATCACGGCGTGGGGGCAAACGTAGGCGCACTTGCCGCATTGGATACAGGTCTTCGTATCCCAGGCAGGAATTTCGAGCGCGATGTTGCGTTTTTCCCATTTCGCGGTGCTAGTGGGGAAGGTGCCATCGACCGGGAACGCGCTCACGGGCAGCTCATCACCGTGACCGGCGTAAATTACGCCGAGCACATCGCGCTCGAACTTGGGTGCCCCGGAAGCAAACGCAGCGGGCATTTCGGCGTGGCTGGTTACTTTTTCCGGGACAGTGACTTCGAACAGGTGGGCCAAGGTTTCATCCACGGCGCGCAGGTTTTGCTGCACGACCTCGTCACCCTTTTTGCCATAGGTATGGCGGATGGATTCGCGAATGGCCTCAATGGCTTCATCGCCGGGCAGAACTTTCGAGATGGCGAAGAAACAGGTTTGGAGAATGGTATTCATGCGCGAGCCCATGCCGGTATCGCGCGCTACCTGATAGGCGTCAATGATGAAGAAGCGGGCTTTCTTGGCGATCAGCTGCGTCTGAACTTCGCGCGGCAGATGATCCCAGACTTCGTCTTTATTAAAAGGACTGTTGAGCAGGAAGACGCCGCCCTGGACCAGGGGGCTGAGCATGTCGTAGCGCTCGAGGAAAATCCACTGATGGCAGGCCACGAAATTGGCTTTGGAGATCAGGTAGCTGGAGCGGATGGGCTGCGGCCCGAAGCGCAGGTGCGAGACGGTCATCGCGCCCGACTTTTTGGAGTCGTAGACGAAGTATCCCTGGCCGTAGTTGGCGGTGTTTTCGCCGATGATCTTGATCGAGTTCTTATTCGCGCCGACGGTGCCATCGGCACCCAGGCCGTAGAACATGGCGCGCACAACATTGGCGGGCTCGATGGAGAACTCGGAATCGTAATCGAGACTGGTCTGGCCGACGTCGTCGTGAATGCCGACGGTGAAGTGGTCTTTTGGTCTCGGCGCCGCCATGTTGTCGTAGACGGCTTTGACCATGGCGGGGGTGAATTCTTTCGAGGAAAGGCCGTAACGTCCGCCAACGATGTCGGGCGCGGTCTTCAGCGTTCCATAGCCGAGCTTGATGCCTTCATGAATGCCGTTGACTACGTCCAGATAGAGCGGCTCGCGGGCGGCGCCGGCTTCCTTGGTGCGATCGAGGACGGCGATCTTCTTTACGGTTGCTGGAAGCGCTTCGATGAAGCGTTTGACTGAAAACGGCCGATACAACCTTACTTTCAGCAGGCCGACTTTTTCGCCGGATTGATTCAGATAATCGGCGGTTTCGTGCGCAGTCTCGGCGCCTGAGCCCATCATGACGATTACGCGCTCGGCATCGGGCGCTCCGACGTAGTCGAACAGGTGGTAGGAACGGCCCACGACCTGGGCAAACTTGTCCATGACGGCCTGGACTTTGTCGGGGCAGGCCTCATAGTAAGGATTGCCGGCTTCGCGGGCCTGGAAATAGACATCGGGATCTGCGCGGTGCCTCGCAATACGGGATGATCGGGAGAAAGCGCCCGCTGACGATGTTCGGCGGCATGGCGTGGCGGCGCGGGCGGGCGGCGGCGGCCACACACACACACACACACACACACACACACACACACACACACAATATATATATATATATATATAAGTGAGATTGATGAGGGGGGGGCGGCGGGGGGGGGAGGTGGTGGCG
>CAVZUP010000241.1:0-3171 GCA_963778255.1 uncultured Acidobacteriaceae bacterium
ATCTTCGCCGTCGCGGCCTACCAGCGGATCGAGCTGGCTATCCATAGCGGATTGCGTCAGGTCGCGGGAAAACTCGCTTAGCAGGGAAGACTCGCGTTGTCCGCGTTGCGGGGCTGCTTTTTCCTGGCTGGAGCGGGCCAACTCTTCGCGGATGGTCGAAAGCCGCAATCCGCGCTCGTGCAGAATTTCGGCGGCAAAACACTTTTCTTCGCGCAGCAATCCCAGGAGCAGGTGTTCGGTGCCAATGTGTTTGTGGGAAAGGCGCTCGGCTTCTTCGGCGGCATAGGCGAGAACGCGCTTGCATTCATTGCTCAGGGGAAGATCGACCGAGGTGGAAACCTTTTCCCGGATGGTGGTGTGACCTTCGATCTGTTTCCGGATCGATTCCACCGACGCATGGGAGCGCAGAAAACGGTTAGTCAGCGCTTTGTCTTCACGCAGCAGTCCGAGCAGCAGGTGTTCGGTCTCAATATAAGGAGAGCCGAACTGGCTGGCCTCATAGCGAGCGAAGAAGATGACGCGCCTGGCTTTCTCCGTATAGCGTTCGAACATATACCAATTCCCCCCGAGTTCCTGCGGAACGCGCTTGCGACTCCGCCAAACCCATGACCTACCACTAATTATGCATTTATATCGCCCAAACTCCCAAGCGATATCGGCCTTGTAGTAACCCGTAGAGCCTTACCTTCGGGTACTCCAGTCTTTCAACTTTCGTTCTGTAACCCTGATGTGCTCTGCCTTTGGTCACGACGGCAGCGACTCGGGCGCAACTTCTTCTATTCTGCCCTGATGCAACCGTAAAACACGATGGCACCTACGTGCAAACGCCAGGTTGTGGGTCGCGATCAGGGAGGTCAGCTGATGCTCCCGGTGCAAGCTCGCGATCAATTCAAAGACCAATTCCCCGGTGCGTCCGTCGAGATCGCCGGTAGGCTCATCAGCCATCAGGACTTGCGGCTGGGTGATGAGCGCCCTCGCCAAGGCCAGCCGTTGCTGCTCGCCGCCGGAAAGCTCGCCAGAGCGATGATGCCCGCGCGCCTCGAGTCCCACTTCGCGCAACCAGCGCGTAGCCTCCTTTTCGGCCGAAGACAGCGCTTGCCCGCGGGTTAGCAGGGGCATGGCGACATTCTCCAGGGCGGTGAATTCCGGCAACAGGTAATGGAATTGCCAGACATAGCCGATCTCGCGGTTACGAAACTCGGCGGCGTCATCCTCGGAAAGCGCATTCACTTGGGAGTTGGCGCAGTATACGGCACCGGCGGAGGGACGATCAAGAGCCGCCAGGATATGCAACAAGGTGCTCTTTCCGGCACCCGATTGCCCCACGATGGCCAGCATCGTTCCCTTCGCGACCTGAAAGGACAGATTCTCAAAGAGCACGAGTTCCGCTTCGCCTGAGCGAAACACCTTACTTAACCCTTCGACCCTCAAGAGAGGATCTTGAGTCATTGGATGCAAACGCCGCCTCCTAAGTATCAGGGCCGCTTCCCGCTGCCGCTTGGGAATGCGGTCCCTGAATCCATTAGACCACGATCCATGGGAGCATGATCCAGCAGACTCACAAGGAGAACAGCTCGCTCCCGCGATTTCGCTGACGGAAACGAACTCTGCGAGGAATGTATACCGCCGCGTGAGGGTTGCCTGTGACCGGGGTCACAGAATAGCGCGCGTTGAGAACATGTTGCGCGACGAGAAGTGAATCCCCGCGAGCGGAGTACTACTCGTAGCGCAAGGCTTCGGCCGGCAGAATTCGCGCTGCCGACCATGACGGATAAATCGTGGCTACGAATGAAATCCCGATGGAAACCAGCGAAACGATCAGGCCGTCGATTGGCCGCGCCGCGAAGGGGACGTAGTCGATCGAATAGACTTCGGGCGAGAGCGAGATGAAGTGGTAGTGTCCGCCGGCCCATGAGATCCCGTAGCCGAGGACGAGGCCGATGGCGGTGCCGATCACGCCGATCAGCACGCCTTGCGCGATGAAGACGCGGCGGATCTGTTTCTTCTTGGTGCCTAGCGACATGAGCACGGCGATATCTTTCGTTTTCTCCATGACCATCATGATCAGCGAGATCAGAATGTTGAGCGCGGCCACGAACACGATCAGGCCGATGGTGATGAAGGTTACGACGCGCTCCAGGCGCAGAGCGCGGAACAGAGGCTTATTTTGTTCCATCCAACTGGTGGCCATGAAGCCGTGGCTTCCGGAAGCGTGGTCTCCTTGGGAAAGATCAGCGGCTTCTTCGAGCGAGCGGGCCACGTCGCCGGCGCGGTAGATATCGTCGAGCTTGAATTGGATGACCGAGATGACGTCGCCCAATCCGAACAAGCTCTGCGCGTCGGAAAGGCGGATGAACGCCCAGGAAGAGTCGTAGTCGTAAAAGCCCGAGTTGAAGATTCCCGCGACGTGAAAGCGAATGTACTTGGGCACCATGCCGAACGGCGTGAGCTCGCCCTGCGGAGACGTTACCAGCACTACCGAGCCCACGGTCGCGCCGATTTCCTCGGCCATGTCTTTGCCGAGAATGATGGGAGGCATGGCGGCGACGCGCTGCTGCACTCCGGCAAGGTCGTCGGGAGAGTCGGCGGGTGTGGGGCGGACACTCTTGTCCGCCGCTGTTGGGTTTGCATTTGCTTTTGCTGCGGAGGAATCGCCCGCGCCGACCGCCTGTGCTTCTTCCAGCGCCGCTGCCGATCCCAGCGTCACCGAGTTCAGCAGATCGCTCACCTTGCGCTCATACTGCGGCTGCATCCCCTTGAGCACGGCGCCGCGCGCCCTTGGGCCGCGCGAAATCAGCACTTGTTCGTAAATTGCGGGCGCGGCTGCGACTACGTGCGGCTGTTTCGATAATTTCTCCAGCAGCGGACGCCAGTCGCTGATGCCGTCACTCTGCACTCGCAACAGACTGATGTGCGCGGTCGAGCCCAGAAGGCGTGCCTGCAAGTCCTGGCGAAAGCCGTTATTGATGGCCAGCGCGACGATCAACGAGGCTACTCCGGCTGCCACTCCGAGGATGGAGATGCCGGTGATGACGCCGATGAACGCCTGGCGGCGTTTGGCGCGCAAATAGCGGGTTGCTACGAAAAGTTCGAAGCGCATAGAGGCAGCTGTCAGCTCTCAGCCGTCAGCTTTCAGTTACTGCGGATTATAGCTGGCGGCTAGAACACTCT
>CAVZUP010000242.1:0-73715 GCA_963778255.1 uncultured Acidobacteriaceae bacterium
AGACCAGACCCTGAAACTGCCCGGGAAGCATGCCATGCCCGCCAAAGGAGATCAGGAGCTGAAATTCCTGGTTGAACACCTGGACCCGATCCTGCATGCTGTCGGCGACCCAGATATGATCGTCGCCGTCGATCGCTACTCCCTTGGGACGCCCGAAATATCCCGGACCGTCTCCGGGCTTTCCGAAGGTGTTGATGAATTTTCCGTCAGCGTCAAAAATCTCGATGCGGTCGTTCAGGGTATCGCAGACGTAGAGATTGCCTTCGTGATCGACCGCCAACCCGGTCGGCCTGGCGAAATCCCCGGGCGTCGTGAGTTCATGGTGATGTCCGGCGGTGCCGATCTTGCGGAGTAGTTTAAGCGAGTCCGCGTCGTATACCAGCACTTGATCGAGTTGGATATCGGACACATAAAGCAAGCGGTTCTCGCGGTCGAGGGCCAGCGATCCCGGGTCGACCAATCCCTCGGTGATCACGTCGGTCGCCTTGTGGGTGGAATCGAAGACAATCACGTGGCGCAGGCCGGGATCGGAAACGAAGAGACGGTCGCCATCGTCCATTGCTAATCCAATGATGCGCGCGAAATGGGCATGTACCTTATTCTTGATCATATCGAGATCGCGGGTTTCGGTGTTGAAGATGAAGATGGCTCCCACCTTCTGATCCGCCACAAATAAGTTGCCCTTGGAATCGATGGCGATGCCGTACGGTTCCGCGAACTGCCACAGGACCTTTTGTTCGTCCTGAGACTGAGTGCCCGCCAGGCGGTCCATCCATTTCGCTTTCTTGGTGTTGGTCCCGGCCTCGACCTGCGATATTTTTTCGGCCGCATACCACGATTGGAATTTTATGCGCGCAATCGCAGGCGGATTCGGCCAGACGATGTTGGAGTAATCGATGACCGGGACGTTCGCGGGTTCATCCTTCTTTTTCTTTTTGTCCGCGAACGCGGAACCGCTCGCAAGCACAAGCGCAAGAGTAAGAAGCGCAAGGCCGAGCTTCCGACACGACACGAACCGGCCCTTGGAATTCGGATTCAAGTTTGTTCTCACTTCGGACATGGTATTCATTCTCCTCGGCGCAATTCTCCCCCGCGCTACCTCTTTGTCAGATCCTTGTGGCAAGTAGCGCAGAAAGCGCCGTTGTTGGCCTGGTCCTTCACCAGCAGGTCGGGCTCCGCCGACGCATGCGGCTGGTGACACGACATGCAGTTGATCTTAGCGTGGATCTTCGTGATATCGGTCGGATCGGGCACGTCGACCACAGGGTGGCCTGCAACCGGATGCCCGCGTCCAAACTGCAACGGCAGCACAACCGCTTTGTTCTTCTTAAAATAATCCTCGGGAAGTCGTACGCTCCCGTTGAAGATGGTGATCAGGTGCTCGGCTTCGAGCTTCTTCGGCTCCGGAGCGTTGGGCCCATGGCACTCGAGGCACAGCGAATCTGGCTTCTCCGTGCGCAACAAGTGATCGTTGTTACCGCCGTGGGGCTCGTGACAAGTCGCGCATCCTTGTACAAAGGCGGGTTGATGTAAATGTGCTTTCTTAAACTGGTCGGCCTGATCGGAATGGCAAGCCAGGCAGGCGCGGACCGGGTCCGGTTGCAGGAAGCCGGGGCTCTTGCCGGCATGGGGATTGTGACATGCCACGCATTCTCCCTGGGCTCCGGGATGCGGCACTTTGGCCTTGTCGATGTGTTCCGCCTGATCGCTGTGACAGGTGGCGCAAAGCGCTCGGGTGTCGGTGTTGGTCAGGACAACTTTGCCGTCCTTTGCGGGCGCGTGACAGGCATCGCAGCTCTTGTCGGCGAAGGGTGGATGGGTAAACTTCTGCATCAGCTTTGGTAGCGCCGACTGGTGCGGATCGTGGCACTGCGTGCAGTTGGCTGCGCCAAAGGGCTGTCCCTGGTGAGTCTTGATGAGTGCGGCATCCTTGACGTCGTGGCAGTCAATGCAGAGCGCGGGGACGGCTTTGGTCAGATGATTGTCAAACTCCTGCTTCCCCTTCTCGCCGACTTTGTGCGTCGTGTGGCAGGTATCGCATCCCGAATCGAGAGCGGCGTGACGGCTGCCTTTTTCGGGGACGTTCAGGCCCTGGGTGTGGCAGGTGAGGCAGAGATTGTCTTTCTTTTCGCCCGATGTGGCTTTCAACAGTTGATTCTTGTTATCCGAAGTATGCGGATCATGGCATTTAATGCAATCGCGCACCGCGGGCGGATGCACGGTCCCCTTCAGCGTTGCTGCGTCTTTGTCGGCGTGGCAGGTGAGGCAGAGCGCCTGCGGAGTCGTAGTAATCAACTTGATGCGGGTAATGTCTTTGTTGACCCGGACTTCATGGCAACTCATGCAGCCCATCGCGATGGCGGAATGGACGGCCTTGCCTTTCGACTTGTCCTCGTGACATTCGAGGCATTTGGCAGCGTCGACGTTCTTTTCCAAAGGAACCGGATGAACTGCTGCAGTAGCGCGCGCCACTAGCAGCGCAAACAGCGCGAAAAAAATAAGGACGTTAAGACCAAGACCGGTCGGATTCACGGTCTCCTTGCGGAACCAGATGGAACGGGGGAGCAGTCTCACACAACCTCCGAGGCGTGCTTGTGCACGAAAATCACCGTATCACAAAAAAAATCATACAAGTTGCAACCTGCGTGTAAGTGACTGAACAAAAGCAGGTTGATAAATATGATGCAGTCCAGTCCGGCGACCCTTCGGCATAATTATGAACCGCGAATGGGCCTTCTGCCACAGCATCATCGGTGAAATGCCCCAAACATAACCCCGCAAAACGCTCGGTGTACCCGTCACACGGGTGAGTGAGGGCCGTCACCGGTCCACTGTGATGTGTGAAATCCCCGCCGAACTGGGCGGGAGTGCGCGATTTAGCCCAAAGCAGCCGTCGTTGCGATTGCGGTCCTATCTTCTAACCCGTGTTTAATGTGTCGCTTACGCGTCACGACCGGTCTGGCGTGGCAGTTGCATTTAAGCAGTGGGATTAGGGGAGAAGATATGGCCGTAGGTTTGCGCTCATTGGGCCACAAAACGTGGCGCACCATCGCCTCCATCCAGACCGGCGTGGTGCTCTTGATTCTGGTCGTGATACTCGCGGCGGTTGGAACCGTCGTGCTGCAGCGTCCGGCGACCGAAGCCGACGAAATGCAGAACGCCTATTCGCCGCAGGTGCTCAAAATCCTGGACGCGTTCGGATTGACCGACGTATTTCACGCCTGGTGGTTCATCGGATTGCTGGCGCTGGTCAGTGTGACCATCATCGCCGCTTCCATCGATCGGTTCCCCAACTCGTGGCGTTACTTCTCGCGTCCGTACAAATACCCCGATGAGAGTTTCCGCCGCGCTTTGCATCCGCAGAAATCGCTGCCCATCGCCGACGAGGAGTCTGGACTGGTGGCCGCCGAGCGCGCTCTGCATTCGATGGGATACAAACCGGAGCGCGTGGTGCGCGCCGACCACTTCGGAGTTTTTGCCGAACGCCACCGCATCTCCGAGCTTGCGGTCTATATCGTCCACGCCAGCCTGCTGCTGATCTTCTTTGGCACGATCGTGGACGGCCTTTGGGGATGGCGTGGCTATCTCAGCCTGAACGAAGGCCAGACCTCCAACGTGATCGAAGTCCGCGACGGCAGCAAGCGCACGCTCCCGTTTTCCATTCGCTGCGATACCGCCGGCCAGGAAAACTATCAGGACGGCACTCCGAAAAAATGGTGGTCCAAGCTGGCGGTTGTCGAAAACGGACGCGACGTGAAGACCAAGGAAATTGTGGTCAACGATCCGCTTCTCTACAACGGCGTTCGCTTCTATCAGTCGAGCTACGGTTCGAATGGCAAGGTAGACAAACTCTCGTTGGAAGCTAGAAGGAGCGACGGCACCGGCGAGAAACAGACACTCGGATTAGCCGTAAACGACTCCGTTTCCCTCGATCCCGATACCACGGTACGCTTCGCTGAGTTCTTTCCCGACTACGCAGTGCGCGACGGGCAGGTGTATAAGAAGTCGAACTACTTGGAAAATCCTGCCGCCCACCTGGTGGTGACTTCAAAGAAAGCCGGGCAAGATTTCGACGTGTGGTTTCCGCCATTGGAGGAAGTGGCCGACAACTCGAAGGCGCCCTATCAGTTTCATGCCACCGACCTGAAATTGGTCCACTACACCGGATTGCAGGTTTCGCACGAACCGGGGCAGTGGGGAGTGTGGTCCGGCGTGGTGTTGATGGGCGTGGGATTGACCTTTGTGTTCTACGTTGTGCATATGCGGTTTTGGGTGGTACCGGTTCGCGATCCGAACACGGGCAAGTGCTCGCTGTGGATGGGTGGAACCGCGAACCGCAACCGGGACGCTTTCGAGCAGCGCTTTAGCGATCTCGTGGCGTCGGTGGAAAAAGAATTAAAACTCAGTCCCAGCACCGCGCCGAGCGAGCAGATGGCGACGGTCGCAGTAGACTGAACGCTCGATTCCTGAACAATCGAGCACCCGAACGGCTCATTTGGAGGATGGTAATGGCAAGAGTAAACACGGAACAGCAGCAGCAGCCCGCAACCGGCATGACCCTGATCGTGCTGGTCGGATTGGCCATCGTGTTCCTGCTGTTCATGGCATTTCTGAATGTGGTGAAGAGTGGAAATATTCTGAACGAGACCAACTTCCTCTTTGCTGCGCTGATTTTTTACGCTGGCGCCGGCGCGTTATACCTGGGATTTGGAGTCACCGGCACGCCGGCCTACGTGAAGTTTGCCTCGCTTGCCACCTTGCTCGGATTGGTCGCCAATACCGCAGCCATCGTGCACCGCTGGTACGAATCCGGACACGCGCCGTTTTCGAGCGTCTACGAAATGCTGCTCAGCTTCGTGTGGACGCTGGCCGTGCTCACGCTGGTCGCCGAAAAGAAATATGACGTGAAGGTCATTGGCACGGTCACCATGCCGGTGGCGATCGTGGGCGTGGTGCTGATGCAGTTATTGCGCACCGAGGTTCATCCCCTGGTGCCCGCGTTGCAGTCGACCTGGCTGCACGTCCACGTCACGCTGGCCATGCTGGCATACGCCGCATGCGCGCTCAGCTTCGCTCTGGCCATGATGTTCCTGATCCAGGATCACCTGAAGACCGAGACCGTCCTCGCCGTCACCAGCGCCAGCACGATCAGCATTTATGCCAGCATTGTTCTAACGCGCTTCGAGAAATGGGGCGGACTGAATCTCGTGGCTTGGAATCCGGAAGTCAAGGCGGAAGTTTTCCTTTCCAAAGGCGTGCGCTTGTTCGTGGTGGTTCCGGACCTCGGCTGGCTGATGATGTTGACACTTCTGGTGGTGGCTTCGCCGCTGGTCTTCTACGGGTTGACGCGGCTCAAGAAGGACGATAGCTTCCTGCCGCTGGCCAATCGCGCGGTGTTCCTCAGCATTCTTTTGCAGGTAATGACGCTGGTCATGTTTCTGGTGCGTGCCCGCGATGGCCGTTATCCATCGCTCGACGCTGACGGCTTATTCCCCACCACCCTGGCAGCCAGTCCCTTCATTCTCTCGGGGCTGGTGGGTGGAATTTTCATATCGCTCCTGTATCTGTTACTGCTGTGGCGGCGGCCGGACTTGGAGCGTTCGCTGCCCAGCGCGGACAACCTTGACCGGATCACCTATAAGACGATTTGTCTTGCCTTCCCCCTGCTGACTCTGATGATTGCTTCCGGGGCGTACTGGGCAAACCAGACCTGGGGATCGTATTGGAGCTGGGATCCCAAGGAGACCTGGGCGGCGATCACCTGGTTGGTGTATGCCGGTTATCTGCACATGCGTATCACTCGGGGATGGCGTGGCCGTCGGGCCGCTTATTTCGCCATCCTCGGTTTTGCCGTGGTCATGTTCACGTTCTTCGGTGTGACGTACCTGTTGCCTGGACTCCACGCCTATGCTTAACCGCTCGCAGTCCGCAGCTTCGGCAAAGGACCTACTGGCAGAGACTGCCAGCGCCACTGCTACGGCCGGTTCATCGCCGGGTAGCTCCGCGAGCGGCGGGCATAAGAAAGTTGTTGTTGACCAGGCTGCCGATGAAATGGGTGTCGAGCTTAGCCGCGTCGTTCACAGCGAATCAGCGAATTCAGAGCAGGCAGAAGAAGACTCCCGCATTGGCTCCGTCCGTTTCAATTGGCAGTTGAAGGCCATCTTGCCGGTTGGGTTCGTGCTGTTGGCCGGGTTGTTGCTGTTCACGCTGGCAACTGTGTCCTTGCGCGATCCGGATCGCCACTTGGTGCTCTTCGTCGCGGGCGCGGGCGCGGTCGTCATTTGCGCCGTGTCCATTCTTGGACTGGCCCATTTTGTGCAGCGGCCCATGGTCGAGTTGCAGGAGAAAATCGCGCAGGTGAGTGAAGGCAATCTTAACGTCGCCGTCAGTTTTGCCCGCCGCAACGATGAAATTGGAGACCTCGGCCGCAATTTCAATCACATGATGCGGCAACTGCGGGAAAGCCGGGAAGAGATTGAGTCCCTGCATCGCACCCAAATGTCGCGGGCCGAGCATTTGGCGACGCTCGGCGAATTGGCCGCGGGCCTGGCCCACGAGATTCGCAACCCGCTGGCGGGAATCGCTGGAGTCATCGAAATCATCGGCCGCGATCTGCCTTCCACCAGCCCGGCGCGGGCGGTGGTAAAAGACGTTCGCCTAGAAATCGCGCAGATCAACCGCATCCTCACCGACCTTCTGGAAACGGCGCGCCCGCATCCGCCACAGATTTGCCTGAGCAACCTCAACACGACCGTGGAGCACGCCGTGATGCTGGCGCGCCAGCAGGTGCTCTCCAAGCCCATCAACATCGAACTACAGAAGGCAACCGATCTCTCGGAGGTCGAACACGACAGCGATCAGATTCACCAGGTGCTGCTGAATCTTCTCCTGAATGCGGTCCAAGCCCTCGAGGGCGAGGGCACGGTCCGGGTCGAGATCGGTTCGCGCGCCGATTACGCCACGGTGGTTGTCAGCGACACCGGACGCGGTATCGCGCCGCAGAACCTGGCCAACATCTTCCGGCCTTTCTTCACCACCAAGGGCAATGGCACCGGTCTCGGTCTTTCGCTGGCCCGCCGTATCGTGGAAGAGCACCACGGCCGCATCGAGGTCAGCAGCGCAGTGGGGAAGGGAAGCCAGTTCACGGTTCTGCTGCCTTTTCTGGCGCCCTCCGCTCAGGCCTGAGCGTCCTAGTCAACCAAGTCTTAGGACGTGCTGTCTGGCAGTTCTCGCCGCTGGAAAACAAACACCCACGCGTTGCACGATGCGCTCGCTAAGGTTCAACAGCCAGCAGTCGTGGAAGCCTTCGCATGGTCACACGATGGCAAGAAATTCAATGAAAGCCGTCACATCGGTAAAATGTTAGCCCCGATCACCAACCCATTTGGCCCATCCGCTTAAGGATGATCGCGCTGTAGTGATTCATGCGCTCGGGGCGTCGCTTCAGGGGAGCCGGCAGAATTGCAGCGAGCCGTGCCGCCTGCTGCCGGCCGATATTCCGGGCTGTGGTTTCGTCGTAATAACGACACGCTGACTCTGCACCATAAATGTCAGGGCCCCATTCGACCACGTTGAGGTATATCTCCAGAATGCGCCGTTTGCCGAGGACAACTTCGGCCACCGGTACCAGTGTGACCTCTGCGCCCTTGCGGAGGATCGAGCGGCCCGTTCCGAAGAATAGGTTTTTTACGAGTTGCTGCGTAATGGTGGAAGCTCCGCGAGTGCGCTCGCCTTCCAAATCGTCTTCGGCAGCGATTTCGATCTCGTGCCAGTCGAATCCATGGTGCTGGTAGAAGTGCGCGTCCTCGGCGGCGATTACAGCGTGCTGGAGATCGGGCGAGATTTGGCTGAGCGGAACGAATTTGTAGCGTTCGCGATACGGCGTGTGGTGAATCCAGGCCTGCAAGCGGCGCTGCATGTGCACAGCGGTTGTCGGTGGGTCGATCCACCGGGCCACCACGAGGATCAGCGTAGCCAGCGACCAAAGAAGCACCACGCCGATGACAAGCCATCGAATAAAGGACCGGAGGAAGCCCGTCCGATGCGGGGTCTTGGTGTGTGGTTTCGGCATTGCATCCCTTGCCTCCAACATTCAGGTCGGGAGGACAGCTAATTGGGCGCCTGCCCTATCGGGAGACGAAGCTCCTGGCGTGGGCGAGCTCGGGACGAGCCGAGTTCTCTCCGTTGCTGGTGGACCTCAGCAGCGCGGCGTAGTAGAACTCCGCCTTCGATTTCTCGCCGGCGGCCTCTGCCGCCCGGCCAGCGTTGTAGAGGCCGTTCAGCCGGTTCGGGCTGAGCTTGAGCGCCACCTCGTACTCGGCCAGGGCCCGCTGTGGCTGACCGAACTCCTGCAGCATGTCGGCGAACATTTCACGTGCGGGGATGTCGACCTCGCCCTGGCCCACCTTATCCTGCAGGTCAGCCGCCGTCCGCATGTTATTGAGCGCCTCGTCGCGCCTGCCTTCAGCGAACGCAGTCCAAGCCAGCATCTCGCCGCGCTCGATCTTCGCAGCAGTACCCTCGGCTACGTAGGCGTGTTTGCCCTTCCGGACCTCAGCCATCAATTCGTTGTAGCGGGCAAGGTCGGCCCGCGCCTGCTCCGGCTGGCGTAGGCGTCCATGAGCCAGCGCCCGCGCCCAGTACACCAGGGTGGATACCTCCGGCGGCGCCCCGGCGACAGGTTCCAGCGCCGCCGCCGACTTCCAATCGCGCATCTCGAGCGCATAGAAGACGGGCAGCTTCGTACGATAGTACGGGACCATTCCATCCATGTAGGTGGACCCCATACCCGGCATCGACGCGATCATCGTCGATGTCGCTGAGCTCTGATCGAGCACCGATTTGGCCCGCGCGTCCTGGCCGCTTTGCAGATAGGCATAGAGCAGAAAGTCGTAGGAATGCGGCTCATCCATGATGCCGCTCTCGCCCCGCGCCTCCGCGGCCTGCGAGGCCGCGATGGAGCCGAGTTGGGAAGCAATGTCCAGCGGCCACAGGCCCAGCCGCGCATAGATATGTCCAGGCATGTGGAACGCGTGCGGGCCCGACGGCGCGATCTCGCCGTAGTGGTCGGCGGCGGCCAGCCCGTCAGCGGCCATGGCCGGGTTGTCGCAAGCGTGGATGACGTAGTGCACCAGACCGGGATGGTCGGGATGCTTTGCGAAGAGTGGCGCGAGCACCGCCATCGCTTTGCGCTCCGGTGCCATGCTGGTGTCGTCAAGCCCCTTGGCGGCAAGCAGCGAGAGCGCGTAAAAGGCGCCAGCATCCACATCATCGGGATAGTGAGCGTACAGGCTGGCCATCGCCGCCGAGTAAGCCGCAATGCGTGTGGGAAATTCCCCGCCGCCAGGTTGATAGAAGCCAGAGAGTGCGGCGATATAAGCGCGCTCTCGCTCGGTGCCCGCGGTGAGGGATTGCGCCTTCTGCATCTCCGCCCATCCCAGCTTCATGTCGTCCACATCGGGGCGGTCCCAGATTTGGTGGAAGACGCTCATTGCCGCGCCCCAGTGCGCCATGGCGCAGCCCGGGTCGCTCTTGATGAGCCGATCGAACTGGCTCCGCGCCTCCTCGTACCAGAAATCATGCAGCAGAGCCACTCCGCGGTTAAAAGGCGCCTGCGACGAGCTTGCGCAGGTGACGGGGAACGAGACTGCGCCAAGCCGTTCGTCCTGGGCGGCAGCGACGACACCCATCGACGAGTGGTCGCTCGTCTGGGCTGCGACGGGCAGAGCCGCCAGCATGAGCAGCAGCGATACTAGGATCTTCATCGCGCCATTATAGGGGAGATCAGTGCGTTAATCGGCTTAAGTGGCACCCGAATGTCGCCTAGAGTCGGCCGCGATAGGTACGGTTCGGCACTCCGTTTCACGCCAAGCCGCGCGTCGATTCTTCGATGTCAGCGTTTCTCCGACCACACCGGAACCCTGCCCGGTGTCCACGGAGCTCCCGCTGCCTCCATATCTGTTTCCAGTTTGCTCAGGTCGGTCTCGACCAGCGCGCGCAGCTTTTCCAACTGCCCCGCGAATTCCGAGACTGCGATGTTGTATTGGTCAATGTGCGTTTGCGTCGGTTTGGCCAGCGAAAATCGCTCGCCCTCCATGATAGCGGTCACTCGATTGTCAATCGACGATGGCACGGGCTCATTCTGCGCCTGCAATACCTTGTCGCCGGTCAAAGCACGCTGAATGTCGCGGTTGTGCTGTTCGATCGAATCGGCAATCGCGCCCAACTGTTTTTGCACGGCAGGTACTTCACGCAAGGCCTCGCGAATCGACTTCAGCCGAGTTGCCACCTCATCCGCCGAGTGCTCGGCGCCCCACACCGCCCGATACAGCTGTACAACCTTCCGCTGAAACTCTGCCTGCGCCGTCCGATCCGCCGGATTCATCGCCGACGCACCCTCAGCCTCCACCTTGAACGGCTGCGGCCCCGCGAGTTCCGTCGCCGCGCCATCGATTTCTTGAAACATGCGTACGGAATAATTCCCCGCCATAACCAGCGGTCCCATGGACGACGCTGGCGGGTAATCTTCTTCTTCGCCCTCTCCAGAATGTTCTTTCAAAGTGGGTGCGGCATAGCGCAGATCCCACGCCACGCGCTGAAATCCGCTATCGGTGCCGCCTTCCACGCGCCGGATCGGCGCGCCACTCTCGTCATAAATCACAAAATATAGTTCCGGCTTTTTCTCTTCCGCCTCGGCGCGCAGCTCCTCCATCGAGGGATACGGTGGAGTCTGGTTCTTCTTAGCCGCTTCTTTTTCCGAGTCCTGCCGCTTGTCCTTCTTAGTCTTGACCTTGTCTTTCAAATACGCCGTGAATACCGCCCCATAAGGCGGATTATCGGCCATATAAAACGCGTCTCCCTGAAATCCCTTCTTCGGTTCGCCCAGCGGATGCCGCTCCATATAGAGCAGCGCATCCTTCGCCGGCAGCAGCATCGCGGATTGCTCCAGCGCCTCAGCTTTCATCTGCCGCAAGGGAGCGATGTCGTCAAGCACATAGAATCCGCGTCCAAACGTTGCGATGACCAGATCGCTTTCCCGCGCCTGAATCACCATATCGCGCACCGCAATCGTCGGCAGGCCGCCCTTCAGCCGTACCCAGTGCGCCCCGCCGTCTGCGCTGAAGAACACACCAAATTCCGTTCCTGCGAACAGAAGATTGGCCTTCACTGGGTCTTCCGCAAACGCCAGAACGGGACCGTTCTCCGGCAAATCTCCGGCAATCGAACTCCACGTCGTACCGGAGTCGGTTGACTTCAGCAGATACGGTTTGAAGTCTTCATTCTTATGGTTGTCAAACGCCGCATAAACCGTGCTGGGATCGTGCTGCGAAGCCGCCAACCGGCTCACATACGTCATTTCCGGCACGCCCGGAAACTTGTCATACTTCGTCCAGTTCTGTCCCCCATCGCCGGTCACTTGAATCAACCCATCGTCAGTGCCTGCGTAAATCAATCCTTCTTTCTTCGGCGACTCCGTCAAGGAAACAATGTTCCCGTAAAACGAAGTCGATGTGTTCTTCGCCACCGCATCCGGTCCCCAGACCTTTCCCATCACTGGTAGCGAATTGCGATTGATCTGCCGCGTCAGGTCCCCGCTGATTGCCTTCCACGTATCTCCGCGATCGTCGCTGCGGAACAGTTTGTTGGCGGCAAAATACAGGCGCGTATGCGAGTGCGGACTGATGATCAGCGGCGAATCCCAATTCCAGCGCAGCGGAGGTTCGCCCTTGCCCTCGAGCGGTTGCAGCAACAACTCCTGTCCCGTCGGCTTGTCGTAACGCACCAGCACGCCATACTGCGATTCCGAATAAACCGTATTCGCATCGAGGGGATCGACCTGCGAACGGAAGCCATCCCCGCCCGTCGTAACATACCAATCCGCATTCATGATGCCGTTCAGATTGCGGGTGCGCGACGGGCCGCACCAGGAAAAGTTGTCCTGCGTTCCTCCGCACACGTTGTAAAAGGGAACTGCGTTATCAACCGCCACATCATAGAACTGCACCGTGGGCAGGTTTGCCTTGAACTCCCAGCTCTTGGCGTCGTCATAAGTCTCGTACATGCCCCCGTCCGACCCCAGCAGCCAATGCTTGGTGTTGTCGGGATCGATCCAGATCGCGTGATTGTCCCCGTGGTGGTTCGTCTCGCTGACTTTTTTCAGAGTCTTGCCGCCGTCCAGCGACTCCCGCAAATTCACATTCATCACAAAGATGCGGTCCACGTTTTTCGGATCGGCAACAACCCGCGCGTAATACATCGCACCCACATCAAACTCGTTACGCTTCTCCCATGTCGCGCCCTTATCCGCGGAACGGAAAATTCCTCCTTTGCCATCGGCCGCCTCGATCGTGGCATACACCACATTCGGATCCGCTGGCGAAACCGCCAGCCCAATCCTTCCTATATCCACCGTCGGCAGCCCCGACTTCAACTTGTTCCAGGTCGTGCCCGCATCCGTCGATTTATAAATTGCACTTTCCGGCCCGCCGTCGATCAGCGTGTAAACATGCCGCCGCCGCTGATAGGCCGCTGCATACACGATGTCCGGATTCGCCGGATCCAGCGCCACATCCACCACGCCGGTGTTCTCGCTGATGGTCAGTACCGCCTTCCAATCTTTTCCGCCATCCGTTGTTTTATAAAGGCCGCGATCCCCACCCGGCCCCCACAGCGGCCCCTCGGCGGCCACATAGACTACTTTCGAGTCGCGCGGATCAATCACCACGCGCCCAATGTGCTCCGACTTCTTCAGCCCCAGATTCTGCCAACTTTTCCCGCCATCATCCGACCGGTAAATCCCATCGCCATAAGCCACGCTGCGCTGGCTGTTGCTCTCGCCCGTTCCCGCCCAAACCACCGACGTATCATTTGGATCCAGCGCCACCCAACCGATCGAATACGATCCCTGTTCGTCAAACACCGGAGTCCAAGTCGTGCCATCATTCACCGTCTTCCACACTCCGCCGGAAGCCACGCCCACGTAGTACTCGAACTTGTTCCTGGGGTTCACGGCGATCGACATCACCCGTCCCGAAGCCACGGCCGGTCCCAGCGAACGAAACTTAAAGCCCGAAAAGGTATCGGCCGTCATCCCGCCTTTCTTCGCCTCGGCAGGTTCCTCCTTCTTTACTGCTTTGGCCTGATCTTTCTTGGACTTGCTCTTCGGCGAGGCAGGAACCGTCTGAGACTTTGGGCCTGCATCCGTATCCTGGGCGGCGACAGCGAAAAAGTTGGACAACATGAACAGCACAGCGGCCAGAAATGCAGCGAAACGCAATTTCACGGAAAGCTCCTAAAGCCAAGATCGCCAAAACGAATATGTATACAGTAATCGAAGGCCAGAGGAAAGCCTTGACCGTCCAGATGCCGTGGAAGACCGATTCCGGCCGCAACGATGTCGAATTTCATCGCCCTCAAGAGCTGATCCCCGAGAAGGCATTGGGGCGGACTGGCGATGGCGCGGAAGGTTCGGGCATCGGTCCAAACCCAACAAAGCCCGACCGTTAAGCCGATATTCTGCGGCTGGCTTCAATCCCCGAGCATTCCGCTTCCGTTTCGTAGTAAATTAAACGACGGTGCCTACAGAGAAGATCATGATCGTGGACGACGAGCGTTTGGTGCGCTGGTCGCTCCGCCAAAAGTGCGAAGAGTGGGGCTATAACGTAATCGAGGCCGATTCCGGGGAACCTGGGCTCAAACTGGCGCAGCGGGAATCACCCGATCTCGTGCTGCTCGACGTGCGCATGCCCGACCTCAGCGGCATCGAAGTTCTCGATCAACTCAAGAAGAACGGAGATGCTCGCGCCGTCATCATGATCACGGCCGATCCGCAGCTTGACGATGTGAAGGCCGCGCTCAAACTCGGGGCCTACGACTTTGTCGGCAAGCCCATCGATTTCGACGAACTGCACATCACCATCAAGAACGCGCTCGAAGCGACCAGTCTGCGCGCCGAAGTCCAGACCCTGCGCGGCGAGGTGCGGCGCGTCGGCGGCTACCACGACGTGGTCAGCGTCTCGCCCAAGATGACCGAGCTCATGAACTTTGTCCGCAAGGTTGCGGCCAGCGAAGCGACCACCATCCTGATTCAGGGCGAGAGCGGCACCGGCAAGGACCTCATCGCCAAAGCCATCCACTACGAAAGTTCGCGTCAGGAAAAACCCTTTGTCGCGATCAACTGCTCCGCTATTCCCGAGACGCTGATGGAAGCCGAACTCTTCGGCCACGAAAAAGGCGCCTTCACCGATGCCAAGCAGATGAAGAAGGGACTGTTCGAGGCGGCCGATGGCGGCACGCTGTTTCTCGACGAAATTGGCGAACTCTCTCCGCTGCTGCAAGCGAAACTGTTGCGCGTGCTCGAAGACCAGGTCATCCGCCGCGTCGGCGGCGTGCGCGACATGCAGGTGGATGTGCGCGTGATCGCCGCCTCCAACCGCGATCTGGAAAAAGCGGTGCGCGAAGGCCAGTTCCGCCAGGACCTTTATTATCGCCTTGCCATTATCGCGATCTTTATTCCACCGCTGCGCGAGCGGAAGGAAGACATCCTGCCGCTGGTCGACTTTTTCATCGAGCGCTACAACCGCAGATTCAAGAAGTCGATTCGCGGCATCACCGACGATACCCGCCGTCTTATCTTCACCCACAACTGGCCGGGGAATGTTCGCGAGCTCAAGAACACGATCGAGCGCGGCATGATTCTCGAAGACGAGCCCTTTCTGCGCCCCGAATATCTCCCGTTTTCCGTCGGAGAATCCGGTGGCCGCACCCTCTTCGAACGAACCGCGCCCGCCGATGCGGGACAAACTTTGCCCAACGGCCGCACCCTCCCACGGCTGTATATTCCGGAAGGCGGAACGTCGCTCGAAGAAGTGGAGCACGCCATGGTCGAGTTGGCCATGCGCCAGGCCCACGGCAACCAGACCCACGCCGCCAAACTGCTCGACATCAGCCGCGACGCTCTGCGCTACAAGCTGAAGAAATTCGGTCTGATTCGCGGCGACGAAGAAGGCGCGCAAGCCAGCGTGGCGGAAGAGCAGTAATCCGCTCGCTCGGCGGGCTCTGATCCCGGTACCCCCCCTACCCCCCCACCCCCCCTACCTACCTCGGTATATTAGAATCATGGGGTTAGCGAGATGATTATGCACTTGACACACAAATAGGTTTCTGGCATGATGCTGTTGTAGAGGCAAGCCATGAACCTGATAGATACCACAAAAGCCTTTGGAACCGAAGATCAATGCCTTGATTTCCTCGAAGGGATGCGCTGGCCTAGTGGCGTGCGCTGTCCTGTGTGCGGCGCTGACAAGATTTCCCGTATCACCCGCAAGAAGGAATCGAAGAACAAGCGGGATCGCTTTTACGCTTGCCTAGAGCCATCCTGTAATTCCCGTTTCAGCGCGACTGCTGGCACCGTGTTTCACCGCTCGCACCTTCCCCTTACGAAATGGTTCATGGCGATTGCGATTGTCATGGATGCTAAAAAGGGAATGTCTGCGCTACAGCTACAGCAGCACCTGGGGATCGGTTCGTATCGAACCGCGTGGTACATGGTTCATCGGATTCGCAAAGCGATGGTAGATCTTTTCCCTACTAAGCTTTCAGGCATCGTGGAAGTGGACGAAACGTACATCGGTGGAAAATCTATTCGCCGTGGTATAGCACGCAAGCCGCGCCCCAAGAAAGACATGGTTATCGGTATGCGTGAGCGCGGTGGCCGCGTGCGTTTCTTCCATGTCCCGAACCTGAAAGCCGACACAATGAAAGCTCTGTTGGATCGCCACATTTCATCGAACACGAAGCGCATTGTGACTGATTCCGCTATCGTCTACGACTTTGCAATGGACAAGGATTTCAAGCGCAAGCATCGCACCGTGAACCACAGCCGCGAGTGGGTAAAGCCGGGAGATGTGGAAGTCCACACGAACACGATTGAAAGCGCATTCTCTCTGCTCAAGCGCGGCCTGATAGGCTCATTCCATCGCGTGAGCATAAAGCACCTGCATCGCTATTTGGCTGAGTTTGAGAACCGCTTCAACTTGCGGAATGTCGAAGATCGCTTTGAGCAGACGGTGCGCCGAATGCTCACCACAGAGCAGATGGAGTATAAAGAACTCACTGCTGATGCGGTTGAGGCTTAGACGGTATTATTGTCGCTGCTTTTTTCTTCTCGCCAGTCTTGAGGGTCTCGCGCTTCTCTGGTTTCTGATCCAGCATCTTCCGCACGAGAGTCTCGAATTTTTGTTTATCAACCTTCACGTATCACCTCCGATTCCTCTGGCATAACGCCGGGAGGAACCGGAATCGGTCCAATAGCCTTCTCGAAGTTCGCGATTGTCCCCGCAAGTATCTTTAGGAAAATCTTTGCTTCTAGGGGTGCCATCGTCACCCGCGCCTTATTCTGAATGGTGAATTTGCCGCTGCTCCCAGCGCCTATGGCTTCACCCATGCTGAACGTAATATCAAAAGGCGAAAAAGAAGCTTGGATGTGATTTACGTAAAACATTTTGAAATCCGGAGAAAAAGTGAACTCAATTTCAGGCATTTTCTCAGGCATAAGATTCGGCTCGTTCTGCGGCACGCTGAGTGAAGACATAATTTTCCTTGTGAGGTTGTTTCTTGTAATCAAAATAGAACTGTCGCGCGAAAGCGTATTGTCCCAACTGAAGACTAGTAAAGGCTGGGTTAATACCTTGCTTAGCTTCCACTACAATCGTATTTCCAGCGCCAATAATGACAACATCTGGAATCGCATCTGTTGTCATATTTAATTCCCTAATCTGTCCTTGGACTTGGAGAGGGAACCAAGAAGTAGTAGCAGGTTCTTTCGGTCTAAACTCCATCTTGATCTGCAAAACATCAAGAACGGATCGTAATGTCTCAAATGTCGGATTTCCTTCCTCTGAAAACGTACGATAGACACCTTCGCGCGAAATACCGGCGCTTCTTGCAACCGTAGCCACCTGATGTGCTTGAATTACGTTGAGACACGCTTTCCGAAACATCTCGGGCGAGTCCTCAAGGGCCACGTTGAGATAATAGGCCGCCTCAATTGGATCGGCTAAAGCTTCCAGAAGTGCTTCACGATATGGTCTCGTTTTTCTAGTCATGGCTTGCCCAAAAATCTTGTGCGTCTTTTATGTCTCGATCCTGCGTTCCCTTTGCGCCACCGGATATTAGATGAACTTCCGTTCCAATTTGCCCGATATAAACCCGATATCCTGGCCCGAAGTCCAAGATTAGTTCCACGACGCCACCACCGACTCCCTTGTGTTCTCCGAGATTTCCAGCTTCAACATGATCAATACGATTGCGAACCCTGGCTCGCGTTAGCGGGACTAGTGATTTAAGCCAATCGGAAAATGGCTCGATCCCGTCATCGCGTTGACAAATAACGACTTCTCTGGGGATCGCTTCCAAAGTATCATATCGGACTAGTCCCACAAATGCGTGACATAAAAATCACACACACACGCAGAATAGCACCGCCTCCGCTGTGATTCAAGACTGAGATAAATGCCGCATCAAACTATGGTATAAACCAAAAAGCGGAAGCGGAGGGAGTCGAACCCTCAGAACCCTTGCGGAGTTTTCGGATTATAAGTCCGGGAGGCCTACCGATGCCCAACGCTTCCGTAGTGTGATTTCTAAATCACACTACCACATCTGCATCTTCAACGCAAATAAACTAGAGGAGTTAAGTGCGCCCTGTCACGGCCCTCTAAAGGTGTCATTTTGCGCTCTTGTGTGTCAAGTGCATAATCATCGTTAGCGAGGGAAGTTTTTGCAAAGTATTCAGGAATAAGGGGTTATAGGTAAAGTCTTCCAGAATAAGGAGTTGCGAGATCCGTTCGCTTCGCTCAGGATTTCGGCAGCGGGCTCCCGCCCGCTAAACGCCTCAAGTTAGCTTGTCAAAGAAATGAAAATGCGTTTAGGGCAGTTTCGAGGGCCGTCCTGGAGGACGGATCTCGTAACTGCCCTAATCGGTGATTGATCGCCTATTGATCGTTGCGTGCGAGGGAGCTTAAGTCAATCGAATTCGATGGCGGCAGCTGGCCCTTCCGAATTGCCATACTGGACGTAAAAACTGGGGTGCGTCCTGCACATGTACTTGTTACGCTGCTGTTAGTTGTCGTGACAGGGCTAATGCATCTCATTGTGCCGATCACAGTTTGGCAATGCGCCATTCTTAAAGCGGGAGAGACATTTATCGCTCCAATTTCGGTTGCCGAATCCGTCGTAGTACTCGATGCGGCTTACCATCGCGATAGGCTTATCGGTATTGAGGATGTAGATAACCTCATCATGGCTGAGTACGTGGTCGGTCGCAATAGTAGTGAATCCTCCAAACGCTTTTTCAGGGCTCGGTGGGATGCCTTGCGGGATCACTCTTTCCTTGATTGGCGCTCCCGGCAGTGGGTTTGTTCCGAGGCTAGCAAACCATCTATCAGCCTTCTCCATGCAATCGGGACCGACAAATATATCTCCGATGCCAGATTCTCTCAGCGCAGGCGACCTGCCATAGTTAATCCAACTCAAATTTATGAGAAGCTGTTTCCCCTCGACTACGTCCAACCGGGTTGGTTCCATGTCTCCCGAATCCCATACATAGGGTCGTTGGTCAATTTGGAATTGCTTCGTGGTCTTGTCAATAAGTTCGCGAGTCATACATGCTTGCCAAGCAGTCAGTCCAGCGTAAATAAACAACAATCCGGCGGATATTCTGCGCAGCATATGCTTGGGTCTCAGAAGCCGTAATGATCCGGCCAGTATCAGCTTTGCTGTTCCGTATTTCGGTCAAGGTGTCATTCGCAACCTTCCATTGGCATCCAGCAAAGGTGGTGTAGACGACCAAAACTACAAGCCCAAACAATTCCGCCCAAAACTTAAATTTGTCGTGCCAGTCCTTTTGAGTTGTGCAGGTTGTTTGAGATCCGTGTGGGGCTGGCGCAACCTCTACTGGAAGAATCCTTGCGGGTGGGGGGAGATTAGGTGTGGCCTCGCCTTTACTGTGGGGTTTTGGATCAGCTTGATCGGCGGATTTGTGTTCATCAATAGGATTCTCTGAGGGCATAGGACTACACTCCACTATGAAGCAACAGGAATACACCCAAGGCCCGGAAGCGCTGAAGAATTTTGAACAGTTTGGACGGATAATTTTACAGGCTCCGGTCGAAAAGAAAAAGAAGCAGGCCTTCGACTCCGCGGTACGATTCGTTTCACGAATCGTTCTGCTCCGCTCAGGATGACAAGGGGTTTGGGTCGTTGAATCCGACGTTTTGATTTTGCCTGACTTTACCCAGGCTAGCGCTCATAGTGCGAGCGCGAACCGGGGGCACCGGTGGCTGGGAAAGTTTTAGGGTCGAATAAGCCTGGAGTCGGAAAAGCAAAGTCAAAGTCAAAGTCAAAGGCAAAGGCAAAGGCAACGGCAGCGGACAGGAGTGTCCGCTCTACAGGGTCGCTATACCGTCTTGGTGCGGGCGATCGCCTGTTGGGCGGCGGTCGGAATATGGAACAGGCGGTGCAAGGCGCTGGTCAGCTGTTCCTGCTCCACTTTTTCTGGAAGCTCCTTCAGTTCGCGGGTCAGGGATCCGGCGATGCGCTGCGTCATTCTCGCCAGGACGGTATTTAACATATCGTCCTGATCCTTGGAGAACGGTCCGTTTTCCTGTCGAAAGGCATCCAGTTCTTGCCGGCAGAACTCGTCAAGGCGCGAGCGCAAGGCGACTACGGTGGGGACGACGCGCTCCGCGCTCAGCTTGCGGCGGAACCCTTGAGCCTCGGCCTGGAGAATCTTGTTGGCTTCGACAGCGGCAGCTTCGCGCTCGTGTGCATTGGGGTCAGGCACGTTTTCCAAATCGTCAAGGTCGCAGAGAAACACGCCGTGGATGTCGCGCACGGCTGGTTCGACGTCGCGAGGCATGGCTAGATCCACGATCACCAGCGGCTGCGTCTTGAGCGGCTGTCCCAGGATCACTTGACTCTTGCGGCCGCTGACGATGGCCTCAACTTCCTCGTAGCCTAGAATTGTGTGCGGGCAGGACGTTGAACAGACAATGATGTCGGCCTCGGCCAGATGCGTCTGGCGGTCCTCAAAGGGAATGGCGACGCCACCGAGCTTTGCCGCCAGGTCGACCGCGTTCTGGAAAGTGCGATTGATGACGCCGAGGCGGACGGAACTGCCGCCGAGTTCGAGCAATCCGCGAGCGAACAGTTCACTCATCTCGCCGGCGCCGATCAGGAATACTTGCTTGTTTTCCAGCTTGCCGAAAATCTGGCGCGCGAACTCCACTGCGGTCGATGGAATCGAAACTTTCGCCTTACCGATGGCAGTCTCTTTGTGCACTCGCTCGGAGACGGCAAGCGCCTTCTGCAACACGGCATCGAGATAGCGGCCGCTGGCTCCCAGCTTCCGCGCCTGCTGCCAGGCTTTCTTGACCTGGGGCACGATCTGGGGCGCGCCCACCACCATCGAGTCCAGACAAGATGCCAGGCGGAAAATATGCAGGAGGGCGGCTTCATCGAGCAGGCGGTAGAAGTGCTTCCACTCGCACAGCTTCAGTCCATATTCGGCGCTGAGCAGCCGCATGACGGAATTCGCGGCCAGAGTAACATCGTGGGCCCAGAAGAAGAATTCGGTGCGGTTGCAGGTGGAAAGTACGATGACTTCGTCGATGCCTTCCGCTGTTGATAATTGCAACAGAGCTTCGCTGCGGCGGCTTTCGTCGATCCAAAAGCGTTCGCGCACGGCCACCGGAG
The DNA here is from genome assembly GCA_963778255.1 of uncultured Acidobacteriaceae bacterium. GTDB lineage: Bacteria > Acidobacteriota > Terriglobia > Terriglobales > Acidobacteriaceae > Acidiflorens. Next base: position 20,755 of record CAVZUP010000242.1, read on the forward strand.
CGGTTCGGTAGTTCAGACCAACGACCATGAGAGTCGGTTCCAAGACATCGCTCCTAGTGGACTACTCCCACGTAGAAAGTGCACACGAGATGCCAAAGATCGACCCGAATCAAGATTGATAACTCATTATATTTCAGTAGGTTAGCGAGATGGAATGGGCGGGGAAGAGGACCGGGAAGCCGGGACTGCGGGATATCACGCTGGGCTCGTGTCTTTTAGCCCCCTAAGGTGTTTAACCCAGAGGAAGGTCGCGTGGCCCTTTGGGGCTACTCCCAAAAGGGCCATTTGAATTCAGAGAACTTATGAAATCGCTCCGCGCAGCGTTAGCGCACTACCTCGGCTGGCGCAATGTCCTTCTTCAAGCCTTGCGCCTTGGGCTGATGGACGCAGAACGGCTCCTCGTCGAGATAGTTTCCGGTGGCGGCATAGGCGCGGGCGCGGCAACCCATACAGACATTCTTGAACTCGCAGCAGCCGCATTTCCCTTGCAGATTATTGGCATCGCGCAGCTCGTTGAAGACCATCGAGTTCTGCCAGATATCCAAGAACTTCTGCTGGCGCAGATCGCCTGCCAGCGCCGGGAGATATCCGCAGGGATAAACCTCGCCCTGATGAGAGATAAAACACACAGCGGTTCCGGCCAGGCATCCCTTGGTCATGGCGTTCATGTCGGAAGGATGCGATCCCGGGTGACCGACTGGCTGTCCGATGCCGTGCGGTTTGAGTTCGATGCCGGTCGAGCCGGGCATTGCCATCTCGGTGGGGCCGATAGCTGGCGCCGGCTGTGCTTCCGCCGCTGGCGGAGCAGCGTGCGCAGCGGCTGCGGCGGCCTCGGAGCGATGCTCAGCCGCGCGCCGTTGGCGGACCACGCGGAAGTAGTGCGGAGCGCAAGTCGCCTTCAGTTCGATGCCGCCTTCCAGCGATTGATCGTAGAACCAGTTCAACATGCGCTCGTACTCTTCCGGCGGAACCATTTGTTCGGCGGCGATATCCACTCCGCAACCCACCGGCACTAACAGGAAGGTGTGCAGCGCGTCGGCTCCGATCGAGCGCGCCAGGTCGAGGACGGCCGGAAGCTGATGCGCATTGTGGCGGGCGATGGTGGTGTTGATCTGCACCGACATGCCGAGATTTTTCAGATTGCGGAAACCGGCAATGGCCGCGTCGAACGATCCGGGAATGCCGCGGAACGAGTCGTGGGTGGTGGCATCGGCGCCGTCGAGGCTGATGGCCACGCGTTGCACGCCGCTATCGACGATCATGCGCGCGACATGCTTGGTCACCAGCGTGCCGTTGGTGGCCAGCGCGACGCGCAGACCCTTGTCCGTGCCATAACGCGCCAGCTGAAAAATGTCGGAGCGGAACAGCGGTTCGCCGCCGCTCAGCACCAGGATGGGATTGGATACTTCCGCAATCTGATCGATGATATCGCGCGCCGCTTCGGTGGAGAGATCGGAAGGCGCGCTCAACTCGGTCGCGGTGGCCCGGCAATGGACGCAGCGGAGATTACAACCTTTGGTCAACTCCCAGAAAATCAATCGGGGCTTGTTCTTGCCCATCGAAACCGGATTGGTATGTCCGTTGCCGCCTGCGGAAGCCATATGCTCTTTTTCTCCCTACTCGAACCGGATTATATCGCCCACCCTGAAGGTAACCATAATCGAGGACGCAACCGCTCAGCGGTGATATTCGTCACTTGAAATTGTGATGTCAATCACCAGATGTAAAGCTTTTAAAATGTTGGGCATTGAGGCGCAATCGACATTTCTATGCCAGCGATGGCAGGTCCGGGAATCCCCACTTGTCCCATTCGATCACGCCCCGGATCCAACGGCTCCGCTAGTTTCGGTTGGCGATTTCGCGCAGCGCTCCCGTGTTGCGAATCACCAGAGTCGAGCCTTTCGACTGCAAGATCTGGCGCTTCTTCAGCTCAGCGAACAGACGGGTCACCGTCTCGCGCGAGGTTCCGATCATCTGCGCGATCTCTTCGTGCGTAAGTCTGAGCTTCAGGCGCGGCTCCGTTTTGGCAGAATCTCCATTCCTGGAACTCCATTCCAGAAGCAGCTTGGCCAGTTTCTCGGCGGCGGAGTGAGACAACCCGAGCGAGCCCGCTTCCTTGCAGGCATTGTGATACTTCTCGCTGAGCTGCTCGGCTACTTTGAAACAAGCCTCGACGTCGTCTTTCAAGAAGCGCAGGAAGTCCTCGCGCTTGACGAAGTTCACCTGGCAGGGATCGAGCGTCTCGGCCGTCACTTCGTAAGGTTTGCCGGAAATGGTGGCGCTCAAACCCAGCACCTCTCCGGGTTCGGCAAGCTTCACAATTACGGTCCTGCCGCTCGGGGAGTTGATCGAGAGCTTGACGCTGCCTTTGCAGAGCACAAAAATGCCGCGCGGGATTTGTCCCTCCACAAAGAGCACGGCCCCTTGGGGATACGCGGTCGCGTACTTGATGTTTTCAAAAGCCTGCAGCGCGGTGGGGGGCAGGTCGCAGAAAATGCGATCGGTGCGCAGCTTGCATGTAATGCAGCTTTCTACGATTTCCATCCCGTATGGCGAGAGCATGAACCAGCCTCCTGTACGACCTTAGGCCCGGCTGGGTGTGGAACACAGTCCACCCGCATGCTGAGCCGAACCTCTGCCGCCAGTGTCCGTCCAGAGGAAACAGTTAGCTGTGCTGTGAGATACATGGCAATGTGATTTCCCTCACATAGGGCGGTGAGGTAAACTGAAAGCTCGATCGGGTGTTTCTATCTTTGGTCGATCTTGGGTCACTCGCGATTCGGCCATTCCAGACGCGGTTTGCAGTGGCCGACGACCTCGCCGTTTGCCGGAAAAATATAACCTGAAGTAGTTAGGAGATCCCCTTATGCCTACGATTACCACCAAAGACGGTACGCAGATTTACTACAAGGATTGGGGCGCAGGGCAACCCGTGGTTTTCAGTCATGGCTGGCCGCTGAGCGCGGATGCTTTTGAGGACCAGATGTTCTTTCTGGCTGCCCGCGGCTACCGTTGTATCGCCCACGACCGCCGTGGTCATGGCCGATCCAGCCAACCCTCGCATGGTAACGAAATGGGGTGATTATTGACTTGACTCGCCCACGCATAAGTGCTACATTTTAAAGCGTGGAGAGCAAGATTATGCCCGATCTGAAGCCAGAACCAAAAAGCCTGCAAGAAGCCATTATCTACTTTGCAAACCCAGACAACTGCATTGATTACCTGGCTTTGCGGCGATGGCCGGACGGCAAGGTGATCTGCCCCGGTTGCGGGTCGGATCGGGTCAGTTTCAACGCCAATCGTCGCACTTGGAAGTGCTCGACTCACCACCCCAAGCGCGAGTTCTCCATCAAGGTCGGAACCGTCATGGAAGATTCCGCCATCCCTCTCGACAAGTGGCTCACCGCAATGTGGATGATTCTCAACTGCAAAAACGGTGTCAGCAGTTGCGAGATCGCCAAGGACGTGCGCGTTAGTCAGAAGTCGGCTTGGTTTATGCTCCATCGCATTCGCCTGTCCATGCAGGATGAAACTCTCGGATCGAAACTCTCCGGCGAAGTCGAAGCGGACGAAACCTTTATCGGCGGCAAAGCACGGAACATGCACAAGAATGTCAAGGATCGCCGCATCACCGGACAGGGACGGAACACTGACGACAAAATCATGGTCATGGGAATCTTGGAGCGCGGCGGGAAGATTCGCACCAAGATTATCTCGGATCGCAAGCAAGAAACTCTGCATGGCGAAGTAAAGTCCAACGTCGAAGCGGGAGCAGAGTTGTATACCGATACCTTCGGTGCTTACAAGGGATTGCAGAACGAGTACGCGCATCAAGTCGTTGACCATGCTCTGCGCTACGTGGATGGCCGTGTACATACAAACGGCTTGGAAAACTTCTGGTCGCTCTTGAAGCGTTCTCTTGGTGGAACCTACGTGAGTGTGGAACCGTTTCATCTTTTCCGTTACCTTGACGAACAATCGTTCCGCTATAACTTTCGCGGCACTAAAGAAAACCCAATCACCGATGCAGATCGTTTCAGCATCGGCGCATCGCAGTTAGTCGGCAAGCGCATCACCTTCGCTCAACTCACTGGCAAGACACCGAGGAGTGCCACGGTTAACTAAACCTTGGTCCTTGAAGCGCGGGAAGCGGACGAAGTCTTAGGCTTAGGCCCAGGTTTCGCCTTCGTTGCTCTACTGCGCTTCCATTCCTCTTCTCGCTTAACCAGTTCATCGTGCGAGACGCTGAGTATCTTTCGGACTCCAGCGTCGAACTTATCCGCTTCGGATAACTCTGTCATACTTTTCCACCCTCTTTTCCCATCACCGCACCGAAAAGTCGTAGCCACAGCCAAGCAAGGTCGCGATTGTCGCGTCACTCGCACCTTGGAACATGCCGAGAAGATATTCGCCAGAAGGGAGATCGGCTGCCGGAACAATCCTGATGTTCGGCATCTCTTCCGTTACTTTCACTTCCAATTGATTCTTCATTACGCCGCCCGCTGCGAACTCTACCTCGCGATTCTTTTTCTTCGCCGTCATCGCAACTAGTGAAAACTGTTGCCTTACGTTCGGATGCTGATCCGCACCAATGAAAACGAAGAGCGGGCGATGTTCGCTGATCTGTGCCGGAGCCGACGGATTGTTATAGACGAACTTCCCTCTTACTCCAAAGCCCATCGCTTTCATTCCGGCATTGCAAGCGCGATTCATCGGAACATAGTTGACTCCAGAGCGATAGTACATGCCCGGATCGCTTGGCAGTTTGTCTTGCGCGAGCAACGCGACCGAGGCGAAGAGAATAACGGCGATTACCGTTCGCAAGATATTGCTTTTCATTGTTCCCTACCATTTCTAATCGGCTTAGGATCAGCGAAAAGCTCATTAGCGATTCTGACCTGCAAAGGCGTAGCTTTCTTGAGATCAACTACTTTCCGTACATCAACGCCGCGCAGCCTTAATTGTTCCGCTCTCCGCTCCTCCCAGTACATCTGGCTCAATGTCGCCTTGTCAATCACTCTACAAATCCCGGACATCGGCGGAGTCCATAGTTCTTTACTGTAAAGAACTTTTGGTACTTTTTTCTTTAGGCCCATTGAAAGCTCAAGGTGCCGTGCTGTCTGATGCGCGAGTGCATCGGCAGCCTGAAGCGGGACAATGTCCGTCTTGCTCTGTGCTATGGGAGCCAAGATATTCAGTGAGTCAAGTTGCGACTGGGTGAGTGACGCGGCGAAGCTATCCCATGCGGCATTTCCCCTGTCGAAAATATGCAGCACCTTGTACGGATGCCGAGCAATCATCGACCATAGCGCGACCGATTGAATACATTTCCGCGCACAGATGTGATAGGCACGGACAATATCTTTGTCTAACAGGTTCTTCGCCTTGATGACCTCCATGTACGCATCAATCTCAATCGCCCATACGATCCAAGCGCGGGAAGTGCTCGCGATTATACGCAGCAACTTGTCAATGAATCGGTCTCTGCGAGGTTCGTCCCAGCTCCGATAAGGGGGATTGCCGTTCGCAAAATCCACCATATGGAAGTACGGTAAATTCGCAGATTTAACGGTTGGCTCCCATTTTTTCTCGAATGCTTTCCACTCATCGACATGCGCGAAGTATCCAGCTACCACCAGCAAATCTTTGTCCGACTTCGATCTCGTTTCAGTGCCGGGGTCGATGCCGCTCTCATCCCAGTGACAGGTGAATCGGTTAGCGGCAAGCATTCCCATGACCACCTTGCGATGGCTGCGATTGGCGAACAGACTTTGCGCCAAGTGCGCCACATTCCCCTGAGAGGGTAATCGCACGAATGATCTCCTTTTCTTGAGTTCATTCGGTGCCTATTGACTACTCGTTCCCATCCTGTCACAATGGGCGAGTCAAGTCAATAATTACCCGAAATGGATACCTACGCCGACGATCTGGCGACGCTTGTCGAATCCCTTGGCCTGAAGAACGCGATCCACGTTGGCCATTCCACCGGGGGCGGAGAAGTGGCCCGTTACATCGGCCGTCACGGCACAGAACATGTGGCCAAAGCGGTGTTGATCGGAGCGGTCACGCCTCTGATGTTGAAAACGGAAGCCAATCCCGGCGGCCTGCCGTTGAGCGCATTCGACGAGATTCGCGCCGGCGTGCTTGCCGACCGGTCGCAGTTCTTCAAGGATTTGAGTGGTCCCTTTTATGGCGCGAACCGGCCGGGCGCCAAGGTTTCGCAGGGACTACGCGACTCCTTCTGGCTACAGGGAATGCAGGCCGGATTCCCCGCCGCCTTCGAATGCATCAAGGCATTTTCCGAGACGGATTTCACGGAAGATCTCAAGAAGATCGATGTGCCAACGCTGATCCTGCACGGCGACGACGACCAGATTGTGCCCATCGGAGCCTCAGCACTGCTCTCGTCGAAACTCGTCAAGGGAGCTACGCTGAAGGTGTATCCGGGCCTTCCGCACGGCATGTGCTCGACCCACAAGAATCAAATCAACGAAGATCTGCTCGCCTTTTTCAAACAGAGCGGGCAAATAGCGGCATAAAGTGAAGAGGGGCTTGTGTCCAGAGCTGGTTTTGCCGCTAGGGTAAGACTGAGACTTTGACGGGTCAAATCCTTTTCCGCCGTAAACAAGGGCACAAGCCAGCGCTTGTGCCCTGACCGTCGGTTTGCCGCTCCTCAGGTGATGAGGCTCTACTTCGCCTGCAAGGATTCGACGTACTTGGTAAGGTTCGCTACGCGTTGCTGGACCTCACCCTCGTGTCCGCTGCTCATATTCCAAAACAACGCTCCCCACACCGGCATCTCTTTGGATCCGTGCGCTGGCAGAGCGGATTCACCGCGGATCGATGCCTCGACCTTCAGCGCTGGATACTTTCCTCCGTTGTTCTTGCTCAGCAGGGTAAGGTCGGTGGTTGGAGCTTTCAGCGCACTGGCCGCGGGACCTGCGCCTTTGCCATCCGTGCCGTGGCAAACGGCGCAGTAGGCCGTGTACATTTCTTTGCCCGAAACCGGCGAGGTAGCCTTGATGGGGACATGTTTGATGGTCTTTTCCGGTTGGCTCTGTTCTTGCGCCGCGATTGTGCAGGCGCAGAAAACCAGGGCAGTAAACATCAAAATCGCTTTCTTGAGGGACATGGTCTTTCTCCTTTCAAACCAGGAACACTTCTTTTGAACCTCCAAAGTGTACCCGCAAACGAAAAACCGGCAGCGTACCGCGTTTGGTTCGCCGTCAGCTATCGTCCCGGGGTCTTCCACCCCTTGCCTTCTCGCACCAGGGCAAGCGTGGATTTAGTCGGGGCCGCGTTGTAGAAATCGACTTCATACTTGTTAATGAGGGTTTGACGTTCCCACAGATTGAAGCCTTTCACCAGTGGACCACCCGCGTCAAAGACATTCCCTAGCTCGTTGGGCACCCACTTCCAGTTGTATTCGACGACCGCGTCGTTGACTCCGGACATGTTGACGCCGGCGACGCCGATGAACTGCCTTTGCGCCAGCGGCGCCTCGTAGGCGACCGTGCCATCCGGCTCCTGTGTTTTTTTGAAGCCCGGCAGACTGGTCAGCAGTCGTTCTCCTTCGGGTGTGATCGATACTGCCACGCTGCCGTTGCCCGAAGCCTTGCCCAATTTCACGATCCCCGCTTTTTCCAGCAAGCGATAATTGGGATCGCCAGGCTTTTCATTGCCGTTGGCCTTCAATACCCCGGTGTGGAATTGGATGACGGCGTGACCCGGTCCCTGCACAGTCGCTGCGACGATCCCGCTCGCTTCCTGCGCCGTCAACGGCGTCTTCGAGCGGACTTGCAGCAGGATGTACGTTGCCAAGCCCATGATCGCCACTACCAGACACATCATGAGTAGCAGCGGCAAGAACGACGAGCGTCGTTCCATCTCAACTTCAGCTTCAAACATGGCAGCCCCCTTATGAAACAGCTGAAAACCTTCGTCAGAACCCTTCATTCTCGGTCCGCGTATTCCCGATTGCTGTGATCTACAGCACAAGGGACTGTGCACGGCCTCACCGGAGTAACACCCCCTCTGGGAGGCCAGCGGCCCGTCTTTTAGGAGATGTGGCGGTGTGCTTGCCCTCACGAACATACGTGATCTCTGTCACATCGGAACGTACCTCCCCAATCGCATAATCGCGGGCAGATTTCGTGGTGCGTGTTACCCATCACCTTGAGCGTGGAGAATCCATGGCAAAAGGACGTGTTTCGATCGTTGTTGAGCGCTGTAAAGCCTGTGGCTTCTGTGTAGAGTTCTGTCCTTCCCACGTGCTCGCGCTCTCCTCCGCTTTCAACTCCAAGGGCTACCATCCTCCCCATGTTGTGCATCCGGAAAAGTGCAGCGGCTGCGACCTGTGCGGAATGTATTGCCCCGACTTCGCGATCTGTGCCAGCAAAGTCGAAACCCCTAAAAAGCCCGATCCGGCTAAGGTCGATACAGCTGCAGCCAAGGAAGGTGGCAAATGAAGGCTGACCCCCGCGGTGTTCTCACCGGCATTCATTTCATCGATGGCGACCATGCCTGCTGCGAAGGCGCACTGGCCGCCGGCTGTCGCTTCGCCGCCGGATATCCCATCACTCCTTCCACCGAAGTGGTTGAGCGCTTCGCCTCGCGCGTGCCTACGGTGGGTGGAACGTTCATCCAGATGGAAGACGAACTTGCCGCTTCCATCACCCTGCAAGGCGGAGTTTGGGCTGGAGCCAAGGCCTTTACCGTGACCTCGGGCCCCGGCTTTTCACTAATGATGGAACATATCGGCTACGCGGCCATGACCGAAACGCCCTGCGTCTTCGTAGACGTGCAGCGCGGAGGCCCGTCCACCGGCCTTCCCACCCTGCCGGCGCAAGCCGACATGATGCAGGCGCGCTGGGGCTCGCATGGCGATTACGAGATCATCGCCCTCTGCCCGAATTCTCCGCAGGAATGTTTCGACCTCACCATCAAGGCCTTCAACTTGGCCGAGGAATACCGCGTGCCCGTGATGTTCATGATGGATGAAGTCGTCGGCCACATGAGCGAGAAGGTAGTGATTCCTCCCGCCGACGAGATCGAAGTCGTGCCGCGGAAACATACCCACAAGTCGGTGGAAGACTACCTCCCCTATGGCACCAATGGCGACCTGGTTCCCGAGATGGCGCACGCCGGCGATGGCTACAACTTTCACGTCACGGGCCTGACTCACGACGAGCGCGGCTATCCCAACATGACGCTGCCCACGCAGGACAAACTGGTCCGCCGCCTGCAAAACAAAATTCTCAACGCCATCGACCGCATCACCATGACTGAAGAAGAAAACATCGATGGCGCCGATGTTGTGGTCATCTCTTACGGAATCACCTCGCGAGTAGCGCAGCGCGCAATTGGGGTCGCTCGCGAACGCGGCTTGAAAGTAGGCAAGCTACGCCTGATTACAGCGTGGCCGTTCCCAGAGAAAAAGATCCGCGACCTGGCGGCAAAAGTGAAAGCCTTCGTCGTTCCCGAACTCAATCTTGGACAGATGGTGCGGGAGGTGGAGCGTGCCGCTGCCGGACAGGCCAAGACATTCGCCGTGTCGCATGCGGGCGGTGGAGTGCACAACCCCGACGACATTCTTAAAGTAATCGTGGAGGCCGCTCGATGACCGACAGTTTGAATCCCGATCTAGTCAATATCAATTCCTGTAGCGATGATTCCTGCGGCGACGATATCGTCAATCCCGTCGAGCGGTTCCTGCGCAGCGATCGCGTGCCTCACATCTGGTGTCCGGGATGCGGCATCGGCACCACGGTAAATTCTTTTGCCCGCGCGCTCATCGAATCGAAAATCGACTTGGGGTCGCTGGCCCTGGTCTCCGGCATCGGCTGCACCGGCCGCGTCGCTGGCTACGTGAAGCTCGATTCTTTTCACACCACGCACGGACGCGCCATTCCGTTTGCCACCGGCCTGAAGCTGGCGAATCCAAAGTTGAACGTGGTTGTCTATTCCGGTGACGGCGATTTGTCGGCCATCGGCGGCAATCATCTGATCCACGCCGCGCGCCGCAACATCGACCTGAAGGTCATTTGCGTGAATAATTTGATTTACGCCATGACGGGCGGCCAGACCGCGCCCACGACGCCCGATCACTCGACGACGTCGACGAATCCTTACGGAGTGTTCGAGCCGTCGTTCAATCTGCCGCATCTGGTCGAAGCGGCTGGCGCGGTCTACGTCGCGCGCTGGACCACCTTCCACGTGCGGCAGATATCGCGCGCCATCAGCGAGGCGTTTCAAAAGAAGGGCTTCTCCTTCATCGAGATCATTTCGCCCTGCCCGACGCTCTATCAGCGCCGCAACAAGATGGGCGACGCTCTCGACGCCATGAAGTATTACAAGGAAAAGAGCAAGGTCCGGCACGGCGCGCCCACCAGTGAAGTGGGGATGACCATGACCGGGGAAATCATCGTGGGCAAATTCGTAGACCGCGAGCGCCCCGACTACCAGACCATGATGAAAGCACAATTCCACGAGTCGTTGGGAGAGAGATACGTGGAAGAACCGGAGATGGCATGCGACTGCAGCTAACGGAAATTCGTCTCGCAGGTTTTGGCGGCCAGGGAGTGATTCTTTCCGCCATCGTCCTCGGCAAAGCGGCCTCGATTTACCAAGGCGGATTTGCCACCATGACCCAGAACTTCGGCCCGGAAGCCCGCGGCGGCGCCTGCAGCGCGCAGCTCGTGCTTTCCGATTCGCCCGTGTTATATCCCTACGTCACGCACCCGGACATCATGGTCATCCTGTCGCAGGAGGCCTACGTGCGCTTCGGTTCCGAGGTAAAAGAGGGCGGTATCCTGATTGTCGAGCAGGATATGGTGCGCGTTTCGGATCTGAGCAAGTCCGTCCAGGTCTACAGCATTCCAGCCACCCGCATCGCCGAAGAACTGGGTAAGCGCATGGTGCTGAATTCGGTGATGGTCGGCTTCTTCACCGCCGTCACCAATCTGTTGGAGCCGGACGCCGTGCGTAAAGCGGTCGCGGATTCGGTCCCGCCCAGCTTCCGGGAACTGAACTTGAAGGCCTTTGAAAAAGGATTCGAGTACGGGACCACCGCGTTAACCGTGAAAACAAACCCCGACGACGCGAAGCTCCAGTTGCAGTATTCACCGGAATAGATCGTTACGGCCTCAAGGAGACAGAGATTTTACAATTGCCCGATTGCATCGCCCGCTGCGGCTGAGTATCCTCAATTCCACCGCTTTCGGCGGTTCCCGCCCATCGGGTGCCGGCCGTTCTAAAGACGCGGTCAGGGGGTGCTCCATGAAATCTCTTTACTTTCAGTCCCACTTTGCGGTTCGAGCTTGTCTTATGGCGGTAGCCTTGCTGATAGTGACTGGATCGTCATTTGCGCAGTCGGGAATCTACCCCTTTACGCTCAACTCCATCGATGGCAAACCGGCGCCCCTGGCCGACTACAAGGGTAAAGTGGTGCTCGTGGTCAATGTCGCGAGCCAGTGTGGATATACTCCGCAGTACAGCGCTCTGGAATCGATTTTTGAGAAGTATAAAGACCAAGGCTTCGTGATTCTCGGCTTTCCGGCCAACAATTTTGGCGCCCAGGAACCGGGAACCAATGAAGAGATCAAGAACTTCTGCACCCGCAAGTACAGCGTGACGTTCCCGATCTACGCAAAGATTTCAGTCAAAGGCGCAGACCAGGCACCCCTCTATACCTATCTGACCAAAGAGACCGGACCGGGTATCCGCGGCGACATCAAGTGGAACTTCACCAAGTTCCTGGTGGACCGCAACGGGAACGTGGTTCAGCGTTTTGAACCGGCGATAACGCCGGATTCAAAAGAAGTGATTTCAGCCATCGAAAAACAGTTGAAGCAGTAGCCCCTGGGGAATCGCATCCTAAAGATTTAGAACCACCGCGCAGACTGAATCAGGGGCGCGGGCGCAGCGGCGGCGCGGCAGCTGGTGCACAGCGTGCCTTCCTTGAGATCGATCCACTCCACGGCATGGGATGGAGCCATGGCGCAGCTGTAGTCCTGGCAATGCGTCAAATTCACGGTGTGGCCCAGTTCGTGGACCGCTTCTTTGATCACGCGCTGGCGATAGAGTTCCGGGTCGGGAGGGAGCCCGTAGAACTCCTGACGCAGGCGGTGGGTCGAGACCACGGCGCAGGGGCCTCCCATTTGCGCCTCTCCGAAAACGAAGGTGAGAATCGGAATATAAAGATCGACCGCGGCTACTCCCAGCATTCGCCAGGAATCGTCGGTAAGAAACTGCTGCATGCGATGCAGGACTTCCGACGAGTGGTATTGTTGCCGCTCGCCGTGGTAGGCGAACTCGGGATCTAGACGGACGGGGAGCACGTGGCAGGGGACGCGGAAGGCCTCCTCCATAATGGGGCGGAGTCCATACAGCAGCCCGTCATCCACATTCCCGATCGGCAACAGGTGTAGCAGCTTCATGGGGGAAGTTCTCAGTTCCCAGTTCTCAATTCTCAGTAAGCCCAGAGTGAAACTGAGAACTGAAGACTGAAAACTGGAAACTTGGATTCAACTTCATCGGGTCTCAACGGGAGTGCGCGTCCAGCCGTATTTCTTCAGTTTATGGTAGAGAGTGACTCGGTCGATGTCGAGTATCTCCGCGGCATGGCTCTGATTGCCTCCACACTCCTCCACCACGCGCAGGATGTGGGCGCGTTCCATGTCCTCGAGGGTCTTGCTCGATCCGTTGGCGACGGTCTGGGCCTTGAAGATGAAGTCGCGTTCCTGCAGTTCGGGCTCCTGACCCACCACCATGGCGCGTTCGACCGCGTTTTCCAGTTCGCGTACGTTGCCCAGCCACGGCTGCTGCTGCAACTGGTTCATGGCGGCCGGCGAAACGCGGGTGATGCGTTTGTTCATCGCCAGGCAGTACTTGCGAACGAAGTGGTCGACCAGCACCGGGATATCGTCGCGGCGCTCGCGCAACGGCGGCAACTCAATGTGGAAGACGTTGAGGCGGTAGAAAAGGTCGGGGCGGAACTTGCCCTCCTCGATCAGCTTTTCCAGATCCTTGTTGGTGGCGGCGATGCAACGGAAGTCCACCTTGATGTTCTGGTTGCCGCCCACCCGGGTGATTTCGCGTTCCTGCAGAACGCGCAGCAGGTCGGTCTGGGTCTTCAGGCTGATGTCGCCAATCTCGTCGAGGAAAACCGTTCCACCTTCGGCAATTTCGAACTTGCCTTTCTTGCGGTACTGCGCGCCGGTGAACGCGCCTTTTTCGTGTCCGAAGAGTTCGCTCTCGAGAAGCGTCTCAGTCAAGGCGCCGCAGTGAATGGCGACCAGTGGATGGAATCTGCGCGGGCTGGCCTGGTGAACGGCGCGTGCCACCAGTTCCTTGCCGGTGCCGCTTTCTCCCGTGATCAGCACGGTGGCGTCGGTCGGACCGACCGTTTCGACGGCCTCGAAAATCTTGCGCATGGGACCGCTTTGGCCGACGATGTCGGTGGGACGCGCGACCTCGGCAACGGTCTCGCGCAGCAGCACGTTCTCTTGCGCGGTGCGTTTATGCGCCAGCGCGTTCTTGATCAGGTGCGCGATTTCATCGGGGTCGAGCGGTTTGGTGACGTAGTCGTAAGCGCCGTTCTTCAACGCCAGGACGGCGGTTTCCACCGAGGCGTAGCCGGTCATCATGATCACGACCAGCTCGGGATCGATTTCGTGCATCCGGCGTTGCAGCTCGATGCCGTCGGTGCCGTGCATCTTGATATCGACCAGGGCGGCATCCCAGCGGTGTTCCGCCAGGCGGGTGAGCGCGTCGTTGGCGTTTTCCGCGGTGCCGACTTCGTAGCCTTCCTCGCGAAACCATTTGTCCAGCGAATCGCGCACGCTGAGTTCGTCGTCCACCACCAGCAGTCTTCCTTGTGTGCTCACTGCAATTACCTCCCGTTCATCGCGGTTCCCGCGTCGCCGACGGCGGCCAGCGAAGCGTCGGGGACTTGACAGGGAAGGGTCACGGTAAAGGTAGTGCCCTGGCCCAATTCCGATTCGACTTCAATGTGTCCCTTGTGCCGCTCCATGATGCCGCGAGCAATCGCCAGACCCAGGCCGGTTCCGCGCCCATTTTCCTTGGTCGTCATAAAAGGTTCGAAGATGTGCGGCAGAATGGCCGGAGCGATGCCGGTCCCGTCGTCGCGCACCTTGATCTCGATTTCCGTGCCTTGCTGGATGATCCGATCCTCGAGCCAGAGGCTGCCGCCGCGGGGCATGGCATCGATGGCATTCATGATCAACGCGATAAAGACCTGTTCCAGCTGTGCCGGATCGCAGGGCACCATCGGGATGTCCTTGGCCAGGTCCACATGCAGTTCCACTCCGCCCAGATCCAGTTGGTGCCGCACCAGCAGCAGGCAGCGATCGATCACTGCATTGAGGTCGGTCGACTGCACGTTCATGGGCGCGGTTCGCGAAAGCGACAGCAGGTTGTGGATCAACTCGCCGCAACGCCGGCTCTCCGCTGCGATCAGTTCCAGACATTGCACCGACTCGTCGCGTTTTTCACGCGAGACCTGGCCCGTCCCTACCCACTTTCGCAGCAGTTTTGCATAGGTAAGAATCCCGGAGAGCGGATTATTGACTTCGTGCGCCACCACGGCCGCCATCTTGCCGATGGACGCCATCTTCTCCACATGCAGCACGTGATCGTGAGCGCGCTGGAGTTCCGCTGTCTTTTCCTCGACGCGATCCTCAAGAGTCTTGGTCCATTTGACAATCTCCTCATTGGCCGCGCGCAGCTGTACGCTCATGCCGTTGAAGGAGCGAGCCAGATCGCCAACTTCATCCTCGGATTGCACCTCGATCTGGTACCCGAGCTCGCCATGCGCCAGATGTTCGGTGCCGCTCTTGAGCGCGTTGATGGGGATGTCGACCACGCGCCACACAAACAGCCAGCTCAGGACCACAATCGCCAACATGGCTCCGACGGTGTAATAGAACATGCGGGCGCTGCTGACGGCAAGCTGCGCATCGGCTTTGGCCAGCGAAAGGTCCGTGTCGAGCACACCCAGAACCCGTTGGCTGGCGGGATGAGCGTGGCAATCGGCATTGGAGCAGCTGGGCTGGTTTTCGATCGGAGTGACAATCCCCAGCACGCGCTGTCCGTTGATACTGCGATAAATACGGAAGCGGTCCGGCCGATTCAGGCGCGCCAGCGGCTGAGATTGGTTGTGGCAGCCGTAGCAAGCCTCCGCTTTCTTGTCGAGGACGTGGTTGAGCTCGGCGGGTTCGGTGGAATATCCGATCTTCCCCTCTTGGTCAAAGATACGTACCTTGACCATCCCGGGCCCATCCGCGATGGTTTGGATGGAGTGGTAGAGGCCCTCGCGATCGTTGTGCAGCATGTAGTAAGCGGTGCTGCGGCTGATGACATCGCTGACATGCTCGGCGCTCGCCACGGTGGCTGTTTCCAGATCCTGGCGATGTAACCGGATATTCAAATATCCGAGAAGAGCAAAAATTACAAGCATGACCACAAGCAGCGACCCGATCAACTTTGCGCTGATGCTTTGAGCGAGGCGCATTGATCTCAGGCCGCTGCGAGTTGGGTCAGTCTCCGGCATTATCTAACACCGGCGTACCAAGTCCGCGCCCGGTCTCGACTTCGGTTTGCAAGCGCGGCTGCACCGCATGTGCTTCTTCATGCTCAAAGATAGGCAGATACTTCACCGCCACCCCGAACAGGGCAAAGCCCATGGCGATAATCATCAGGGTGATGGAGAACTCGGTCCACTTCGGCATGTAGTGATGTCCCACGTAGGTCTCAAAGCCGATGAGACCAATATTGAGACGGTTGGTGATGAATCCCAGCACGGTAAAGATCGACGCCAGATACAACCACTGTGGCGACAGCCGCGCCTTCTTGAAGCTGAGGATGGCGATGGGAAGGAGGTAGGTAAGGGTCAGTTCGAGCCACAGGAAATAGGCTTCGTAGCTCGGCTTAATGATCTGTCCCAGCAGGCCGCGATGGAAGTAGTCCTCGAAGCGCAGCAGGGCATTGACCCAGAGGGCGACCAGCAGCGCGCCACCGAGCGTCACCAGAACCGGAAGTTCCAGCTGACGGCCGAAGGCCTTCGCGCTCTGCGTGGACTCGAAGATCGTCATGGCCAAGCCGACAGCAACCGCCGAACCAAAGAAGAAGAACGGCAGCGCCGGCGAATACCAGAACGGATGCAGCTTGCTCGGCATGATCAGATAGAGCGAACCGAGCGAGCTCTGGTGCAGGGTTGAGAGCAGGATGCCCAAAACGATCAGCACCGGGTAAATCTTCTTGATCCACTTGATGGGAGTGGGCCACTTGAGGGCTTCGAATACGTTGGGCAGGAATTCGAAGAACAGGACCGTGGTATAGGTCATCACGCACATGCCCACCTCGAACATGACCGAATGCGGGTTCATGTAGATGAGCTGATGCCAGATGTACCAGGGACGGCCCAGGTCAAATAACAGTCCCACGATGAAGAGCACGTAGCCGAGGAACGCCGTCAGAACGGCGGGGCGTACCACGGCGTGCAAGCGCTCGACGTTGAAGAGGTAGACGGCGCCGCACATGATGAATCCGCCAGCCGCGAGCATGACGCCGCAGAGGCAGTCGAAGCCGATCCAGAGTCCCCATGGGAACTGGTCGGTCATGTTGGAGACCGCCCCCAGGCCGCGGAAGTAGCGGACATAGGACGAATACAGTCCCAGCGCCATGATTACAATGAAGATAACTCGCCAGAAAGTCAGTTTGAATTTCATCGTCCGCTCCCATTCAGCTTCTTTTCTTCCGCTTCCGCCTCGGCCACTTCGTCGCGGCGATGCGATACCCAATAAATGCCGCCCAACACCAGCGTCCATACCGGGATGAAGTCCGGGATTCTCTCCATGATTCGTCCGGTGTATTCCGGCATTGGCGTGTCGCCGATTTTTGCCGAAGAGGGATAACCGTAGTCTTCGACATTGGCCGCCGCCAGAATAAAGACCGACGTCCCGCCCACTTCGTTGAGACCGTAAATACGGTTCACGTAGTTGGAGGGATTCTGACGGAGACGTTCCTTGGCTTCGGCAATGAGGTCGTCGCGCTCTCCGAATTTGGTGGCGCCGGTCGGGCAGATTTCGGCACAAGCCGTCTGCTTGCCGGCGGCGACGCGGTCGGGGCACATAATGCACTTGCGCACCCGCGGATTCAGCGATTGCCATTCGTACTTCGGTTGGGCGAACACGCAAGCCACCATGCAATAACGGCAGCCGATGCACTTCCAGACGTCGTATACGACTGGGCCCGCTGCGGTCTTATGAAATGCGCCTACGGGGCAAACCGATGCGCAGGCGGGCTTCTCGCAGTGCATGCAGAGCCGGCGCATGAATTTGTCGTCCTTGGAGAGAACGACGGTGTATTTATGTGCCGATTGCACGGACTCGGCGGCTACGTTGTCGTCGTACGGCAACTTGTTCTGCTGCGCGCAGGCGCTTTCGCACTGCTTGCAGCCGATGCACAGGGTTGCGTCATACAGAATGGCTTTACTCATGGAAATCGCTCCTCGTTGCTCCCGAGCGGGACTTCCGTTCCGATGGAATGTAGGAAGGTAAGAAGGCGTGTGACGGAACAGACTCGGGAACTATGGAAAATATTCGTCGCGGTCGGACAATTGAGAAAGAACCGGGTCCGGAGAGTTCTATACCCGGACCCAAGGGGGGCTGCTTCTTGTGGGAGAGTAAACAGAGGAAAAGCTTCTCGGCGGGCCAGGGATCGACCGACAGTCCGTTCCAACCACCGAATTGAGCTAAGGGTCTCATACTCTCCTCCGCGCCTTATTTCGCCGCTCACCGCCGATTCGCGGGAGCGGCGTCACGCAAAGAAGAACAGCCAATGGCCTGCAACTACTTCTGCAGGGTGCGAATGAAAGTGACGATAGCTTTCGCGTCGTCAGCGGCAATGCCCTTTACCGGGGCCGGGTGCTTCGCCGTTCCGGAAATGGCAGTGATCACGTCGGCATCCGACTTCTTCTTTTGTTCGTCGGAGATCAGGCTCGGAGCTTTCATAGCGGGCTTGCCAGCTGCATCCGCGCCGTGGCAGGCTGCGCACTTCGTTTTGTAGAGCGCGGCTCCGTCCTCAGCCCAAGATAGATTCGGGATCAGGATGAACATGGCCACCGCGATTATCATTACCAGCATTACCAGCTTTGTCGTCTTCATGATTTCGTTTGCTCTCCTTGTGAAGTTTTGCAACTAATTAACTTGGCGGTTCTTTTAGCAGTCCTGCTCATGTTGCAAAAGTAACCACCGGTAGAACCCTGCAGAAAACTGTATGTAACAAAACTCAGCAGCTGCATGGCTGCCTATGGAGAGTTTCAGCGTTGGAGGGAAGCACCGCAGTGACCTATATCACTGTATGTAGTGACCCTGCTTGGGGATGGAAGTCTTCGACCCGACGCAAAGAGGCGCTCAGTCACCTCGATAGGTGACTGCAGTCACAGCGTTTCGCGCCAGCTGGCGAGAAAATGCACTGGCAGCGAGGTGAAGCTATGCCGATCCTTCTGATGGCTCTGCTCGCGTTGTTGGTATTTGGTCTGATTGGGATTCTGCTCACCGTTGCAACCATCTTGGAACACTCCAAGCGCGCACGGTTAGCCAAAGGTGACGCCGCACACGCTGTACCCTCTGGCGCTGCCTCTTCTCTAAATCCGAAACTTCGATAAGCCCGCGTGGCGGCGGCGCGGCAACCCAGATCCGCCTGCAAAGGAGAAAGTCGAATGAGCACGCTTGTGGTGGACAAAGATAAAAAAGCCGACCTGGCGGGACCGGGCATCGGCGATTACCAGGAACTGGAAAAAATTCTGCCGCGGGGTTACCGCTCTTTGTTGACTCCGAAAGAAACACAACAGGCCATCTTCCAGGTGAAGCGCTATATCGCGGACAACCTGTGCAAGGAACTCAACCTGATGATGGTCGAAGTGCCGCTGATCGTGGATGTGGACAGCGGCGTCAATGACATGCTCGATCGCGACGGTTCGCGCACCCCGATTCAGTTTCATATTTCGAATGATCGCAACCTGCATCCCGTCGATGCGCAAGTGGTGCAAGCAGCCACCAAGTGGAAACGCGTCGCCCTCAAGCAATTCGACTGCAAGGTCGGTGAAGGCATTTGCACCGACATGCGCGCCGTCCGCAAGGACTATTTCCTCGATCACGACCACTCCGCCTACGTCGATCAATGGGATTGGGAGCGCGTCATCACGGCGGAGCAGCGGAATCTCGACTTTCTCAAACTGGTTGTCCGCGGAATCTGGAAAGTAATCGTGGGCGCGGAGAAGTTTGCGCAGTCGCTGTTTCCGCAATTGCGAGACTCGCGCTTTCCGAATCTGCCGGAGGAGTTAACCTTCTTGCACGCCGAGGAAATTCTCGACATGTATCCCGATCTGCCTCGCAAACAGCGCGAGACCGCTGTCCTGCAAAAATATCCAGCCGTGTTCATCGTGGGTATTGGCTGGCCTTTGCGGGATGGTTATCCGCACGAAATGCGAGCCGCCGATTACGACGACTGGGTGACCAACACGTGCAGTCAGACCGGCAAAGACACGCACGGCCTGAATGGCGACATCCTGGTCTGGAACTCGGTGACCAAGCGGCGCCATGAATTGACGTCGATGGGTATACGAGTCACGGCCGAGACCCTGAAGCAGCAGCTTACGATGTCCAAGCAACTGGATTTCATGCAACTGCCCTATCACAAGGCGATCCTGAACAACCAGATTCCGCTCTCGATTGGCGGTGGAATCGGGCAGTCGCGCACCTTGATGCTTCTGCTTCGCAAGGCTCATCTTGGCGAGGTCAGCGTTACGGTGTGGCCGAAGATCCTGAAAACGATGTGCGCGGAGAAGAATATCTTCGTGTTGGAGTAGATTGTTTTTTGTGCATGCTCGAGGGGGCAGTCGAGCGGCTGCCCCCTCGCAATTTTTCGGCGCCCGAATTTCCCGATGGCCCGTGGGCGCTCAGTGCGCCGCAGCGCCCTTGCCCAATTGTCGGCAGAGCTGACAGCCCTTGGGCGACTTCTGCCGGCAAACACTGAGCGCGCGCTGCAAGGCTTGCGATTCAGCCCCAAAGTGGATCGTGCGCATGTGGCAGCCAGCGTGCTATGACTCCTTCATCAATCCCAGCATCCGGGCTTCTGGCCAGCCACGAGATTCAAGCAAAAAGTGTTTCTCCATTGTTGCCCGCCAACCCGGCGCATAGATAGTTTTGCGAAGAGAGTGGAGCGACAAGAATGTCCGGCTTGAACTGCGTTGAGAGTTGCCTCAATTGCCATCTGCGTTCCAGTAATTTTTTCTGTAACCTCTCCCCCGAGTCGATCGAGGCGTTCAACAAGATCAAACACGCGGCTGTTTTTCCGGAACACGCGGTGGTTCTGGTCGAGGGACAGCGTCCTTATGGGATTTTCGTTCTCTGCCAGGGACGAGCCAAACTCTCAACCACCTCCCGCGACGGTAAAACCTTGATTGTGCGCATCGCGGAAGCCGGAGAGATTCTGGGCTTGCACGCCGTCGTGACCGGCGGTTGCTATGAGTTATCGGTCGAGACCATGCAGCCCTGCCAACTCAATTTCGTAGGTCGGGAGGACATGCTGCGCTTCCTCAAGGAGTACGCCGACGCCTGTTTCCATGCCACCCAGCACCTCGCACGGGACTGTTCCGATTCCTATGGCGTGGCGCGCACCATCGGGCTGTCGCACTCGGTTTCAGAGAGATTTGCCCGATTTCTGCTCGATACCGCAGGCGATAACGAGGTCAGCGGCGGAACCGTGCGCGTCCGGCTGGCCATGACCCATGAAGAGATTTCCCAGCTTATCGGCACCAGCCGCGAGACCATCACCCGCCTGCTCTCCGAGTACCGGCGCAATGAACTTGCGGAACTCAAGGGGTCGATGTTGATCATCCATAACCACCCCGCCCTGAAGAACATGGTGGGCGCCTAGCCGGCTGCGGAAAGAACCTCGATTCTGGTGGCGAAGCGGTGTTTCGTCCATCCGCATCCTGCTCGTTACTTTTCGGGTTCTGCCCGCCGCCCCATACTCGTGGTATGGCCTCGAACGCCAACGCGAGCACGATGAGCTCGTTCCTCGATTACCTGCGGGTGGAGCGCGGCTCGGCCAAGTTAACCATTGCCGCCTACACCAGCGATCTCGCGCAGTTCGCCGGATTCTTGGAGAAGCGCCACCTTCTACTGAGCCAGGCGCGGCGCGAAGACGTGCGCGAATACATTCAGGAACTGTTTTCCAATTCGCTTGACAGCCGCTCGGTGGGCCGGAAGCTTTCCGCCATTCGCCATCTCTACCGGCATTTGCTGCTCGATGGCAAGATCGAAAAGGATCCGACCCTGAACATCGACCTGCCGAAGCAGTGGAAGGTCCTGCCCAAGGCGTTGAGTCGAGACGAAGTTGGAGCCATGCTAGCTGAAACGAAGCTGGCCGACGCTCGTCCGCAAAATGACACTGTGCGTTCGCAGGCGCTGGCGCTTCGCGATCGCGCCATGCTGGAACTTCTTTATGCCGGAGGTGTCCGCGTATCCGAAGTTGCCGACGCGCGCCTGGAAGACCTGAAGCTGGAGATGGGGTACATTCTGGTTCGAGGCAAGGGCGATAAGGAGCGCATGGTGCCGCTCGGGGCGCCAGCCCAAAACGCCTTGCAGCAATACTTGAAGTCTGGCCGGGAAGTGATTGCGAAAGTGGCAAGCTCTCCACTGCTATTCCTCGGCGCCGGAGGCCGTCGTCTGACTCGGCAGCGAGTGTGGCAGTTGGTTGGGAAAGCAAGTCTCGCGTCGGGACGCCACGCCAGTCCGCACATGCTTCGGCACTCCTGTGCGACGCATATGGTGGAGAACGGAGCCGACCTGCGCACCGTGCAGACCATTCTCGGCCACGCCGACATTTCGACGACTCAGATCTACACGCACGTTGCGCTCGACCGGCTGAAGAGCGTCTATGCGAAACATCATCCGCGGGCGAAAGCGAGGGATAACAATTTGTAAGCTGGCAATTTTGTAATTTGGTAATTTAAAACCCAGATCAAAATCTACATTCCGGCGCAGCGCTGACCGGTTGTCAAATTACCAAATTACAAAATTACACGATTACAAAATCACTCAATTTCTAGTTCCCGCATGACATCGACCGCCGCCAACTCGCGCACCATCGTCGAGCGCGCCACCGACGATTTCCTGCGGCATTTGCGCGAGCGCAATGCTTCGGTGCACACCATCAAGGCCTACACCGGAGATCTCGACAACTTTTCCTCTTACATCGGATCGCGCGATTGGAAGAAGATCGACCACATCGCGATCCGCGGCTTTCTTTCGCATCTCTACGACAAAGGACTGAGCAAAGCTTCGGTCGCTCGTGCGCTGGCCGCGGTGCGGTCGCTCTATCGCTGGCTGGCGCAAGAAGGCGTGGTCGAGCAGAATCCGGCGAAGCTAGTCTCGACGCCTCGGCTGCCCAAGAAACTGCCGCGCGTGCCGACGATTGAAGAGATGAACTCCGTGCTCGACGGCAAAATGCCCGAGGTGGCGGCGTTTCCCGAGCGCGATCGCCTGATGTTCGAACTGCTCTACGGCTGCGGCATTCGCAACTCCGAGCTGGTTGGCATCAATCTCGACGACATCAGCCTGAGCAATGAGGCGATTCTGATTCGCGGCAAAGGCAAGAAGGAGCGCTACGTTCCATTCGGAGGCTCGGCGCTCGGCGCGCTGTCCGTTTATCTGCCGTGGCGGCAGCAACTGCTGGCCACGCTCAAGAAAAAAGTGGAGAAGGGAACGTCCGCCCTGCTCGTCAACCAGCGCGGTGGCCGCCTCACCACGCGCAGCGTGGGACGCATCGTCAAGCGCATCGCCGTCGCCAAGGGATTATCGCCCGATGTCCATCCCCACACTCTGCGTCACGCCTTTGGCACGCACATGCTGGAAGAGGGAGCGGACCTGCGTGCCATTCAGGAACTGCTGGGGCATGAGCGGCTAGCGACTACGCAGCGCTACACGCAGCTTTCGGTCACCCATGTGATGAACGTTTACGATCAGACCCATCCGCGGGCAAAGTGACGACGCACTCATGCCGGTGACCGGCTTCCTTGCACGCTTCTGCGCTGGCGTGAGATATTACACCGTTCCTGACTTTGACCAGCTAACGGTGTCATGATCCGTCTTCTTCCGCGCGAGACCAAGTTTTTCGATTTGTTTGCCGAACTTTCCACTCACATGACCGAGGGTGCGCGCCTATTGCGCAGCATTCTGGAAGATCCGCACGATCTGGAGGTCCGGGTCGATCAGATGCAAGCCATTGAACACCGGGGCGACAAAGCGACCCACGCCATCATGACCAAGCTGAACCAGACTTTCATTACGCCCTTTGACCGCGAAGATATTCATCGGTTGGCATCGTCGCTCGACGATGTTCTCGATTTTATGAATGCGGCAGCGACGCGCCTGGTGATGTACAAAATCTCGCAGACCACTCCAGCAGCGGCGGAGTTGGCAGGAATTCTCGTGCTCCAGAGCGAAGAACTCGCTCGCGGCGTCTCGCTGCTGGAAAAAAATGGCAAGGTGATGCAGCACTGCGACGAAATCAACCGGCTCGAGGATGAAGCCGATCAAGTCAGCCGCAAGGCGATTGGAGCGCTGTTCGAAAACGAGAAGGATCCCATTCAGCTGATCAAGATGAAAGAACTCTATGAAGTGCTCGAAGTCGCTACCGATAAGGCCGAAGACGCGGCCAACGTATTGGAAGCGATCGTGCTCAAGAGCGCATAGGTCCCACCCGATCCCGATGCCATTGCCGCCAAGGAGCGAACCCAGGTGAACGTGGAAGTCCTGCTGGTCGTGATCACGGTCCTGGTCGCTCTGATCTTCGATTTTATCAACGGATTCCACGACGCGGCCAACAGCATTGCCACGGTGGTTTCGACGCGTGTCCTTTCTCCCAAGCTGGCGGTGGTGTGGGCGGCGGCATTCAACTTTCTGGCCGCCTTTCTGCTGGGAACGGCCGTGGCCAATACGATCGGCCGGGGCATGATCCGGCTCGACGCGGTGGATCAATACGTCGTGCTGGCCGCGCTGTTCGGAGCCATTGGCTGGGATTTGCTGACATGGTGGTGGGGCCTGCCGACTTCCTCGTCGCACGCGTTGATTGGCGGATACGCCGGCGCCGCCATGACGCACGCGGCCCTGCATACCGGATGGCGTTCCGCTCCGTCGGTGATCATCGCCGCGGGGTGGTACCGGACCCTGATCTTCATTGTGGTGGCGCCCATCATTGGACTCGTGCTGGGCTTCGCATTCATGCTCGCCATTTATTGGCTGCTGCGCAACAAAGCGCCGCGGCAGGTCGACAAATGGTTTCGCAAACTGCAATTGCTCTCGGCTGCCTGCTATAGCCTGGGACACGGCGGTAACGACGCGCAAAAAACCATGGGCATTGTCGCCGGCGCCCTCTATACCGCCGGGTTCATGAGCAAGGAAGATATGCTTGGTAGCTGGGGACGCCTGCACTGGCCCATCATTCTTGCCGCTCATGCCGCGATTGCCGGCGGAACCTATTTTGGCGGCTGGCGGATTGTGCAGACGATGGGGCAGAAGATCACAAAACTGAAGCCGGTCGGCGGCTTTTGCGCCGAGACGGCTGGAGCCATCACTCTGTTTGCCACCGCCCTGGCCGGAATCCCCGTCAGCACAACCCACACCATCACCGGGGCCATCGTGGGAGTGGGCGCGGTCAACCGCTTGTCGGCAGTTCGCTGGGGAGTTGCCAGGCGGATTGTGTGGGCATGGGTGGTCACCATTCCCGCAGCAGCCGTCATGGCGTCCGCGACCTTCTGCCTGATACGGATCTTCCTGCCGCGGGCGTGATTCTTCTGGAAAAGCGGGTCCTAGCCTGCGGCTGACACTCTCACCATTTGATCCTGCATTGTGACCAGAGGATCAGGTTATTACCACGGTAACTTTGTTCGGACGCGTCCTTGCTCCAACATGGCAAGCAGGGCGTCCCTGTCTCCGGCCATGTCGACCGGGGGACAGGAAACGAATAGCTTGGTTTAGGGCCGACTTCGGGCTGGACGATCGGAACGATTGATGATGAATAAAATCGTCAAGGAAAGTTTCCTGCTGCTCTCGCTGTTTCTGATTGCGGCGCTGGTGCAGTTCTTCGCCGAGTCGTTGCCCATGGCGCTCTGCTTCTACTTTCTGCCGACCTTGTACTCGGCCTACTATTTCGGACGCCGGCATGCGACCCTCACTGCCTTCGCCAGCGTATTTCTGGTGGTTCTGCTGAACTTTCTGAACAACATGATGCCCGCGCATCCTGTGTTGGCGTTGCCCGGGGAGCGCCTCTTCAACTTTGCCATCTGGGCGGGGATTTTGACGATTGTGGGCTATACCATGGGCACTCTTTATGAGCGCAAGGAGGCGATGACCGCCGACATCCGGGAAAGTTTCAGCGGTTTGCTGCTGGTGCTGCAGCACATCATGGCCAACGAGAAGTTCGGCAGCAGCGAGAACCAGCGTGTGGTGCAGGCGGCAACGAAAATGGCCGAGGTGATGGGCCTGGGCGCCGAGCGCACCGAGTTGCTGCGATCAGCCATTTTGCTAAGGGATTTAGGTAAGCTCGGTCTTACCAATGACATTCTGTACAAAGCCGCCGCCACCAGCCGCGACGAGGTAGTGGCGAGCTTTCGCAAGTCCTCAAAGGCCGATGCCCGTACCCAAGCCGCGGGAAACTCGCTGCGTCGCGTGATTCCCATCATCGTCGCGCAGCAGATTGTGCAGGAGCAGGGAGCGCGCTCGGTCAACGTCCCAATTGAGGCTCACATTTTGGCCGTGGCCGACGCCTATCAGAAACTGACCAGCGGCGTTGACGGCAAGGCGATGTCGCCCGATCAGGCCGAGAAGGAGATTTTGGCGGGATCTGGCAAAAAGTTCCATGCCGGCGTGGTGGAGGCTCTCGAAACCATCCTGGGCGGACGTAGTCGGGGCGCAGGGGCCTAAAGCCGCAAGCGCATCAAGCTAGCCGCATCAACCTAATGAGGAGCGGCCGCTAGCTCCGATTCTTTTTCTTCACTTAACGAATGGGATTCCGAATCGGACTCGGATTCCGGCCCGCCTGTGTCGTTCCCACGCGATTGCTTTTCCCGCAATTCCTGCCACATCGTGACCACTCTGGATTTCAACTCTGCCGTCAGCTGTTCGTACACGGCCTCGCTCGCTTCCTGCGGTGGCGGAGGCTGAATGGGCTTGCCGAAGACCATTTGCAGATCGGTGAACCGGGGAAGCTTCTTGTGGCGAGGCCATGCCTCGTAGAAGCCTTCGATGGCGACCGGAACAATCGGAGCTTGCGTATGGATGGAAAGAATCGCGGCGCCTTTTCGGAAGATTCTCGGGTTGCCGTCGTTGGTGCGCTCGCCTTCGGGATAGAGAACCAGAATGCGTCCCTGGCTGAGGCCGAAGGCCCCGGCGCGCATGGCGGGCACCAGATTCGAGTCGGGATCGAGCACGACCACGCGCAGCCAGCGCGCCAGCCACCGCAGAAATCCCTGGCCGAAGATGTCGCTCGTGCCCAGCGCAAAAGAATCGCGAAACAGCTTCCACGGCAGCGCCGCCGCCATCACCAGCGGATCAATGTAGCTTTGGTGATTGGAGCAGAGCAGGAAGGGGCCTTTTTCCGGTAGATTTTCCAGTCCGCGGGTTTTGAGGCGGAAGCGGTCGAGCGCGAAAAGATAGATCAATCTTCCCAGCAGAAAGAAGAATAGTTCAGCGAAAACGTTGTGGCGAGCCAGCGCAAGCACTTCGGGATCGGTGACCGGCTCGCTCAGGATTGTCGCCCAACCCGCCGCTGCCGCTTTGGCCTGACCCTCGCCGCGACCGGCGCTGGCCAGAACGGCATCCACCAAGTCGCGCACCGAATAAATTTCCGCCAGTTGGGACTCGGGTACTTCGCCGCCGAGTTGCTGCTCGAGTGCGGTGAGCAATTCGATGCGTTGCATGGAGTCGAGTCCGAGGTCGAGTTCGAGATTGTGGGTGGGGCGAATCGCACTGTGCCCATCTCGCGATGGACCGCGCGACGAAACCCGCGAAGACTCTCGAATTACAGCGAGGGCGCGAGACACATCTTCGCGCTCCAGCCACGCTTGCTCGTCGGCGGTAAGCGGCTTTTCCGCGGCCGCGTCGTGATCGCCGCCCGCCTCATGCTTCTGTTGCAACTCCCGGACCTTCTGTTCAATCTGGAAGCGCTTTAACTTGCGCGTGGTCGTGCGCGGCAGCTCTTCCTGCCAGATGTCGTAACTGCCAAGGCGTTTGGTGGAAGCGATCTTGTGGGAGAGCGCTTCGATCTCGAAGCGGATCACCTCTTTGGAATTGACGATCCTGCGCTCGCGCAGCAGTTCAAAGTTGGGCACGAGCACAGCATGGAGCCGCTCGGACATCGGGTCTCCCGGGTGCGCCTCCATCGCCATCACGCATATTTCCTTCACATACTGTGCGTGGAGGTAGTGTGCCTCGATCTCCTCGGGATAAACATTTTTCCCATTGGCGAGCACGATCACTTCTTTGCGTCGCCCGGTGATGAAAAGATTGCCGTCGGAATCGAAGTAGCCGAGATCGCCGGTGTAGAACCAGCCATCGCGAAGAACCTCGGCGGTGGCCTCGGGGCGATTCCAATATCCCTTCATGACGATCGCGCCGCGCATGGCGATCTCCCCCACCGGCGTCGCGCCTTCTTCGATCGGCTTCGGGTCCACGATCCTCGCTTCGACTCCAGGAAAGGGATGCCCGACCGACCCGAATACAATGTGCCCGGGAGGGTTGAGAAAGGCGCCGCCTGTGGTTTCGGTGAGGCCGTAGGCGTTGAGTACGTCGATGCCAAAAGAATAGAGGTCGCGGGCGATAGCGGGATCGAAGCGCGAGCCTCCGGTTACCAGATACCTCATGCGAGGGCCGAACGTCGCGTGGATCTTTCCGAAGAAAACTTTGCCGGCGTTGACTCCGACGCGCCGCAGCGTGCGGTTGAGCGCCATCAACGAGCGTACCAGCCGCAGCGTGAACTTGCCCCGTTTGTTCAACTCTTTGAAGATCTTTTCGTGGATCAGATAAAAAAACTGGGGCACAACGCAAAACGCGGTAATGTCACGTTCCTGTAGCGCGCGCAGCAATTCGGTCGTGTTCAGCGTCTCCAGGTAAACGACCCGTGCGCCGTTGAATAGAGGCAGAAACAGATTCGCCATCTGCGCCAGCACGTGAAACATCGGCAGAATTCCTAGGAGCGCATCGGTGGGACCAATCTTCACGATCGCCAGCACCGAATTCGCCTCGCCGACCAGGTTGGAGTGGGTGAGCATGACGCCCTTGGGATCGGCGGTAGTTCCCGAGGTGTAGAGCAGCGCCGCCAGGTCGCTCTCCGCGGGGACGATGGGCTGAAAGCCAGCCGGGCCGGCGGCAAAAATGGAATCAAGATCGGCGAGGAGGGTGGGAGTCTGGCTCGCAGCGGCAATCTCCGCCGCCGCCGACGTCATCACCAGAGCAATGTTCAACCCAGCGACCGCATCCTGCGCCACCGGAAGATGCTTGACATCGCAGAACAGCAGGGAAGCCCCGCTGTCGACAAGTAACCGCTTCACCTGGTCGGCATGGAAAGCGGTGTCGAGCGGAACTGCCGTCCGACCGGCAGCGATGATCCCTAAGTACGCGGCCACCCACCGCGGATGGTTTGCCGCCAGAATCGCCACGCGCGCGTCGCGCGGAACCCGCGTCGAGAGCCAGTTGGCGACGCTCTCCGACATGCGCGTGAGCTCCGCAAAGGTGACGCGTTCTACTGTCTGCTGGCGCTGAATCTCAAGCGCAATGTTTTCGGGGAACTTCCGGGCCGATTCCTGGAATCGCTGATAGAAGGTAGGCATGAGTCGAGGAAAATATTACAGGGAAGGGCGGGCGAAGCCAATCCGGCACGACATCCGATACGCCTTGGCAACAACACGATTATCGTGTACACTATCGTAGTGTATGAAGAACATCACGTTTAGCGCGGATGAAAACAAGATTGAACTGGCCCGCGAGGTCGCTCGCAGCGAGCTTAGGACGTTAAACGACGCTTTCCGCGATTGGCTGGACTGGTACGCATCCCGCAGAGTAAAACGCGCGGAAATCGAGGCGTTATTCGAAAAACTCAAGTATGCCGATGCCGGACGAAAGTTTACGCGGGATGAGATGAATGAACGTTAAATCCTTCCTGGATACCAACATCATCGTCTATGCCTTCGACCGATCACTCCCCGAGAAAGCTAGAATTGCCCAGCGGTTGATTGCAGAAGGTGCTGCCGATAAACAGGCGATCATCAGTTACCAAGTCGTCCAGGAATTTATCAATGTTGCCCTGCGGGGATTTCGCCTCGCCATCATCAGATCCGATCTAGAGTCCTTCGTGCTCACGGCACTGTTTCCAATGATGGCCATCTCTTCGTCCCCTGCGCTTGTGATCGAAGCCTTACGGTTGCAGGTTGAGAATCAACTGGCATGGTATGACTCGCTCATCGTTGCTGCGGCGCTCCATGGCGGCTGCAAAATTCTCTACAGCGAGGACATGCAACACGGCCGGCGCTTTGGCGATCTGGTCATCCACGACCCATTTCTTTAGCCAGACGCGCACAGCGTATTCCTTGTCATCCGTCCTTCGCCATCCCCGCTGCATCGAATGTGCTAGGCTTTATTCATAACGTAGGACGCGTGTCCTCTGAAGGATTTCCCTTTTGATTAACACTTTGTTGGGCAAGGTTTTCGGGACGAAAAACGAGCGCGAGATCAAGCGCCTGCAGCCTCGCGTGGCGGCGATCAACGCGCTCGAGCCGGAGATTCAGAAGCTCTCCGACGACCAACTCCGCGCCAAGACGGCCGAGTTTCGCGCCCGCATTCAGGAGCGTCTCAGCTCGATCGCCGACGAACCAGAGGCGGATCCCGACCGCCTGGCGGCCATTGAAGCAGAGCGCAGCGAGGTACTCAAGGCCGTTCTCGATGAACTCCTTGAAGAAGCGTTTGCCGTTTGCCGCGAGGCGGGACGGCGCGTTCTTAACATGCGGCACTTCGACGTGCAGTTGATCGGCGGCATGGTTTTGCACGAGGGCAAGATCGCCGAAATGAAAACCGGCGAAGGCAAGACGCTGGTCGCGACTCTCCCGGTGTATCTGAACGCGCTCAGTGGACGCGGCGTGCACGTAGTCACCGTCAACGATTACCTTGCCAAGCGCGACTCCGAATGGATGGGCAAGCTCTACAGCTTTCTCGGCCTGACCGTCGGCGTGATCGTCCACGACCTTGACGACGCGGAACGCCGCGCCGCCTACGCCGCTGACGTTACTTATGGGACCAATAACGAATTCGGTTTCGACTATCTTCGCGACAATATGAAGTTCGACCTTCACGATTGCGTGCAGAGAGTGCACAACTTTGCCATCGTCGATGAAGTCGATTCCATCCTGATCGACGAAGCCCGGACGCCGCTCATTATTTCGGGTGCCAGCGAAGAATCCACCGACAAGTATTACAAAGTGAATCGCATCATCCCCAAGCTCGAAAGGGGCGAAGAAATCGATACGCAGCCGGGCGAGCCCAAGATCATGACCGGCGACTATGTGGTCGACGAGAAGCACCGCAACTGCACGGTCACCGACGAAGGCTGGGAGAAGGTCGAGAAGCTGCTGGGCATCGGCAACATCGCCGACCCGGAAAACTGGCCGCTGAAGCATCACGTTGAGACCGCCGTCAAAGCGCACGCGCTTTATAAGAAAGACGTCGAGTACGTGGTCAAGGACGGCGAAGTCATCATCGTCGACGAATTCACCGGGCGTCTGATGCCGGGACGCCGCTGGTCCGACGGCCTGCACCAGGCGATCGAAGCTAAAGAAAACGTCAAGATCGAGCGTGAGAATCAGACACTCGCCACCATCACCTTCCAGAATTATTTCCGCATGTATAAAAAGCTGGCGGGCATGACGGGCACGGCGGAAACCGAAGCGCCGGAATTCGACAAGATTTATCGGCTCGAAGTTCTCGTCATTCCAACCAATCGCGTGCTTCTCCGCAAAGAGAATCCGGACATTGTTTACCGCACGGAGAAAGAAAAATATTTCGCGGCCGCCGACGAAATTCAAAGACTGCACGACAGCGGCCAGCCCGTGCTGGTGGGCACGACCTCGATCGAAAAATCCGAGCGCCTTTCTGACCTGCTGAATAAGAAGGGATTGAAAGATCACGTCGTACTGAACGCGAAGTTTCACGAGCGCGAAGCGGAAATCGTGGCGCAAGCGGGACGCAAAGGCAAAGTCACCATTGCCACCAATATGGCGGGTCGCGGTACCGATATCTTGCTGGGCGGCAACCCCGAATTCATGGCTAAGCAGGAATGCGTGAAGAAGGGAATCGCGCAGCCGATCCGCGCCGCGCAGGGCAAGATCGAAGCCGAGGTCGACGATCCCAATCGCACCGTCTGGTACTACGCGGGCAACGAGTACGCGGTCCCGACCGATCA
The DNA here is from genome assembly GCA_963778255.1 of uncultured Acidobacteriaceae bacterium. Lineage (GTDB taxonomy): Bacteria > Acidobacteriota > Terriglobia > Terriglobales > Acidobacteriaceae > Acidiflorens. The sequence continues at coordinate 52,291 of CAVZUP010000242.1, forward strand.
GTGGAACGAGATATTTACTCGGTACAAGGCCGACACCGACCGGGAACATCGCGAGGTGATCGAGGCCGGCGGACTGCACATTTTCGGCACCGAACGCCACGAAGCGCGCCGCATCGACAATCAGCTTCGCGGGCGCGCCGGACGCCAGGGCGATCCCGGTTCGTCGCGCTTTTATCTGTCGCTCGAAGACGACCTGATGCGCATCTTTGCCAAAGAGTGGGTTTCCACACTGCTGCAACGCCTCGGCATGGAAGAAGGCGTTCCCATCGAATCGCGCATGATCACGCGGCGCATCGAAGCTGCGCAGAAAGCCGTCGAAGGACAGAACTTCGAATCCCGCAAACACCTTCTCGAATACGACGATGTGATGAACAAGCAGCGCACCGCCGTATACGGGCTGCGCCGCCGCTTGCTCGAAGGTCTCGACCAGAAAGATCTCATCATTGAAGACTATGTCTCCGGAATTCTCGGCGACATTCTGGAACGCCACTGTCCGCCCAAGGAGCACGTCGACAACTGGGACCTCAAGGCTCTGAAAGACGCGATCTTCACGCGCTTTGGCGTCGATATCTATGCCGAAGGCCTCAAGCCCGAGCACATGAACCGGCAGGAACTCGGCGACGCGATCTTCGAGAAGCTCAAAGAGCGCTATGACTCGAAGGAGAAGCTGATCGGCGCCGAGGCCATGCGCTATCACGAGCGCATGATCATGCTGAGCGTCATCGACGCGCAGTGGAAAGATCACCTGCTCTCGATGGACCACCTGAAAGAGGGCATCGGCCTGCGCGGCTATGGACAGCACGATCCGCTGGTCGAGTACAAACGCGAGTCCTTCGACATGTTCGAAGAAATGATGCAGCGCTTTCAGGAAGAGACGGTTCGCTACCTCTACCTGATGCAGATCATGGAACGTCCGCTGGATTCAGCTCCGAGGCCGAACGACGGCTCGCCGGAGCAGGAAGCAGGCGCGCCCGCCGTCATCACCGGCGGACGAGGCGGTAACGGGCGCCCGCCGCGCCATGTGGCTACCTCCGTGGACGAAATCGAAGAGGCATTCCAGCGCAAGAAAAAGAAAGAGCTGGATCAGGCACGCATGGCCGGTTCCGGCGATATGCAGGTCCAGCAGATTGTACGCTCGGGGGATAAAGTTGGACGCAACGATCCGTGCCCCTGCGGCAGCGGCAAGAAGTACAAGAAGTGCTGCGGCGCTTAAGCGTCTACTGATTTCTTGCGGATTGCTTTGAAAGTCATTTCTGTTGCTGCGCTGTGCGTGCGCCGTTTCCATTCGAAAAACATCGGTGCGTAGGTCTGGGTGATGTAATCGCCTGGAGCGATCCCGAGCGCGCGCGCCGTGCGGTCGATCCAGCGCGGCGGTCCTTCAATCTCGCCGAAGTTCCCAATCGGAGTCTCATCGAGCACGACGTGGCCCGTGCCGTCGCTCCACTGGGCGCGAAACTTTTCATAACGAAAGGTAGGCGTGAAGCCAAGCGCGCGCAGAATGGCATCGGTCTGCGGGCCGTTCTCCACTTGCGTTTCCAGTTCCACGCGCACTTTGTGGCGAGCGGTCTTGTCTTTGGATTTGTGCGTCAGCGTCCAGGCGTCGCCATATTTGCGCAGCCGCAGCATATCTCCCCGCTTGCGCAGCTTCTGGCCGGGCAGATCGTAGAGTGAGTTCATTTCGTGGGTGGAGCGGGTGATCTGCTTGAATCCAGCTTGCCTCAGCGCCCGGGCGAGCGCGGGCAGATTCTCAATCCGAAATTTGATTTCGATTTCTTTCGGCATTTCGAAATCATAACCGCCAAGACGCCGAGGACGCGGAGAAAAAGATTAGAACAAATCGGTAACTGCGAATCTCAAGGGCTTGAGCCAAAGCATTTCTCGGCGCACTCTGCGTCTCGGCGGTGAGAATCTCTCAAGATTTCGGCTCGACCTCGGACTCTCGCTCACGCCGCTGGAACCAGCTCATGTGCGGCAGGTCGCGTTCTACTTTCCGCCGGCTCGCGATCAGTTCCGCGGTGATCGAGACGGCGATCTCCTCCGGCGTAATTGCTCCGATGTCGAGGCCGATCGGCGCGTGGACGCGATCAAACAAATGCGCCGGCAGACCTTCCGCCTGCAGCTCTTTGAAGATAGCGATCGTCTTCCGCTTTGAACCCACCATCCCGATATAGCGCGCCGGTGTCTGCACCGCCCAGCGCAGCATTCGCATGTCGTCGCGGTGCCCGCGCGTGACGATCACGATGTACGAAGACTCGCGGGGAGCAAGTTGCGTCGCGGCCTTGTCGAAATCGTCGGCGATCACCTGCTGCGCGCCAGGGAAGCGCTCGCGGTTGGCATAGGATTCGCGGTCGTCCACCACCGTGACGTCAAACCCTGCGATGCGCGCAACCTGGCAAAGGCTCATCGCTATGTGGCCTGCGCCAAAAACATAAAGATCCGCCGGAGGCAGAACCGGCTCCACGAAAACCTCAAGCGTTCCGCCGCAGACGAGGCCGGTGTCGTACTTCGGGTCCTGATTCAGATCGAACGTCATGGTGCGCGGCTTCTCCGATTCCATCACTTCGCGCGCCGCCTGCCACACTTCGGCCTCGACGCACCCCCCGCCGATGGTCCCAACGATCGAGCCATCGTCACGCACCAGCATCTTGGCCGTCTTGAACGAAGGAATCGAGCCGCGCACGTTAACGATGGTCGCCACCGCTCCGCGACGCCCGTCTTTGCGCAGGCGGACGATTTCTTCGTACAGGTCCATAGCGATGATTATGGTTCGCGGAGCAGGGAAGGTCAATTGGGCGGGAGGCGAGAGGCCCTCCACTGAAAGAGCCTGCGCGGGGCATCCCCAAAAATCAAAAGCCCCGGATCATCACTCCGGGGCTACTGGTGTTTCGCCAGTGAGTACCTAGTAACGCGGCCCGCACTCATAGAGTCTCGCCGCGGGTGACCTGTGTCAAGATCGTTTTGATGAGTGACTGCACGGAGGGCGGCGGACTCGAACTGCAGTGGCTGATGAAGCCACTCACCGGTTTCGCGGACCGTGTCCAGTACCCGCTGGAAACACTCTCCAGACTTTGGCCCGCCCAGATAAATCGTATGGGCTGGAGTCAGAACTTGATGTGCCACTCATCACATTGCGTTAGGTACATTTCAGATTAGTATCAATTCCCAAAACGGTAGTGACATACTGTAAGTCACAGGAGTTCCCATGAAAGCCGTTCGCATACATCAATTCGGTGGGCCCGAAGTTCTGACCTACGAAGACGTTCCCGATCCCAAGCTGCGCAAGGACCAAGTCCTCATCCGCGTGCGTGCCTGCGCTCTCAACCACCTCGACGTCTGGGTGCGCAAGGGATTGCCCGGCGTGAACCTGCCCCACATTCTCGGCACCGACACCGCTGGTGAAATTGTCGAAGTGGGCGAGTACATCACCGACCTCAAAGCCGGACAACGCGTTCTGCTCGCGCCCATGCATTTTTGCAATCGCTGCGCGAAGTGCGTTGCCGGATTGCAGAACCAGTGCCGCCAGTTCACCGTGCTGGGCAACGCCGTCGATGGTGGCAACTGCGAACTGTTTGCGGTGCCCGCGGTGAATGTCATCCCCATCCCCGATTCACTCGATTTCAATGAGGCGGCCAGTGTTCCGCTGGTGTTTGTCACCGCGTGGCACATGCTTACAGGACGCGCCGCCATACGACCCGGACAAACCGTGCTCGTGCTGGGCGCGAACTCCGGAGTGGGCATTGCCGCCATTCAAATCGCGAAGATGTTTCACGCACGCGTGATCGCTACCGCCGGCGACGAACGCAAAATGGAGCGCGCCCGCGAACTCGGCGCCGATTTCGTCATCAACCACTATCAGCAGAAGATTTCGCAGGAAGTCCGCAAGATCACCAACTTCGAGGGTGTAGACATCGTTGTCGAACACGTTGGGCAAGCGACCTGGGAAGAGAGCGTGAAATCGCTCAAAGCTGGAGGCACGCTCGTGACCTGCGGCGCCACTACCGGTCCGAAAGTCGATCTCGACCTCCGATTCTTGTTCTCGCGCCAACTGGCGCTGCTGGGGTCGTACATGGGCACGATGAGCGAACTCCACGAAGTGCTCGGCCACGTCTTCGCAGGACGGCTCAAACCCGTGATCGACCACACGTTCCCTTTGAGTGAAATCCGCACGGCGCATGAGTATCTGGAGAAGAGCCAGATGTTCGGGAAAATCGTGCTGAACCCGTAACGGTTTTCACCGCCGAGACGCGGAGGGCGCCGAGAAATACCTAGCTTTGGTTTTCTCTGCGTTCTCGGCGTCTCTGCGGTTAAAATATCCCAATGGCGCAAGAGCTCAATTTCGGCCCCTACGTTCATGTCGAGAACGGCAAGAAGGTAGTCAAAGAACTTGTCTTCGGAGACGGCGTGCCCGAAGGCATCGTCATGACCACGCTCGACTCGACCGTCAACTGGATGCGCAAGAATTCCATCTGGCCCATGACGTTTGGCCTCGCTTGCTGCGCGATTGAAATGATGTCGATGGGCGCGTCGCGCTTCGACATCGCGCGCTTCGGTGCGGAAGTCTTCCGGCCGTCGCCGCGGCAATCGGACTTGATGATCATCGCCGGCCGCGTCTCGAACAAGATGGCCCCCGTCATTCGCCAACTCTGGGAGCAGATGCCGGAACCGAAGTGGGTGATTTCCATGGGAGCTTGCGCGACTTCCGGCGGCGTTTTTAATAATTACGCGCTGGTGCAAAGCGTGAACCAGGTGATTCCGGTGGATATTTATGTTCCCGGATGCCCGCCGCGTCCCGAGCAGCTCATTTATGCGATCACCCTGCTGCAGCAAAAGATCATGACCGAACGCGGCACGGTGAGAAAGGCATTGAACCTGGTTCCGGTCGACGAGTAAAGGGATCGGGCCATCCGATCACCCGATCTTTATCACTGTTTCATTCTTGTTGCCATCTGCCGTTCTGGCGGAGTCATCTGGTTCCATACCGCGCTCAAGTCTTTTTCCAGAATTTGATTATTCGGGTCCAGCCGTAGAGCCTGCGCAAACCATAGATACGATGTCGGCAGATCGCGTGGCACGCAGTGGCCGGTGGCATACATGGTTCCGAAAGTGCTCCGGGCCTTGGCACTCGATTTCGCCGAAGCGGCCTTGAGATACTTAACGGCCTCGTCGCAGTTTTCGTGGACCCCTCGTCCATAGAGATAGGCCTCGCCTTTGCGGAAAGCCGCGTCTCCGCTGTCAGCCGCGGCGGTTTCTGGCAGCCTCGCAGGCTGGGCGGTCACGCTGGGCGCGTGTTTCTTCTCGATCTTTATCTTCTCCGCTCGCGTTGTTTTCGGAATTGGCGGTGTGGTTTTCGTGGCAGGCTTGGCCTTCGGTTGCGCGGTCTCCGGCGGACGCTGTGGAACTGCCGCTGGCGGCGTGCCTGCATCGGGCGCGGGTACTGGAGCCGCAGTTTGGCTGGCAGCCTTGGTGGGCGAGCTGTCGTTGGCAGTTTCTCCAGGAGTTCCGCCGACGCCCGGCGTTGTAGCTTCCTGCTTTTGTCCTTCCGTGACGCCTACGTAGGTCGTGTAGGTCCACCAGCCGGCTCCTCCCAACGCCGCCAGCAGCACCAGCAGCAGCAGGATTCGCCATCGTCCCCTTTTTGGTTGTTCCGGCTCAAAGAAGGAATCCATACCGGAGAAAGACTTCTCCCGCAGCGAATCCATGCTGACCGGCGGCAACGGTTTGTTCGCGGGCTTGTTTGCATTCTCGACGGCTGGAGTCCGCGGTGATTCCGGTGCATTCGCTATTCTTGGCGGTGGCAGATTCGGTACCGGTGCGCCCGCCGGGCGACGAGCTTCGAGCACCGTGCCGCACATTCCGCAGAAGCGGAAATTCTCCGAATTGTCCTCGCCGCATTTCGGGCAGATCACTTATGGCTCTCCGGTTGTCTGGTCTTACAGTTTAACCCGCTTCAGCCATGTCATTCGATTCGTCCGTTCATATTAGAATGCCATCGGCCCGTTGCCACACCATGCCGAAAGCGTCCAAATCCAAGTCCCAGACTGGCCCGCAGCGTTTCGAAGCCAGGCTCGAGCGCATGCGGTCACGACTCAATTGGATCGTCGTCCACATTCCGTTCGATGCGGCGAAACTCTGGGGGACGCGCGGCCAGATCAAGGTAAAAGGTGAAATCAATGGCTTCGCGTTCCGAACCTCGTTATTTCCTAACCGCGAGGGCGGTCACATTCTGCTGGTCAACAAGCGCATGCAAAGAGGAGCCCGAGCAGCCGAAGGCGTCGTCGCCCGTTTTCAACTGGAGCTCGACCTCGAGGAGCGGACCGTCACCATCCCCGATGAACTCGCGCGAATCCTCAAAAGCATTCCGGGCGACGCTCGCGCCTTGCGGCGCTGGTATGACGGATTGAATCATTCCACACGCAACGACATTGCTCACTGGATCACCGAACCCAAGAGCGCGGAAGCGCGCGTGCGCCGCTCCGAACAAATTGCGGAACGCCTGCTCAGCGTCATGGATGCGGAACGGGAGTTGCCGCCCATCCTGCAGGTTGCATTCGCGCGGCATCCCCGCGCTCGTGAAGGTTGGGATGCGATGTCGGTCGCGCGTCGGCGCGGGCATCTGTTCGGAATTTTCTACTACAGAACTCCCGATGGCCAAGGCCGCCGCGTCGACAGGATGATCGAGGACGCCTCCGCGCTCGCCGAGAAGATTAGCAACAAAAACTAAGGACTGAGTACTCGCCGGCCTCATAAAGAGCCACGAAAACGCTTGATTTTCGAGGCAAACGTCACTTTCCTGCTGCATTGCTGCAAACTGTTTCCTCTCGCCACAATCTTTGTTGACACTCAGTACTTGACAGAGTAAGTATGGTTCGCATCTGCAGCTGCGCGTGGTGTTTCTGTAGTTGTGCTGTCCGGCGATTGCAACGGCCCTTTCTATTGGACGCCGCGAGATCTGGAGACTCGAATCAAGGGAACACTTGATTCTTTCACGCTTACAACTCGGTCCAGGCCGAGGTGCGACGGCCCGCGCTGGCGGGCGAAACCGACCAAATCTTTCAGGAGAAGTGACTTTATGTCTCAAGACAGACTTAGGATCTTTCCCGCTGTGGTGCTTGCCTGTCTGGCTGTGCTGCTGATCGCCATCCCGGCGTTGGCACAGTCCGCGAGTGGCGTCCGAACTTTACCGAACAGTCAGATCCTTGGCGCTGAAGATCAGTCCAAGCAGATGAATGTCACGTTCTGGCTCAACCAGCGCGACAAGGCCGGCTTCGACGATCTGGTCCGCCAGATGTACGACAAATCTTCGCCGAATTACCATCACTGGCTCACCATGAAAGAGTATCAAGCCCGGTTCGCGCCTACCGCAGGAGATATGGCGATCGTGCGGCAGCATCTGGCGGCGCACAATCTGCAGGTGGTGGCCACCGACAAGTTCAATCACTATGTGACCGCACGGGGCACGGTTGCCGATGTGCAGCGCGCCGCCGGTGTGCAGCTGAACCGCGTGTCCATCAACGGCGAAGTGCATCGCGCGCCCAGCGCAGCGCCCGCGATCTCCGGCGCCGCCGGAAAAGTGGTGGCCGCTGTCCAAGGTCTCTCCGATTTGACATACAAGAGCCATGCGGTGCGCCCGATCGATCCTGATACCGGCAAGCCCATGGCCGTAGTGCCGCTGTCTAAGGTTGGGCCCGCGGTGCAGTACTACAACGCGAATTGCCTGCACCAGACGCAGTCGCGCACTTTCAAGACCGGCGGCGGTGGTCCCTACGCCAGCTACACCGGCGCCCGCTACGGCGGAAACATTTACGCCGGACCTCCCAGCCTTCCCCCGTGCGGCTACGACGCGCCGCAAGTGGATAAGGCCTACGGCCTGACCGCGCTCTACAAAGCGAAGCTTGATGGCACCGGACAAACCGTCGCCATCGTGGATGCCTACGGTTCCGACACGATTACCAGCGATGCCAATATTTTCTCGGAAATCAACGGACTTCCAGCGCTGACTTCCAGTAACTTCGCGATCTACTATCCCACCGGCTCCACGAATTGCGGAGGCAATACCTGCGGTTGGGATGTGGAAACCAGCCTCGACGTGGAGTGGTCGCATGCGGTCGCACCGGGAGCGAACATCGCCCTGATTCTGTCGGCCGATAACTCCTTCACCAACCTCGATCTCTCGGTGCTCTTTGGCATCGAGACCGGACTTGCCCCAGTCATCTCCAACAGCTATGGCGCTGGCGAGATTCTGTTGGCCATCTATGACCCCTCTGAACTTACGGTACAGAACACAATCAACGAACTGGGCGCGTCGCTCGGCGTCTCCGTTAATTTCTCCAGCGGGGATGATGGAGACTTCTCCTACGCACTCGGCGTGACCACGGTTTCCATGCCCGCGGCTTCTCCGTACGCGACCAGCGTTGGTGGCACCAGCTTGTTCCTCAACGAGAACGATTCCATCAAGTTGCAGACGGGCTGGGGAAACCACGAGACTCGCATCGCATCCTATGCTCCCAATCCACCGGTGATCCCGCCGCTTGAGCTCGGCTTCATCTACGGAGCTGGCGGTGGCACCAGCGGCGTTTGGCCGTTACCGCCGTATCAGTCGAGCTTGTCCGGTAGCTGGCGGCTCGTCCCTGACATCGGATTCATCGCCGATCCTTACACCGGCGTAGAGTTCATCGACACCGAAGGTGGAGATACCTTCATCAGCGTGGTCGGTGGAACCAGCCTTGCCTGTCCCACGTTCTCGGCTCTTTGGGCGATCACCAACCAGGCTGCCGGCGAATGGCTGGGCCAAGCGGCGCCGATTCTGTACGGTCTGCCTTCCGGTGCCATCACGGATGTTGTCGCCGTCGCCGGACCTGACAACGTCAGCGGTGTCATTCACCAGCCGCCCGCCGCTCCCACCTACGAGTCGCCGGACGCCCTGGTCGGTTCCCTGGAGAACACCACTGAGTACGTGAGTGCGCTCTACAACGGAACTTCAACCCGTTGGTACGTGCTCAGCTTCGGCACCGACACTTCGCTGACCACGGGCCCCGGATGGGACAACGTCACCGGACTCGGTACGCCCAACGGCGCCAGCTTTGTCAGCGCCGTTGTCGCAGCTGTGGAAAAGTAATCAAACCGTCTCAACCAGAGCAGGCCGGAGAAATTCCGGCCTGTTTTTTTTACCGCCCAAAGCGTGAACAAAAACGCCAACGCCCTTTGTCCGGTTACCTCGCCAGTCAACAGCATTTCAAGGGTATGACCGACGTAACCGCACGCTGCGGTTTCTTCTGCTATACTGCTGTTAACGCTTTTGCTACGGTTTGCTAGTCACGCGGGGATCCCGTTGGATCCGATACACTTCCGCATTTCCTGCCCGCCGTTTGGTTCCAGCGCCAATTTCAAATAGAGCGGCATGCGAACTCTCGACATGAGTCTAAGGACACAGGTCTGAGAAATTGACATTAAGCCCCTCCAGAAAGAAAACAATCGAATGACCACATTTACCGAACTGCCCCTGTCTGCTGCGTTACAGCAGAAACTGGCGGCGGCTCAATTCATTACCCTCACACCCATCCAAGCTCGCGCCATCGCTCCTGCCCTTGAAGGCAAGGACGTAATCGGCACCGCCCAGACCGGCACCGGCAAGACGCTCGCGTTCCTGATTCCGATTCTAGAGATGCTGCGCCGAGAGCCCTCCAAGCAGATCAGCGCCCTGGTGCTGTTGCCGACGCGAGAATTAGCCATGCAGGTTCACGAACAGTACGAACAGCTGCGCGACAAGAACATGCCCAAGGCAGCGTTGGTAATCGGCGGCGTCGCGGAGAAGGCGCAGATCCAGAGTCTCCGCTCCGGCTGCGAATTTGTGATTGCCACTCCCGGACGCTTGCAGGATTTTATTACCCGCCGGTTCGCTGACTTGCGCGGGGTGAAAATCCTCGTCCTCGACGAAGCCGACCGCATGTTGGATATGGGCTTTCTTCCCGCCATCCGGCGCATCCTGCAGATTCTGCCGCAGCGCCGGCAGACGCTCTGCTACTCCGCCACCATGGAGCAGTCGGTGGCTTCGCTGGTGAACGACTACACGCGCGAACCGGTGCGAATCGCTCTGGGCTCAACTCTGAAGCCCGCGGAAAGCGTGCAGCTTGAAGCCTATGAAGTGCGGCCGTCCGAAAAGCTGGATGTGCTGCGGCAGTTACTCTACGGAGAAAAAGGACAAACGCTGATCTTCACGCGCACCAAGCGCGGCTCACAAAGGCTGGCCAAAGAACTGGAGCGCGACGGCTTTTCGGCGGCCATGATTCATGGCGACCGCACGCAGTCGCAGCGCAACGCCGCTTTGAGCGGATTCCAGGAAGGCCGCTATCAGGTGCTGGTTGCGACCGACATTGCATCGCGCGGTTTGCACTGCGATGACGTGGCCCACGTGATTAACTACGATTTGCCGAAAATGGCGGAAGACTTCATTCACCGCGTCGGCCGCACGGGCCGCGCTGGTTCTCAGGGCCGGGCGTCCACGCTGGTCACAGGCGCGGAAGTTCTGGACCTGCGCAACATCGAGCGCACCTTGAAGCTGCGCATCGAACGCAAGCAGGTGGATTCCGAATCCGGCGAGCGGCAGCCGAAACGCTTCGTCGAGAACACGCTGGCATCGCGCACCTTGACCAGATTGCCGGGCGAGGTTTTTGTTTAGAAAATCTGTCTTGAAATAGATTGGTTTCGCCGGAGCCTTGCGCTCCGGCGAATCTTGCCAGGCTTTTAGTGATCTGCCTTGGCGCTGTGTGGGATGAGTTCGCTGGAAGCGGGTTCTTCGTCTTCACTGCCAATGCCAAACAGCGCGGCCTGCTCGGCGGCGTGCTCTCGCATCAGCCGCAATTCTTCCGCCTCGTCTAACACTCCGCCTCCCGGCTTATCCTCTTTCCGCTGCGTCTTTCGTTCATTCTTGTCCCGCTGTTTCTGTTGACGCGCTTGTTCTTTTTGGCGTTTCGTAAAGGTCGAACGGCCTCGTGGCATACGCAATCTCCCGTATTTATATTTTCGTTATGATGGCCGGCTACATTTTGCAGGTTCTGTAGGATAGCCCAGCTTATATTCCCGGAATCAACCAGGAGGACGGCTGCATCCGTCGCATATTTCGCTTCTTAACCATAGTATAACCTCGATTCAAGTTCTCAGTTCTCGTGCGTAGGAAAATCCAGAACACTCCTTTGCCATAGCGCCGGTGTCTTGCTGGCTGTAGCGTGGATGTCTCGCCTACGCCGCAAGGGAAGTGAAAGTAGCCCATCAGTTTGCCACCCGCGCCAGCAACGTGTTACCATCGAACACGTTACGAAAACGAGAAGAGACAGGAGTGCAACAGGTTCGTGCTAGCCAGAGAGCAAAAACAATCCGTCGTTGACACGTATCGCACGCACGCTACCGATACCGGCAGTCCCGAAGTTCAGATCGCGTTGTTGAGCGAACGCATTGGTCAGTTGACGGAACACTTCAAAACGCACCAGAAAGACCACGGCTCGCGCCGCGGACTTCTCATGATGGTGAGCCGGCGTCGTAGCCTGCTCGACTATCTGAAGAAGTACGACTCGGAACGGTATAAAACCGTCATTTCCAAGCTCGGCATCCGCAAATAACAGCGCGACCGGCTCCGGGTGGGGCCGGTTCCAAGACTGGTTTTCCAAACTTGGGTTTCCAGATCACGAGAGCCTTTGCAAAGTGCGTTTTCCCAACCGCGGCCTTGGCCTGCGCCTATCCACGCGATCTCCGTACCCGCGCGGCCCACGCCCTTCTGCCCCAAAAGGATGAACTATGAAGCCTGAAGCCACAAAAGTTTCCGTCGAACTCGCAGGCGGAAAACAACTCTCCATTGAATCCGGAAAACTTGCCAAGCAGGCCCACGGCGCGGCCGTCGTACGCTTTGGCGAAAACGTGGTGCTGGCCACTGCGACCTCCAACCCCGAGCCCCGCGAGGGCATCGATTTCTTCCCGCTCACGGTCGACTACCGTGAATATACCTACGCCGGCGGACGCATCCCCGGCGGTTTTATCAAGCGCGAAGGGCGCATGAGCGAACGTGAAACTCTCACGTGCCGCCAGATTGACCGGCCGGTGCGGCCGATGTTCGCGGACGGTTTCAAGTGCGAGACCCAGATCATCGCCTTGGTTCTCTCCGCCGATACCGAGAACGATCCTGATGTTTGCGGCATCAATGCCGCCTCCGCGGCTCTGACCATTTCCGATATTCCGTTCCTTGGACCACTCGGCGCGGTGCGCGTTGGTCTGATTGATGGACGCTTCATCGCTAACCCCACCTACACCGAAATGCGCGACGGCCTGCTCAACATCATGGTCGTCGGCACCGCCGATGCCATCGTCATGATCGAATCCGGCGCGAAAGAAGTAAAAGAAGAGACGGTGGTTGACGCCATTGAATTCGCCCACGTCGAAATCAAGAAGATCTGTGCCGCGATCAACGAATTGCGCGACAAAGTAGGCAAGCCGAAACGCCAGGTGACGCCGCCCGAGTTCGACGAGGCGTACTTCAAGGGTATGGAATCGAAGATCGGCGCTCGCCTGGCCGATGCTCTCGATACCGCCAAGCATCCGAAAGCCGAAAGCTACGAACTGGTTCGCGTGCTGGAGAAGGAACTGCTGGCCGCGGTGCCGGAAGATGATGCCGCCGGCAAGGCGAAGGTCAAGAAGTATTACGAGATCCTGCGTGAGCGCATTTTCCGCGATCAGGTGGTCGATCACAAGCGCCGTCCCGATGGACGCGCTTTCGATCAGATTCGCGAAATCTGGATCGAAGCCGGCGTTCTGCCGCGCGCCCACGGCAGCGCAGTCTTCACTCGCGGTGAAACCCAGGCGCTGGTCACAACCACGCTCGGCACCAGCGACGACATGCAGCGTCTCGAAGGCTTCGAAGGCGAAGCCAAGAAGCGCTTCATGCTGCACTATAACTTTCCGCCATTCTCCGTTGGAGAAGTTGGCTTCATGCGTGGTGCCGGACGCCGCGAAATCGGCCACGGCGCACTCGCCGAGCGCGCTGTTTCGGCCGTGCTTCCAACCGAAGACAACTGGCCTTACGCGATGCGCGTCGTCTCCGACATTCTGGAGTCGAACGGATCGTCGTCGATGGCCACCATCTGTGGCGCTTCGCTCTCGCTGATGGATGCAGGCGTGCCGCTGAAGGCTCCGGTTGCTGGCGTTGCGATGGGCTTGGTGAAGGAAGGCGAGAAGTACGCCATCCTGACCGACATCGCGGGCGCGGAAGATCATTACGGCGACATGGATTTCAAGGTTGCCGGAACCAAGGACGGCATCACCGCTCTTCAAATGGATATCAAGGTCGCCGGCATCACCTCGCAGATCATGCGCGAAGCGCTGGCGCAGGCGCAACAGGGACGTTTGTTCATCCTCGGAAAGATGGACGAGATTCTGACCGAAGCGCGCGTGAAGGTCTCGACGTACGCGCCTCGTATCTACACCCTGCAGATTCCCGTCGACAAGATTCGCGACGTGATTGGGCCCGGTGGCAAGATGATCCGCAGCATCATCGAGCAGACCGGCGTGAAGATCGACGTCGAAGATTCAGGCAAGGTCAATGTCGCATCGAACGATGAAGTCTCGGCCAACAAGGCCTTGCAGATTATCAGGGACCTGACCGCATCGGCCGAGGTAGGCAAGACGTATCTCGGCAAGGTCAGCCGTCTGGCGGATTTCGGCGCGTTCGTCGAAATTTTGCCCGGCTTGGACGGCCTGCTGCACATCAGCGAAGTCGCCGAACACCGGATTAAAGACGTTCGCGACGAACTGAAGGAAGGCGACCAGGTACTGGTGAAAGTTCTGGCCGTCGAAGGCAACCGCATCAAGCTGTCGCGCAAGGCGATCCTGAAAGAGCAACGCGCCAAAATGGGTGGGGCTCCACTTCCGGAAACCGATGAAGGAGCAGGCCCAGCGCCATCTGCGCCGCTAGCTCCGCAAGGCGCCTCGCACGGCGCACCGACAGCAGTGATCGAAGGCGGCGCGGATTTCGATGCCGACGATGAGCCAAACTTCAATCGCGTGGATGGAGTAGTTAGCTCCGTCGAGGCTAGCGTCGCGCGTCCAGAAGGCGGCGGAGCGCGTGAAGGACGTCCCGGCGGCGGTGGTGATCGCAATCGCCGGCGTCGCGGTCGCGGAGGACGTCCGGGCGGCGGTTCGGGAGGTCACGGTGGTGGCCACTCGGGCGGCGGCGGCGGACGCGGCAGAAGGTAAGATCGGTTATCAGCAACGCAAAGGGCCGCAGCGATGCGGCCCTTTTCTATTGGTCAGATTGTCAGAACGACAAGCGTTTGAAGATGCCTTCCGGAATCTGCTGTACGGCCGTCATGACGTAGCGCCAGACTTTCGGAGTGTAGAGAACGTCGGGCGATCGGCGTTCGAGCGCGCGCACGATGTCGCGGGCCACCTGCTCCGGATCGGCAAAGCGCGCGGCGTTGGCTAGATGATCGGTCATCGGAGTCTGTACCGGTCCGGGCTTAATCGTGATGACGCGAACACCCGCAGGATGAAGGCGGCTGCGAAGTCCCTGCAGAAATAGAGAAAGTGCGCCTTTGGCCGATCCGTAAACGTAATTGGAGCGGCGGCCGCGATCTCCGGCGACAGAGGTGATAGCCGCCAGGCATCCGGTGCGCCGGTGTTCCAGGTCTGCCGCGAACAGGCTGAGAATTGCGGTCGCGCTGACAAAGTTGACTTGCAATTCTTCCAGCAACACGTCAACCGAGCTTTCGGAATCCTTCTGGTCGTGCATGGAGCCGTAAGCCAGCAGCACAGTGTCAAAGTCAGGGAACGTGCGCCGGACAAATTCGAAGATGGCCCCGTGTTGTTGAACCGAGGCTAAGTCAGCGGAGTAAGTCAAGACCTGCTGTGCGCCTCGCGCCGCTAAGTCACTCTGCAACTCAGCAAGACGTTGGGGCGAACGCGCTACGAGAAGTAACTCGCAACCCAGGCACGCCAACTGGCGCTGAACTTCCAGCGCAATGCCCGAAGTGGCGCCGAGGACGACAATCTTTTTCATGGTCGTTGAGGTAGTTGCGGCGGTCATTGGGTCTCCGTCACACGCCGCCAGAATGACGACGACATCTTAGGGTCGATATAGGGCACAAAACTGCGCCAGTGCGGGTACGAGGCTTCAAACAAGGCCGGGCTCATGCGAGCATCCTTGGCTGGGTAAAGCGCTCCACCGCTTTGCAGAACGATCTCGTCGAGCGAATTCATGAGCTCAAGTGTGCGCTCGCCGCGCATGGCGAAGTCCAGCGCAATGGTGAGTCCAGGACGCGGAAATGAGAGTATGCCGGCCGGGGGCAAGGAACCGAATTGCTTCAGCACTCCCAGGAAAGACCCCATGCCGGAGCGCGCGATACGGTCGAGTAGCTCCCCCAAAGCGTCGAGATTCGTTTGCGGAATTACGCACTGATACTGCAGAAACCCTTGCTTGCCATAAAGCAGATTCCATTGCCGGACGGCATCGAGCGGGTAAAAGAACGAATCGTAAGGCACCACGCTCGTACCCTTCTTAGCCGAGTGAATCCCGTAGTAGACGGTGTTAAAAGCCTTGACGGAATAACGGTTGAGCATCCATTCCGGCAGCGCGAAAGGCAGCTTGGGGCCGCGCTTGAGATGAAATTCCTTACCGCGCTCGGCAGCATGGTTGCCACGGAAGAATACGCCACGAGGGTTCTTGCCGGCAAAACAATCGAGCCAGGCCACTGTGTATTCGAAGCGGCCGTCGCTTTCGCGGCTGAGCTCGAGGAATGACGCCATGGACTGAAACGGCACAAGCTCGGCGTCAATCCACGGACCTGCCACGCGTTTGAGTTGAATGTCGGCCCAGGCGATTACGCCCGTGAGCCCGAGCCCGCCGATGGTCGCGCGCAGCATATCGGTGTTTTGTTCAAGATTGCAGACTACCAGCCCGTCATTCGAGCGGTGCAGAGCGATTTGCGGGACGTGCGCGCCGATGGTCCCGGCGCAGTGATGGTTCTTGCCGTGAACGTCGTTGGCAATTGCTCCGCCGACGGTGACGAAGCGCGTGCCCGGCGTAACGGGTAAGAACCAGCCCTTCGGCACAAACACATCCACAATGTCGGCAAGGCTGACACCGCCTTCGCAGCGCAGCATCCCAGTCGATTCGTCAAAGCCGAGAATACGGTTGAGACGGCGGCAGTCGATGAGTTCGCGGCCACCGTTCAAACAGGAATCGCCATAGCTGCGGCCGAGGCCGTAGGCAAGCAGGGAACCGGGAGCTGCAGCCTGCAGAATTTCCGGGACCTGATCGTTCCACGCAGGTTTGTGAACGAACTGGTGCACGGTTTTCGGGTAACGGCCCCAGGAAAAAACTTGGTCGGTGGGTTGCGGCGTTGCGGATTGTTTGCGTAAGATTGCGGCGGTCTGACCAGACATATGAAATCGATCCAAAAGTAAGTTCAGTAACGGTAGAGATAAAAGCGGCTTGTATCTAAATCGTCTTACCAGTTCATGTGTATCATGCTCGCGGCAATGACTGCCGCCGACGCCAAGGCAACCCCGTAACTGACGGGGTCCCGGATGGCAAGCGTGACCGGGTCTTCGTTCAACTCCCCACGATGCGCCAGCAGCCAGGTTCGGCTGAGCCAGTAAAGAACGATAGGGCAAAGCAGAAAGAGGAACTCCGGTGAAGAGTAGAGCAGGCGCACGTCCGGACTGTGAACGTAGAGGCTGAGAATCACGACCGCGGAAAAACTGCTGCCCACGCCCAGCGAAAGCAGGAGCTCGCGATCGCCGGTATGATACCCGCGTCCCGAGTTGCCAGCCTTGACTAAGTCGCTGGCATTGAGTAACTCAGAGTAGCGTTTCGCCATTGCCAGACTAAGAAAGAAAAACAGCGAAAACGCCAGGAACCACTGCGACAGTGGAGTTGAAGAAATCAGCGCTCCGGCGAGGATGCGGAAGCTGTAAAAACTGGAAAGAACGAAGACGTCAAGCAGCGCAATCTTCTTGAGATAGAGCGAATACAGCATGGTTAGCGCAGCGTAACCCAGCAGCGCCAAGCCGAATTGCACGTCGAGCAGAAAACTCAAGCCCAGCGCGGCGGAGAGCAACACAAAAGACGCGGCCAGTCCTTCAGGGATGGAAATGTCGCCAGCAGCGAAGGGGCGCGCCTTCTTCCAGGGATGTTCACGATCGGAATGCAGATCAAGCAGATCATTGAGAATGTACAGCCCAGAGGCGCAAAAGCCGTAAAGCGCGAAGCCGGCAACGGTGCGGAGTACAGGCTCGACCGCCAGGTTGTGCGACAGCACGAGGGGCAAAAAGAGCAGAAGGTTCTTCGCCCAGTGATGGCCCCGGAGGGCGTTGATCCAGGTCCGAAACGACATACGGAACGATGCCGGTGGATCGAGAATCGTACCCTTGAGCGTGGTCACCGCGGCGGCCTGTTCGGCGCGGGTTTCGGTGCCAACCACGTACGCCGCGCGGGCTGTGCGCCACACCTCCACATCGGCGGCAGCGTCGCCCATATAGTCGTAGCCGGTCTGGGAGAAGTGCTCCGCCAGGAACGCAGCTTTGTTAGTCCCTTTCAGATTCAGCTTGCCGTCGCTGGCGTGGACTTCATCAAAGAGGCCGAGATAGCTGGCAATCGCTTCTGCCAGGGCTCGATCGGTGGCGGTCGCGAGCACGATGCGACGGCCTGCGGCCTTCTCCTGCTGCAGAAGATCAAGAACCTGCTGTCGATAAGGAAGGCGAGCGGGATCCAGATGAACCTTGGTCGCGACCTTACGCTTGAAGGAAGCTCGTCCCGAAAGCAACCAGAAGGGGAGCAGCAGCAGTGTGGCGGACCGGGTTTTGAGCAGGATGAGAACGCACTCCCAAAGGACGTTCCCTCGAATCAAAGTTCCATCGAGATCGACACACAAAGCCGGAGATGGGACCTTGGCCGGTTTGGCTCCCGTGACAGAACCCATGGTTATGATCGTCGCATGAACAGCTGGGTGAAAGACCGGAAGAAGTGGCACACCGAGGTAACCTGAGTAACATGCGGCGAGCGCTACAGAAGGTTAGTATGGGCTGGTCAAGAGCGGGCGAATCGACTCTGATCCCAACCCAATGAGCGAAACACAAAGGCATCCAGAACCTACCGCCGGGGAACTGTTGGCAAAATATCTGCGACGGCCGAGCATTCTGCTGCCCGTGCTTGGGCTGGTCACTTTTGTGCTCTACAGCGGGTCGCTGTCTTTTGAATTTGTATGGGATGACTGGCCGCAGATCGTGAACAGTCCGATCATCCGGTCATGGAGCAATCTGCCACGAGCGTTTGGGAGCGATCTCTGGTATCACGTGGCCCGCCACCAGGTGTATTACCGGCCGCTTTTCTTCGCGTGGTCGATGCTGAACTACGCCTTGTTTGGTCTAAAGCCGTGGGGATGGCACTTGGGAGCAGTTGTCCTGCACATCGGCGCGGTGGCGGCCGTGTTCTGGATGGCGCGAAAGCTGGGACTGGAATACTGGACGGCGGCGCTGGCGGCACTGATCTTCGCGCTGCATCCAGTGCACATCGAGCCGGTCACGTGGGTGTCCGCGGCTTCGGACACAATGGTCACGATGTTTGCCGCACTAGCCTTTGCGGCGTTTCTTAGCGGACGAAGTCCGGGGCTCCCCCTCGAACGAAACAAAAGAACAGCGTGGTGGATTGCCTCACTTGCATTTCTCGCGTGCGCGCTGCTGACGAAAGAAATGGCGGTAGTGTTTCCGGCGCTGGTGGGAATCTACGCATGTCTGCACCCGGCGGACAGGAAAGCGTCGCTTGCGCGCAGAGTCATTGGGGCGGTGGTGGAGGCAGTTCCGTACGCGTTGGTGACGCTAGCGTACGCACTGCTGCGAAAGCACGCGCTGCTGCGCGCGACCGGCCAGTTTGATCCCAATCACGGAATGATCGATGTGGCGCGGACTCTGCCGCTGGTGCTCTCCGTTTATCTGCGGCAGTTGCTGCTCCCGGTGGGCATCACGGGGCTTTACTACACACCGTATGTTACGAGCGCGATCCTGAGTCAGGTAGTGTTGCCCGTGCTGGTGCTGAGCGCAGTGCTATTCGCTTTGTGGTATTGGAATCGACGCGAAGGAAATTCCACGGTTGCGTTTGCGGGATTGTGGTTGCTGGTGGGCCTGGCGCCGGCTCTGTACTTGCGGAACTTCGGCAACGGCGACTTCGTGCGCGATCGCTACATGTACTTGCCCTCGATCGGATTTGCAATTCTTGCCGCGCTCGGGCTGCGGCGTCTGCCGTCGATCAAGAACTGGAACGCGCAACTGGTGCAGAGTTGTGCGGTAATCGTGCTCTGCAGTGGCTATGTGTGCGCGTCGCTGGCGCAGCAGGTGTATTGGAGCAATGATCTGCTCTTGCTTGTGCGCGGGCAGTCTCTCTATCCAGGGAATCCCTATGCGGTCGCGGGACTGGCAAAGGAATACAGCCAGCGTGGAGCACATGATCGCGCCATCGAACTGGCGCAGTCGGTGGTGCGGGACCATCCCGAGTATGGTTATGGGCCGCTGGCTTTGGCGGAGTCTTACATTCGCGCCGGCCGATTCGAGGAAGGCCGGGTTTGGCTCGATCGCGTGAATCCGGACTACGCCAAGTCCGAGGTCGGCATGGCGGGGCTGGCTGGGATGTATGGACAAATGGGCGACTATGACCGCGCCTTGGCGCTTTGCTCCGAGATTCTGGAGAAAGAGCCCGGCCTTTATTCGGCGCTCTACAACTGCGGCAATATCCACCTGATGGATGGCCAGTACAAGGATGCGGAACAATTGCTGTCGCGCGCCGTGGAATTGGTGCCGGAACAGGCGGCGCCGAAACATTTTCTGGGCCGCGCGCTCCTGAAGGATGGACGCAACGCCGAGGCGCAACCTTACCTGCAGCAGGCCGCGGCTATGGATCCCACCGTGTGGGACTACCACTATTGGCTGGCAATGTCGTTCGAGAACAGCGGAAATTGGGCCGCCGCGCGGGCCGAGTATCAACGCGCGCTGCAACTGAACCAGGACAGCAAGGAAGCAAAGATGCGGCTGACGGCGCTGGAGGCGAAGTGAAGAAGGAAACGGAGCAGAATTCCGCAGAGTCACTGACACCAGTTCACCCGCCGTTGAGCGTAGAAATACGGGTCCGCGAACCGAACCCAGAGGTGCAGGCGGCTGACGACGCCGAAGTGGCAGTAGTGGCAGCGGCTGAGAGTTGGTTGGTTCGCCTGCTCGTGCTGGGTGCGGTCCTGGCGATTGCGGGAATTTATGCTGGCTCCCACATCGGCAGCGGCTGGGTTCCGGCGGACGATGGCATCCTGGGCCAGAGTGCGCTGCGCGTGATGCAGGGCCAACTTCCGCATCGCGATTTCGCGGAGATTTACACCGGCGGGCTCAGTGTGATCCATGCCCTGGCCTTCCGCCTTTTCGGCGCAAACCTCATGTCGTTGCGGATCTGCGCGTTCTTGTTTTTTCTGGCATGGATTCCCGCTGTCTATTCCATTGCTCTGCGCTTTACCTCCGCTCTAGCGGCTGGCCTGATCACACTGCTGGCCGTGGCCTGGAGTTATCCGAATTATCCCGCGGCGATGCCCTCCTGGTACAACCTGTTCTTCGCCACGTTTGGAGCGGCGGCGTTGCTGCGCTACCTGGAAGTGCGCCGGGCGAGATGGTTGTTTGCGGCGGGCGTGTGTGGGGGCGTGTCCATTCTGATCAAAGTGATTGGGGCTTACTACATTGCTGCCGTCCTGCTCTCTCTGGCGTTCGTTGAGCAAACTGACGAACCGGTTGATCGGGGCGCGTCCGGGACGGGAGGAAGCGCGATTCCGTATCGCGTCTTCAGCGCAAGCGCGCTGCTGCTGTTTTTGGCGACGGTCGTTTACGTTTTTCGTACGCGATTGGGGACGAGCGAGTTCTACCATTTTGTGCTGCCTGCGGCCGTGCTTGTAACGTTGATCATGCGCGGCGAAAGAAATGCGCGACCGGCGACAACCCGCGAGCGTTTTCGCCGGATGTTGAACCTGGTGATTCCGTTTGGCTGCGGAGTGCTAACCCCGGTGATTGTCTTTCTCTTGCCCTACGCAAGGTCAGGCGCGATCGGTCAGTTTTTTGTGGGCGTCACGTCCAGCGCAGTCGCACGGTCGGCCGGGCTAGGAGTGATGCGCCCAGTGTCCATCGACAAGAGCCTATTCGCGCTGGCGTTGGCAGGGCTGATTGCGGCGGCAATGTACCTTCGCGAATTTCAGGGAAAAGTTGTAGGCGCGGCGGTCGGCCTTGGGTTGATGGTGATGCTCGTGAAGTCTCCGGCATCAGGCGGAATTGTTTCTGCCGTGTGGTATTCGGTTGCGACTCTCACTCCGCTGGCGGTGTTACTGGGCGCGGTAGCCCTGCTGACGGCAGGGAAACCGGGCGGCCCA
>CAVZUP010000243.1:0-12629 GCA_963778255.1 uncultured Acidobacteriaceae bacterium
CACCTGTTTTTATTGGCGGCTGCAGCGGGCGCAGCCAAAGCTATGGTCGCAGCCAGAATTAAAGCGAGATAAAAAAAGAAAAATCTAGTCCGAAACATTTCTACGTCCTTCTCAATAATTGAATGTTAAAAGTTCGATACGCAAAAATTCGATCGCAAAGCGGCCGATCGCAGACCGGATCTACCGGTAGGCGAATAACACGGCATAGATAATCCACAGCACAATGCTGAATCCGAGGGCCAGCGCTACCCAGGCAAAGGCGCGAATCGTGCGGGTGACGATCGGCGGATAGGCCTCCTCGAGGTGCTCTTCTAATTTTCCGCTGGCGACCAGCGCGTCATATTCTCTGGGCTTATCTCTTTTCAGTTCTTCCAGCGGCATGCGCCCGGTGAACACTGTGATGTCCATGGGGAATTTTTCGGGGCGCAGGTGAGTATTGAAAAAATGCACGGTAAAGATGAAGCCGGTGGCGAGCAAGGCCTCGTCGCTGTGCACGATGGTGGCGACGTTGAGGAACGATCCCGGTATAAAGCGCGTAAAGAAAACGGGAAACCACAGCGTGAGGCCGGTGGATCCGATGACCGCGATTCCCCAGAACACCGCGAAATAGTCGAACTTTTCCCAGTACGTCCAGCGGCCGTAGGCAGGCCGCGGACCCAGGCCGACAAACCACTTCAGCGTGCCGATGAGCTCAATTAGGTCCCTCTTGTTGGGCACCAGGCTGCCCGGTCCGAGGATGAGCGCGTACCACGTCCCATACTCTTTTTTCTTGAGCCGGTAGAGGTCCGACAGGTGGGTGATGAAAACGGAGAACATTATGACGGCAGCGCTGCGATGAATGTAGCCCGCGGTTTCGAATCCGCCGAACAGATGCGACAGGATAGCAGCCCATCTGGTGTAGGAGAACTTCAGGGTCAAGCCAGTCATCGCCAGGGTAATGAAGCTCACCACCATGCAGACGTGCAAAACCCGTTGCAAGCGGGTAAAGCGGACGAACTGGCGTTCCTCGACTTGGCCACTAGGCATCGTGGCTCTCCTTGTTCTTGTCCTTTTCCGCGGAAATCTCAGCGGCCGCTTTCTCTTCGGCGTCGCGCAACTCCCGGCGCATCTGGAAAGCGCGGGGCAGCCAGAGTAGCGTATGAATGCCACCAACCGCGAACGTCCCCAGGAGCAGCCCGGTCATACCCCAGAAGGTGTAGAACACGAACGGATACTTCTTGGGATCGTGATGGGTGGCGTGCGTCAGATAACCGGCGAAGCGGCGGGTCGCACCCGCATGGCATTTCGCGCAGGTCGCCGCGACGTTCGCCCGGCTGAGGTGCGAACGAGGATCGGTCACCCGCAGAACATCGTGCGCACCATGGCAGTCATAGCACTTGGCCGCTTTTGTGTATCCCAGGCGCGAGACCTTGCCGTGATAGGTCTCAAAGTAGGTTTCGGCAATCTTCTCGTGGCAGCGTCCGCAGGTGTTCATCACATTCAGCCGGAAACTGCTCTCATCGGTGCGGTGAATGGAATGGGCGGTGTGGCAATCGTTGCAAACCGGCAGTTCCTTGCCGGTGGTGCCGCTCACGCGCTTGGAGTGAACGCTGTTCTCGAACTGCTCCTCGATGCCGTGGTGGCACTTGCCGCAGGTCGTCGGCACGTTGGCGGCATTCACGCTGGATTCCGGATCGGTGCGGGGAAGAATGTGATGCGTGGTGTGGCAACTGGTGCAGGTTGCGGTCACCGTCAAGCCATTCTTCAGCAGAGTTCCGTGAATGCTCTCGGTGTAGTTCGAGATGATTTCGTGCTGTCTTCCGGTGTAGCGCACGGCAGCCCTCTGGCCTTCGCGATGACAGCGGGCGCAGAGGTTGGGGACATTGACGGCAAAGGTCGCCGACTGCGGGTCCTGTTTACCGAGAATGCCATGAGTGCCGTGGCACTCCTTGCAGGTCGGGGCATTCGGGTCGTTCTTGCCGGTCAGTTGTCCATGGATGCTGGTGGCGTAGAGCTTGCCAATTTCATCGTGGCAGGAGGTGCAATCCACTCCGTGGGTGATGGTCTCGCAGGGCCGCACGTGGGAGGCGTTGACCTCGGAGTGGCACTGGCTGCAGGCAATTTTGCTGTGACGCGAATGAGTGACCTCGTCCAGCTTGACGTACATGGACTGCCCGTCGCTCTTGCGGCGGAGTTTTTCGTCCGCGTGGCAACGCATGCAGTCGGCGTTGGCCATACCCAGCTCATAGAACACGTTCCGGATTTTATGCGGCTGATGGCAATCCGGGCACGCGGGCAGGACGTTGGCCTGTTTTTCCCAAAGCTCGCCGCGAATGATCTTGCGATGCACGGTTTCGATTTGCGAGTGGCATCGGGTGCAGGTGCCGGCGATGTTCTTGCGATTGATCGAGGAAGCGGGATCGGTATGCGGCAGAATCGAGTGCGCGGTGTGGCAAGTGGCGCAGGTTGGGGCCACGGCCAATCCCTTCTTCAGCAACGCCTCGCCGTGAATGCTCTCGGAGTAGTTCTCGAGAATACTGTCCTGGCCAATTTTGCGATTGAGGGAGACCGGAGTTCCTTCGCGATGGCACTGGCCGCAAACAAAGGGTACTTTCAGGGGAGCCACGGCGGACTGTTTGTCTTTCACCGGAACGATGTCGTGGTTGCCGTGGCAACTCACACAGTGGGGCGCGAGCGGATCGCCGCGCGCAACGGCCTTCCCGTGCAGCGACTTAGCATAGAGCGCCTGCTCGTCCGCGTGGCACGTGCCGCACTTTACGGGGGCGGGCTTGTCGTGCGGAAAATCCTTGCCTTCCAGGTCGGCGTGGCAGCCGGTGCATCCAAAGCTCGCGTGTACGGAGGTCGCAAATTTCTTCCCATCAACGAACAGCGAGACCGTCTTGCCGGCTCGCGTGGTGGTTGTGCTCTTGTCGCCGTGACAGGCGAGACACTCCGCGCCGGGCTGGTCGGCGGCGCGGACGGGGCGTTCCGAAAATCGGACGGATAGAAGCATGGCCAGGAGCGCCGCGACGGCAACTCCCAGGCGCAACTTTCTTCGCACAATTTTCATTTCTTCCATGTCGAATTCTCGGACTAACTTCACGTTTCCCAGCGCTGAAGCGCTGGGCTAAGCTTGGTCGCCCCTTCGGGGCTGGGGACCTGAGGTTTAAATCGACTCTGCTTACTTCACGCCCAGATCCGTGAGCACCTTCGGATTTTCCTCGCCCACCGCCAACAGGTTGTGACACGCGCTACAATCGTTGGTGATGGTCTGTCCATCGGCGCTGGTATGGCTGCCGTCATGGCAGCGGAAGCAGCCGGGCGAATCATTGTGCCCAAGATTATTGGGGTGAACGCCCCAGGTCACACGCATATCGGGAAAAACGTTGCGCAGGTAGATATTCGCCACTTCCTCGCCAGCCTGCTCCACCAGCACACGCCGCGTTTGATAGATCTGCGGGTAATTCGTCCGATAGAACTTGTTGAGTTCTTCCTTGATGCTCTGCTGCGCCACGTCACGCGCGGAGTAATTCACTTTCAAAACTTCTACAGCTTTTTTCCTTATGTAGGGCAGTTCGGGGCTGATGCGTCCGCTGGACATCGCCTTATCGACGGCGTTTTCCGGCAAGTCGAATTTATGCGTGGGCCGGTTGTGGCAATCGACGCAATCCATCACGCGACGCTCGCCCTTATCCAGTTGCTCTTTGGTGGGCTTGGCGTCGGTCGAAACAAACTCGGTAGTTTTGCCCTGATCGTCGGTGTAATCCACGACCGGAATCGTCTGCCGCTCGACATCGGTCGAAATGTAGCGGATGCGCGCGTTGTCGGCGAGGTGGTGGCCGTGGATGCCGACCGAGCCCTGCCAGGTGATTCCGCCCACTTTCAGCACCAAAACGTCGGTCTGCGGAGTATTCTTTTCGTCGTCTTTGTAGCTGGTGTTGACCAGGAACTTATCGCCAGTGAAGCGCTGCGGCCAGTGACATTGTTCGCAGGTTTCGCGCGCCGGACGGAGGTACTTTACAGGCGAGGGAATGGGACGCGAATACGTGTGGAGAGTGACCGCGACCACCTGCCGCAATCCGGAAAGCTTCGATTTGACGAACCAGCCGGCACCCGGTCCGATGTGGCACTCCACGCAAGCCACGCGCGAGTGGGGAGAATTCTGATAGGCCGTATACTCCGGGTCCATCACGGTGTGACAGGTCTTCCCGCAGAAGGTCACGGAATCCATGTACTCGACGCCACGATACGATGCGGTCCCAACAATAAGAAGATTAAGCACGGTCGCCGCGGCCACGTACTCCACGGTACGGCGTACCACGGGCAGCGCCAGATCGATGGCTGGGTAAATCGTAGGCAAGGTCCCGCGGGCGAGCAGACTGCGCCGCCGGAACCAGATGCCCAAGGGGATCAACAGCAATCCGAGGACGAAAATACCCGGGAGGATTAAAAAGACGAGAAGTCCGACGTAAGGATGCGGCGGTCCTGGCAGGAAGATGTCGTAGAACCAGAAGGCGATGGTGGTGAGCGCCGTGCTCGTGGTGATCACGGCGCCCGTGAGCGTAACCGGATTCTGCGCCAGGAAATAAATTGGCTGCAGCCATTCTCGGGTGCGTTCTTGCAGATTCATTGGAAAACGCTTCGCTCCTTCTTACTAATCGCCGGCGGGGGGACACACTTTGCGCTTTGGCGCCGGATCACCCGCCGCGCTTAACCACTCACCTGCTCTGCAGGAACCGCACCAGACTATTTCTTCAGAGTGCGGATGTAAGCCACCAAGCCCTTAATCTCTTCCGGCTTCAACTTGTCCGCGTACTTGGGCATCTTGGGGGCCTTGCCGTCGGTGATCACCGCGGTAAGAGCCGCATCCGACTCTTTCTGCACGTCGGCGCTCGAAAAATCGTGGCCAGCGGCTTTCTTTCCGTCCGCGCCATGGCACATGGCACACTTTGACTTGTAGAGTGCTTCGGATGCATCTTGTGCGTACGCTGATAGGGGAAGGCTGAGAACAGCAGACATTGCGGTTGCTACAGCAATCAAGCGAACATCAATTTTCTTCATTTTCAAGCTCCATTCAGTTTTTATTGGCCAACTTCGGAACGAGAATACATCCACAAGGCTCAATCTACAAACTGCAATACTGAAGTTTTTGTGGGCGGGCTGCTGTGATCCTGATCACATGTGGCTGTAATCCTGATGTTTTCAAGAAATTGGGGACCTTCTCGGGAAACACTGATTCGGCGCACAGCGGAAAGGCTTGAACCGCAAAGGGCACAGGAATCACGCGGGACTGCCGTGGCAATCATAGACGTTCCGCGACATTTGCAAGTCGTTAAGAGCGTGCTCCTTCAAAATGCGCTTCGATTTCTTCCAGCGTCTTGCCTTTTGTTTCCGGCAGGAAGACGGCGGCGGTGAGGAAGTAGATCACGGTGCAGGCGGCAAAGCCAAAGAACATGGTCGAGTATCCATGCCTACCGACCGCGGGCAGAAACACGGCGGCAATGGCCGTCGAAACCGCCTGGTTGATCAGGAGCGCGATGCTCATGCCGTTGGAGCGAATCCGCGTTGGCATCAATTCGGAAAGCGCCAGCCAGACGCATACTCCGGGACCGATTGCGAAAAATGCCATGAACACGAACAGGCTGATGGCTACCAGCCAGCCATTCTTAGTGGTGGGCACGGGAGTAATTAGGGCGTTGTCAATTCTTAGTGGAGCGGCGCGGGCCGCATCGAGACTGGCGAAGGGATGGGAGAAAAACGCAACCACTTTATTAGCGGGGACGCAGCTTTCGCGTGTGATTTCTAGCGGCTGGGCGGATTTGTCGTCGGAACGCGCGACTTTGGTGGCGGCGCGGAAATCTCCGTAGGAGTAGATCACGACCAGTGATGTAGGCCGGTTGCGGATGGCTTGGCCAGCGTCGCCGCTCGCGGCGAGCAGCGCATCGGCAGCCTTTTCGTCGTAGAGCAACGAGGCTTTCTGACCGTCGGCGGCTTCGGCGTCAGCTTTGGCGTCAGCTTTAGCGTCTACGAAGGCCTGCACGGCTTCGCGAGAGTCCACACGCTGTCGCTCCGTCCCGCGAAACAGGAAGCCGGTGCAAATGAGCGCGACAATGATGCCGGCGCTGCCTACCGAGAGCAGGAACTTGCGTCCCTTGCGGTCCACGAGCAGCACGCCGCCGATGGTCATCAGGAAATTCACGATGGTGAAAAGAACGTAACCCCAGTGCGCCTGCACGTCGGTAAGACCGGCCTGCAGAAGGA
This sequence comes from uncultured Acidobacteriaceae bacterium, assembly GCA_963778255.1. Lineage (GTDB taxonomy): Bacteria > Acidobacteriota > Terriglobia > Terriglobales > Acidobacteriaceae > Acidiflorens. Next base: position 6,241 of record CAVZUP010000243.1, read on the forward strand.
TATTCGTGTTGTAGCCAATGATGGAATTGATCCCGGTGGCCTGATTGCACGCGAGGATGACGCAGGCCAGGACGAATGGAATCACGTATTTGCGGCGCAGTAGCGATTCCTTGACCTTGGCTCCGGCGGAGTTCGCTTTCTCGGCTGCACTGGTCTGTTCCATTTCCGCCAACTCGATGTCCGCTTGCTCTTTGGTTCTGGAGCGCAGAAGGGCGGCGTAGGCGGCATCTTTCTTCTCGCGGCGGAAGAGCCAGCGCGGCGACTCCGACACGATGAAGCTGCCGATCACGAAGAGAAGCCCAGGGGGCAGCGAAACCCAGAAAATACTGCGCCAGGCCGTATCTTTGAAGGCGAAAAGGCGCGCGGGATCGCCCAGTTTGGCCACCTCTTCGACACGAAAGCTAAAGTACATGCCGACCACGGCCGCGGTGACGATTCCGAGGGTCAGCAGCCATTGGAAGATGCCGGTTCCTTTGCCGCGGGTCGCCGCCGACAGGCACTCCGCCAAATAGAGCGGGACGACCACGCCGATCAGACCAGCGCTGACTCCCTGTAAGAGGCGGCCCAGTACCAGCGACTCATAGCCCTGCGAGAGCGCGATCATGGGAATACTGCAAACAAATAGCAGTCCGCTGACGATCATTAGCGGCTTGCGTCCCATCCAATCGGCGAGCGCGCCCGCAAACAGAGTGGAGATGACGCTGCCTAGGAGCACGGCGGCGACAACGATGGATAAGCGACCTGCATTTAAACCGGAAGTCGCTTCCAGATAAGGCAATGCTCCGGCAATGATGCCGACATCGACGCCATAGAGCAGTCCGCCCAGTCCGGCTACCAGCAGAAGGAAGCGGTTGTAGCTTGTCTTTTCGTTGCTCGCCATCGTGCCCTTTCGTCCGTAGTTGTCCTAATCTGCCTTTTTTCACCACGGAGTCACAGAGACACGGAGAAAACCTCGAACCCGTATAACCAGACGGAAAGATACGGGCAAAGTATTGGGTTTCTCTGTGTCACCGTGACTCCCTGGCAAGAACTCTAAATTCTAGGTTGATATTCATGGCCGGGATACACTACGCAGCGCCTCGTAGGCGGCTCCCAGCATAGGCGCTTCCTCATTGACGACGACTGCGATGGGGATGCCAGCCAGCACCGGCGCAAGTTTATTGGAAACACAAAAAGATCGGAAGAATGTTCCATCCTTGAGTTTAGGCAGAATTTTTGCTGCGATTCCGCCGGCCACGTAGATGCCGCCAAGAGCCATGGTTTGCAGGGCGAAATTCCCTGTCACCGAGCCGAGGATCTCGGTCCACAACTCGAGTGTGTCCACGCAAACGGGACAGGAGTGTGCCAACGCGAACTGCGTGATTTCGCTCGCGGCATTGGCCTCCGGAGAGGTGAACAATTCGTGACGCACGGCCGGGTTCAGGAATTCGTGAATCCTGCGGAAGCCGCGTCCGGAAACAACCTCTTCCCAGGTGACTTGCGGCAGGTGCGTTTTCAGATGACGCAGCAATTGAATCTCACGTTCGGTTCGCGGCGCGAAATCCGCTTGGCCTACTTCGGAGGCTGCTACTTGATATTTTTCGCCATCCCAGAAAAGAAGAGCCGTTCCGAGGCCAGTCCCGGCCGCAATCACGCCTCGCGTCGCTTGCGCGGGGGTTCCTGGATTGAGGACTACCATGTCGCTGGCTGGCAGCCTCTCGATGCTCAGAGCAGTGGCGGCTAGGTCGTTCAGCAACTTTATGTTTTTCAGCTTCAGATTCTGCGCAAGGGCGGAGACGTCGAGGACCCAGGGCAGATTTTCAGAGTAATGCCGCCCTCCCACGACCACGCCGGCTACGCCGAACCCGGCGGCGGCGATGGAGCCGCTTGCGTCGTCATCTTTATAAGCTGAAGCTTGCTGGAGGAAAGCCGCGATCAGATCTTCGAAGCGGGCGTAGTCCCGGGTCGCAAGACGGCGCTGGAAAACGGAACGGAGGGTTGCTCCTTTTTCTTGGAACAAGCCCAGATTGCATTTTGTGCCGCCTACGTCACCGGCCAGAATCATCGTCGTCCGATCCAACTCCACACGCGCCACCAGAGATCAGTCCATCTGGGTGACGCGCGATCACAACAATTGGAAAGGTGAATCCTATCAGAGAAGAACAAGCGCCGTCCGACCCCATGATGACGGCCAAGAGTGATGTTGGGGGCAGGAGGAGCCCAAAGCCTTCGCCCAAGACCAATCAACTGCCCGACCCTGCGCTGGCGCCGATCACGTGCAGACCGCACTCGGTTTTGCTGGAGCCCGACCAGCGTCCAGCGCGGGGATCTTCTCCCGGATGAATGGCCCGCGTGCAATGGGTGCAGCCGATGCTGGGATAGTTGCGGTCGTGCAGCTCGTTGTAGGGCACACTGTGCTTCTGCAGATAGCGCCACACTTGTTTCGAGTCCCAGTCGGCGATCGGATTCACCTTTACCAGACCGAACTTTGTGTCCCATTCCACTTTACGGGCATCCTTGCGGAATGAAGTTTGGTCGCGGCGGATGCTGGTGATCCACGCGCCCAGTCCGCTCAGCTTGCGGCGGAGCGGTTCAACTTTCCTCAGGTTGCAGCATTGGTCGGGATCGCGGACCCAAAGTGCCGCGCCGTGAGCGCGCTCCTGCTCTTCGGGCGAGAGCAGCGGTATGACTCGCTCGATCTTGATTTCATACTTTTGCTCGATTCTGTCGATGAGGCTGTACGTTTCTGGAAACAGGAATTCGGTATCAATCGTGAAGAGGCGGAAATCCTTGCGCACGTGCGACGCCATGTCAATCAGCGCCATGCCCTCGGCGCCAAACGCCGACGAGATGGCCACGTTATCGCCAAACGTCTCAAAGGCCCAGGACAGCACCCTTTGCGGACTCCAACTCTCTGCGCTCAACTGCACTTCTGCAATCTTGTCTTTCACGCCAACGGCTCCTTGTCTGCTCCCAGGCTTGATGCTTGCGGGAGGAATGTCTGGAAAACTCTGGCCGGAAACAAAGTGTCGTTACCCGGCAAGAGGTCAGGCGCCACGAAGTCATCGACCAAGGCAACCGGATCGGACCAGCGCACGACCTCGCCAACCACCAGCAGCGTGGGCGCGGCTAGTTGTGGCGCGCGCCGCAGATCGAGCACGGTGGTGCGATGCGTTCTCTGATATTTCGTGGTGGCGCGCGAGACGATGGCACAGGGCGTCTCGGCGGCTACTCCGGCGTCCAGCAGACGCTTGGCGATCTCGGAATGGTTTCGTCCGGGCATGTAAATGACCAGGGTCGCGCCGCTGCTGGCGAGCTTGTTCCAATCGGTGGCGTCCTGCGCGGCAGCGTCTTTTTCGTTTGCGTCTTTTTCGTTCGATCTGTGGGCGGTGATGAGCACCAGCGCCGACGACGCTCGCCGGTGCGTCAGCGGAATCTGGGCCGCGGCGGCCGCACCCAGAGCTGAAGTCACTCCCGGAACGATCTCGAAAGGAATGTTGCTGCGGCGCAGGACCTCGATCTCTTCGCCGGCTCGTCCGAAGATCAGCGGGTCGCCACCCTTGAGCCGGACTACGCGCAGTCCTGAAGCTGCCAGCGCGACCAGCAGACTGTTGATCTCCGTTTGGCGGATTTGCTTTGTCCCGCAACGCTTGCCCACGTTGTAAATCTGGGCAGTTGGCGAAATCAGCTTGAGGATTTCGGGCGCGACCAGGTCGTCGTGCAGAACGGCTTCGGCGGTTCGCAACAAGCGGAGAGCCTTTAATGTCAGCAACTCCGGATCGCCCGGCCCCGCACCCACCAGATAGACTTTTGCCTTCATGCTTTTCCTTTCGCGCTCAGCTCTGAGGTCTCGGCCAGCGCTGCTTCGAATGCTTCCCTGCTGGCTAGTGAGTGCAGCAGTTCCAACTTGCGTCCCTTATCGAGATGGCTGGCCAGGATGAGCCTCCTGGTTTCGCCGAGTTGCTCGACCCACGCCGCATAGCCCTCGCCGAACTGCCGCTCCAGTTGCTGGCGAATCTTCTGCGCCAGCGACGGACTCTGCCCGGCGGTTGAAATCGCGACCTGCAGATCTCCGCGACGCACTACTGCTGGATAAAAGAAGTCGCAATACTCGGGGACATCGACCACGTTGCACAGGACTCCGCGGCGCTGCGCCTCGCGATAGATGAACTCGTTCAAGCTCGCCGAAGCCGTGGCCACGACTGCCAGGAACTTGCCGTCGAGATCGCTTGGGGTGAAGGCGCGGAGCTCGAGGTCGATCTTCCCTGCCTGCGCCCATTCGTGGACCTGGCCAGTGGCCGCAATCGCCACTACGCGGATGCTTGCGCCGGTGTCGATGAGCCCGCCGATCTTGGGCTCGCCGACCTTGCCAGCGCCAACAACCAGGCAGTGCCTCCCGGCCAGCTTCATAAACATGGGGAAGAGGCTAGTCACCGTCTGCTCCCGCGGCGTGCGCTGACGCTCCCGTAGCACTCACCGCCGGCAGATCGCGGGCGACCGCTGCTACGGGCTCGCCGGCGAGGAACTCCCGCAACTCCGCGTCGGTGTGGCGGGAGAAGAACTGGCGCAGATTTTCGCCTCCAGCGCGCGTGGTGAGATACTGCCGGAGCAGACGCTCGATCGCTTCCGGAACTTCAGTCGAGGGGCAGCGGTATCCCACGGGCCGAGCGGTTGCCTGATGCAGGCCCAGCGCTCCACCCAGGCAGAAGTAGTAGGCATCGACGAGGCGTCCGTCGATCTTCATCTTTTTTCCGTCGATGCCGACGTCGGCGATCCAATGCTGTCCGCAACTGTTCGGGCATCCGGTGACGTGGAGCTTCAGGTGCTGGTCGAAACCCGGCAGACGGTCTTCCAGTTCTTCCACCAGCCAGCGGGAAAAGCTTTTCGTTTCGGTGATCGCGAGCTTGCAGAACTCGGTGCCGGTGCAGGCGACGGTGCCGCGATAGAAGACGGAGCCGCCTACTTTTAGGCCAATGTCATCCAGCTCCTTGGCCAAAGTTTCAGCATTGCGCTGCGGAACATTGACGATGAGCAGGTTCTGCATATTGGTCGCGCGCAGTTCGCCGGAGGCGAAGCGGTCGGCCAGATCGGCGGCGGCGTGCATCTGCTCGGCGGTCATTCGTCCGCGGAGCACGGCAGCTCCTACGTAGCTGTAGCCGGGCTGCTTCTGCGGATGAATGCCGACGTGGTCGCGAAAAGCGTCGTCGGGTGCGGCCTCCTCGACGGCGGGGTCGAACTGAAATCCGATGCGCCGCTGCAGCTCTTCCTGAAAGCTTTCGGTGGTCCATCCGTGGCGCAGGAAGAGAAACTTGAGGCGCGCCCGCTCGCGATGTTCGCGCAATACATCGGAATCGCGAAAGAGCTCTGCAATTCCCACCAAGGTGGGCATCACCTGGTGCCAGCGGACGAACGCGTTCAAGCGCGCCGCCAGATGCGGTTCGGTGGAAAGACCTCCGGCAACTCGCAGAGAGAAACCGACTTCGGGCCCGCCGCGCAGCACGCGCGTCGCGGCCGTCAATCCGACGTCGTTGATTTCCGGATAAGGGCACCAGACGCGGCATCCAGCGATCGAGATCTTGAATTTGCGGGGCAGATTGTAGAAGTCGCCGTTTCCCGCCAGCAGGCGCGAGGCTTCGAGCCCGAGCGGCGAGGCATCGCAAATTTCGTCCGCGTCGACTCCCGCGACCGGGCAGCCGGTGACATTGCGGGTGACGTCGCCGCAGGCGCTAGTGGTGTTCAATCCCACTTTGGAGAGCGCTTCGAGCAGATCGGGAAGGGCTTCGATCGTGACCCAGTGCAATTGGAAGTTCTGGCGGACGGTGATGTCGGCAATGCCGCGAGCGTATTGGCGGGTGAGGTCGGCAAGGGTGCGGAGTTGGTCGGAACGCAAAAGTCCGTTCGGGACGCGGATTCGGACCATAAAGTACGGCAGCGCTCGGCCTTCGCCGCCCTTCCCGCCGGTAACGCCCGCTCCATCGCCCTGGGTGTAGACGCCCCACCAGCGGAAGTAGGTTCCCAGCCACTCAGGAGGAATGGAGTCGAAGCCTTCGCGCGCAAAGCGGCGAATCTCTTCCAGACCTTCCCATGGGTTTTTGGAGCGTTTGAGACGCTCGACTCTTTGTGCCTTGGTTTCCGTCGCCGTGTTGGTCATCGCCTGTTTGCCCCCGAAAATGATCGGCATAGGGGGGAGAGTCACCTCTCCTCCCCTGCCACACCACCGTACATGCGGGTCCGCATACGGCGGTTCGGATGAGTTAAGTTACCCGGCAAACAAACGTGGAAGGCCCAGCGAGTCAAAGTAAGCAGTGGGAAACGGGAGGCTCAGGGCGGGGCTATTCGCCAACCGCCACGAGCTGCGTCGTTTCTTCTGCTTCCAGATCACGGATCGCAACCTGCGTCGTATCCATTGA
>CAVZUP010000244.1:0-9963 GCA_963778255.1 uncultured Acidobacteriaceae bacterium
GATCAACAGTGTAACCGTGGCGATTCCCCACACGATCCCGAGCATGGTGAGTGCGCTGCGAGTGCGGTTGCGCCGCAGGGCCGTCCAGGATTCTTTTAGGATCTGATAGATCACGGCTAGCCTCCGGCCTCGTGGCGAAGGGCTTCAATGGGATCGATGGCCGCCGCGCGGCGAGCCGGGTACACAGCAGACAAGATGGCGATGGTCCCGAGAATGACCAAAGCCAGCGTCCCCGTCTGCCAAGTCGGCAACAGGCCGGCAAAGAAGTCTGGCATCGGCAGGAGATCGACCAGGGCGCACAGGCCGAAGGCGATTGCCAGTCCGGCGCCGCCGCTGATCAGCGCGACGATCAACGCTTCCAGAAAAAACTGCCGCAAGATGCTATTCGCGGGAGCGCCGATGGCTTTGCGGACTCCGATCTCTCGCGTGCGCTCCCGAACCGCAACCAGCATGACATTCATGACGCCAAGGCCGCCGAGAAATAAGGTCACGATGCCGACCGCGCCGAGAAAGAACTTCATGCCATCGGTCATGGTGCGAAAGGCCTTTGCTTCCTGGATCGTGTCCCAGATGGGGCAAGCTTCTTTATCGCTGGGATCGAAGTCGTGTAATCGCGCTAACACACGCCGGATCTCGCCCTTGCAGGCTTCGTGATGTTCGACGGATCGCGGCACGACCAGCAACTGGTCGAAGGTTTCAGGCGTGCCCGGCGGCTTATCCGGAAAGTCGCGCCGCATGGCGGGGAACGGGATGAAAATCTTGTTGATATCCCACCCGTCATAACTGGAGTTCTGCTTCTTGGACGACATCACGCCGACGACCGTGAAAGGTATGTCGTTGAGGTAGACAAACTGCCCGACGGCAGGACGACTCGCGAATAGCTGCTTCTTGGCATCCGAGCCGAGGAACGCGACGCGACGGCCTTCGGCGATGTCATCCTGATCGTAGAAACGTCCCTCTCCGACGCCCAGGCTGCGAATCTCGGCAAATTCCGGGGTCGAACCAGTGACCGTGAATGCGGCAGCGTTATAGGCCGTGTGCGAACGAACCGTATCCTGCTCAAGCTCTGGGATCGCGTACTGACAATCCGGCGCCTCTTCCTGAAGATGCGGGAGATCGGAATCCACCCAGTGGACCAGTCGCCCTGCCCGCGTCCCGCCCGCCTGCAAGCTGGTGCGGCCGTGGAAGACGATCATCAGGTCGCGGCCCAGGGTCTCTGCTTGTTTGGCTTGTCCAACCCGAAGGCCTTCGCCCGCGGCCACCATCAGGACGATCGAGACCACGCCCCAGGCAATTCCGAACATCGTCAGCAGTGTACGCACTCGGTGCGCCCAAAGGGTTCGGAACACGTCCTGAATAAGATCGCGAAATGACATCCGAAGATTCGACGCGGCTCGACCGGAAATGAAAGCGCCGACGCACGCCCTGCTTTGATGTACGTGGACTGGAGGGCGTTGGTTCCAGCGACGATAAAGGTTCGGTTGTCGGAGCGGCCACCGATGCAGAAACGGGCGGACTCGCCGATTCGCGAAACGCAGGCGTTGTCAGGATAGCCGACTGGCGTCAGTCACTATCCAGTACAGGCTGCCGCCGGTATCTCCACCACAAATATAGGATCACCAGCCCGGCGGCAATCAACACGGCGATATTGAAGCGATGCATGACGCGCAGCAAGCTGCGCCATTGTTGCCCGAAGAGGTATCCGGCGCTGGCGATGGTCGTGACCCAGACGGCTGCGCCCAGAAAGTTGCAGACGGTAAACGCTCGCCAGCGCATGCGCAGCACTCCGGCCAGCGGTCCGGCAAAAACTCTCATGCCGAAGATGAAGCGGGCAAAGAAGATGGCGACTACGCCGTAGCGGGCGAACACTTCCTCGCCGCGCTGCAGCGTGGATGGCGGAAGCCTAAACAGATTTTGATAACGCTCGAGCAGCGGACGCCCTCCATACTGCCCAACCGCATAGCCCAGATTGCCGCCAAGCGTAGCGGCGCAGGTGGCTACCACGATGATCCATCCCAGATGGAGATGGTGCTCGGAATAAGCCAAAAAACTAGCCAACAGAAGCGTAATTTCCCCAGGAACGGGAATGCCTGCGCTCTCCCACAGCAAGGCCAGAGCCACGGCCCAGTAGCCGTACTCGGCAATGAATGCGCGCAGAAAGTGAAGAATCGTGTGGTGCATGAAGAAACAGTTTCCAGTTCTCAGTTCTCAGAAAGTCGGGCCTTACTAAGAATCGGAAGCCGGGAACTGCGAACTTGCGCTTCTGGTAAGAAAGTCGACGAGCGCGCGGTTGAAATCCTCGGACGCCTCTTCGTAGGGCAAATGGCCTACGCCCTCGAACGCCACCAGACGGACGTCGCGAAAATTCTGGCGCAGCGGTTCGGCGGATCGAAAATGAACGGCGCGGTCTCTGGTTCCCCAAACCAGAAGTGTGGGGCAATCGCGAATCTTGGGCAGCGCAGCTTCAAGTTTCGCGAGATCTGCCGTCCAGTTCCTTACAATTCGCTGGGCATGGCGAAACGCATGATTCTTGGTGACGGGCAGGCGGTAGCCGGCGAGTGAATCGGGCGGAATTCTCGCTCCATCGCCGAACAAGCGGCGCAACCATAGGTAGTCGACAGAGCGCCAGCGCTCAATCGTGTTGCGAAAGATCATAGAGCCAAACGCGCTACCCAGAAACGGTGCCAACCGCTTGCCATGCGGCGACCAGGGATTGACGGGAGCCACCAGGATTAAGCGCCGCAGACGTGCATCCTTTTTTTCGGCACAAATCGCCGCCACCATCACGGCGACGCCTCCGCCATGAGAGGTGCCCAGCAGATCGAAATCTTTGATGCCAACGGCGTCCGCGAACTGCAGGACCCGTTCGGCGGTCGCCCGCACGCTGCAATCCATGCCCTCTTGAGCCGTCGAGAATCCAGCCCCCAGATTGTCGATTGCGTAAACGGTCGCGTGCGACGCCAGGGCGGGGATGGTGAATCTCCACGAAAAGGAATAGCCCATCAGCCCATGAACCAGAATCAGGGCCGGACCGGAACCGGCCTTCAGGTAGCGCATTCGTCCGTCCGGAAGATCGAGCCAGTGCTCCTCAATCGGAGAATCAGGGATCGCAGAATCAGATCCTGCCCCACCCGGATTGGGGTTGCGTCCGGCGGCGGGGATGAACTTTTCCTCGGGATGTTGCGTTTCCGTGGGCAACTAAATCCTCGCAGATGGAGTCTTACTGAACAACATCGCCTCTATTGCTTTTGGGGGAGCCGCACTGGCTCCCCCTTCTTTATTGGCGCAGAATCTTTCGTCCTGACGTCTTTAGACGGCCTTCTTACGCTTCTTGCCCAGCAGCTTTTTCAGCACTCTGATGCCCTTATCCACGTGCTTTTCTTCGAGCAGGAAGGGCGGCAGGAAGCGCAGAACCGTATCCTGGGTGACGTTGAAGAGCACGCCCTCGGCCAGCGCCTGCTCCACGATTGGGCGCGCGGGAATGTCAAGCACCAGGCCCTGAATGAATCCGCGGCCGCGTGCCTCGCGGACAACAGCGTACTTCTCGGCCAGTTCCTGAAGTTGCTGACGCAAATAACCGCCAACCTTCGCGACGTTTTCGAGCAGGTGTTCCTCTTCGACGATCGCCAGGTATTCAAGCCCGACGCGGCACGCCAGCGGCCCTCCTCCAAATGTGGTGCCGTGCTGTCCGGGCGAAATCGCGGAGGCGAAATGTTCCTTCGACAGAAACGCGCCGAGCGGAACTCCCGCAGCAATGGGCTTGGCGATAGTGACAATGTCGGGCGTCACGCCAAAGCCCTGGAAAGCAAAAATAGTGCCGGTGCGTCCGAGGCCGCACTGAATTTCGTCGAAGACGAGCGCGGCCTGATGCTGGTCGGCCAACATCCGGCAGGCGCGGAGAAAATCTTCCGAACATTCAAGGATTCCGCCTTCGCCAAAGATCGGCTCCAAAACAATGGCGCAGGTGTTGGCGTTGACGGCCGCGTGCAGAGCCGCGACGTCGTTCTGCGCCACAAAGGTTACGTCTTCCAGCAGCGGCTCAAAGCCTTTGCGGTACTTGTCCTGCCCGGTCAAGGACATCGAGCCAAAAGTCCGTCCATGATAGGACCCTTGCAGCGCAATGAGTTGCGATTTGGCTGCGCCGCCGGTCTTGTGTCCGGCGAGACGCGCCAGCTTGATGGCCCCCTCCATTGCCTCGGTGCCGCTGTTCGAGAAAAAGACGCGGTCCAGGCCCGAAAGCTGGCAGAGGCGCTCGGCCAGTTGTCCCTGATATTCGTTGTAGTAGAGATTCGAAAGATGAATGGCGCGGGCGGCCTGCTCCCGGATCGCCTTCACGATCCGGGGATGAGCATGGCCAAGCGCATTGACGCCCAGCCCGGCCACGAAGTCGAGATACTTCTTGCCTTCGAAGTCGTAAAGGAACACACCCTTCCCACGCTCAAAGCCCACGGGATAACGGTTGTAGGTAGAAAGAAGAAAGCGCTTTTCAAGATCGGCAATCTGATCGAGGCGAGACATAGGTTTATTGTAGAACGAACGAGGGCGGAGGCAGATTGCGGTGCATGCTCATTCGCATCGATCGCAAATGAATCGATCATCCGCGGTCCATTTTTCAGTTTTCTTTTCAGACTTCTTCAGTCTTCGGCGCGGGGCTTCGGAGTTCCTCGGGGATTTTCCGGATCCAACCCGGCGGCAGCCATGATGGCTCGTCCCAGATCTACGGCGGAAACGGTGAAACCTTCGGCTGCCGCTTGGACACTGCCAACTTCTTCGGCATTGGGGGCCACGAAGCGATAGCCCCTTCCGACCACCGTCTGCAGGTATTGCGGTTCGAGAGCGTCGTCCGCGAGGGCGCGGCGAATCTTGCGGATGGCGGTGTTGATTCCCTGTTCGACGTCGACGAAGACGTCCTTGCTCCACAACTCACCGGAGATCTGCTCGCGCGTCACCAGTTGTCCGCGCTGGTCGAGCAGGAACATGAGCAATTGCAGAGGGAGACCCTCCAGCCGTACCGGGTTGCCGGCCCGATAGAGTTGAAAACGGGCGTAATCGAGTTCGAAATCGTCGAAGCGGATCTTCTTGTCAGGCAATGCAAAAGCTCCTCGGCCACTTGCCGCGAACCGAAAGTTGCCGTGGCTGCCTAATTTCACTCGGCTTCCACGGGTGAGAACGCGCGTTCCTGCACGCAACGCGCTGAATCCACCGAACTAGGGACCGTAGGAAATTCTGTTCTGCCGCGATTCCCCTGTCAAGCGCGGGACGGTTAATTTCTTCAGATCAATTCAGACGGCTTCAGACTGGCTCTATGGACGTTTCCGGGGATCGGGCGCATGATCACACTCACTTGCGGAATTTGCTTACCTCTCCTAAATGAGCCTGGTAAGCACAGTAAGTGGGGGGTTCGGAATCGGGGAAGGGTTCCGAATCCCCCAAACACCAATGCAGGGTTTGGGCACGTCACCTAGCCGCACTTTAGAAACGCTCCGCCACAAAATCCGCCAACTCCCTCAGGCATACCCAACTCCCAGACCCTCTTCCACCAGATGGACAGAACACCGTGGGTTCGGCGAGTCTCGGCTGATCATTATCAAAATCAAAGCGTATAGGCAATCCGCAATCCGCCCCAGTGGCGGCCTTTGACCTTGATCGGGGAGGAGATATCGAGCATGACCACGGTCTTGCCGCCTCCCATGTCCCGCCGGTAGGTCTGCACCAGGAATGGCTTGGTGTTTTGGCCGGCCCCTAAGCCGACCTTATCGTTGAACATTCTCCGGTTGCGGCAGTTGGCGTTATTCCACACCGGGTCGGCGCTTTGTGGCTTGGAGAACTTCTTGTTGTGCGTCGGCAGATAGCCGTTCCGGTCGACCGCGACACAGAAGACCACCTTGGGATTGAATGCCAAGGCCGCTTCCTGGATAGGCGTCAGCACCCGGTCGGCAATCCGCACCATGCAGCTATCAAACTGCTGCGGATTCGTGCCGGGGATGGGCCGGTAGTTCTCGTCGAACAGGTCATCGATTTTGGCCGCTCCCTCGTCGATTGCCCGCTCAAACTGCCGGGAAATTTCGGCTGCCGCCTCCATCACGTAGTTGACGAATGGCGTATCGTTGGTCTCCGCTCCCGAATTGACGGTGATGGTGATGAGTTTCTCGCCCGCGGTCGCCAAGTCGGCCATGCGTTGGCGAACCTGCCCGACCTGGTCGGAAAACTCCTTGACGCCGGTCATGGCTCCACCGATTTCGGCGATCAGGCTGGAGGCTTGCGAAGAAATGCCTTCCGCATCGGAATGGATGCCGCTAGTGTGTTCCGCCACGGTGTCGATCGCCGATCGTAACTCTTCAACCAGCCCGCCGATCTTCGAAGTGCTCTGGCTGGCGCGACCGGCGCTATCCGCGCTGCGCTCCCCTTGCGCAATGAGCTGCTGCACCTGTTTGGTGAGCTCTTGGATGCTCGAATCAATCTTAGCTGTGGCAGCCTCCGCTTCGCGTGCCAGCGCCTTCACCTCGCCGGCGACGACGGCGAAGCCCTTGCCGAATTCGCCTGCCCGCGCCGCTTCAATCGTAGCGTTGAGCGCCAGCATTTTGGTCTGTTGGGCGATGGAGTTGATTGCCGACGTGATCGTGGCGATGCCGGTTAATGACAAATTCAGTTTCTTCGACATTTCGCCGGACTCGGCGACCATTTGAAGCACGGTACGTATTTCGCCAAGCGCCCCGTCGATCTGTCCCTGCGAGGCGGCGACATTCTTGGCGGCGCCGTCGGCTAAGCGGAGCGTATCGGAGGATTTATCCAGAATGTGACGGCTGTCCTCCGTCAGACTACTGATTCCCGTTTGAACCTTGTTCATCAACGCGGTCTGATCGGTCAGCCGCGAACCCACCTGTTCGATTCGGTTCGCGCAGTCCACAATGCCAACACCCAGGCCGTTTGCCGCGTATGCGAATTCCTCGACAACCGCTTGGTAATTGACCTTCGTTTTGTCCATGAACCACCGCCTCGATGCGACGTGCAAGCCGATCTATAAACCTATCGTCTGTACTAGTGCCGTAGGTAAACGACGTACTTTGGCGTGGGTCTGGCTGGCGCCTATACGGAGACTAGGCAATGCTGAAGTCCTTCTCAAGAACATTCTGTTCTTCGGCAAGGGGAGGGTATTCCTCTAGACAACTCTTTAGGTTGTGTGTCGGAGTATCTAGATCAAGTCGTCTTGCGCATATCCGGAGCACAACTCGACCATGAACGGTTCCAGGTCATCTCCAATCCTGGCATCCCAAAAAACAGAAGCAATCTTCCATAATTCATAGCCTCCATTCCAAATCCTCCCTATAATTGTGGAAGTCGTCCTGTGACAGCGACTTACGAGTGCTGGACAAAACGGGAGGGTGGCAGTGAAGTTGCTTATGCCAGAGAGGCGTCGAATGTCCGGCTACGGCGCGCCGTTGTCCCTGCCCATGAACCGCGAATTTGAGGCTCGGTTTACCGCCATCCTGCTGACTCTGCTCACAGTAGCGGCCATAGTTTTCGCCGGATTCAACTTCAAAATCGAACACCAGTCGGCCATCCCCGACGATGGTGCCTGGTGGATGGAACGGAACGGCCACCTGGTCGCGGACCGTCTGGAGCCAAACGGCCCCGCCGAGCGAGCAGGAGTCCGGCGCGGGGACCAGGTGCTCAGCGTCAATGGCCGCACCGTGGCCACGTCGGCGGAGGTAACCCGGCAGCTCTATTATTCCGGCGTCTGGTCCAAGGCAACCTATTCCCTGGTCCGGGGCGCGGTTCCGCTCGATGTGGAAGTGGTACTGATTCCGGCCGAGCGCTCCATGAACGATTGGCTGCGGCTGATCGCTCTGATTTACCTCAGCATTGGCCTCTACGTGCTGATGCGGCGCTGGACAGCGGTGGGTTCCACGCACTTTTACATTTTCTGCCTGGTTTCGTTCGTTTTCTACTCGCTGCACTACACCGGCAAGTTCAACCTTTTTGACTGGATTGTCCTGTGGGCAAATGAAGTCGCATGGTTGCTGCAGCCGGCGCTGTTCCTGCACTTCGTGTTGACCTTCCCGGAGCGCCGGGAGTTCGTCAGCAAGCACGGCGCGGCGATTCCTCTGCTCTACCTGCCGGGAGTGGTGCTGCTTGGAATTCAGGTGCTGGCGCTCGAATACCTGAAAGCCAGCGCTTCCCTGCTCTTCGAATTGAACCGGGTGCACTGGGCTTATCTGACGATCTTCTTCGTCTCGGCGGCGGCGGTTCTGTGGAATAACTCGCGCGAGGCCACGACTCCGATTCTGCGCCAGCAGCTCAAGTGGATTACGCGCGGCACCGTTCTCGCCATCACGCCCTTCACGCTTTTCTATGTTCTGCCCTATCTGCTGGGAGTGATGCCTTCGCTCACCATGAAGGTATCCGTACTCTCGCTGGGATTGCTGCCTCTGACTTTTGGCTACGCGATTTTCCGCTACCGCTTGATGGACGTGGACTTGATCTTCAAGCGCGGCATGGCGTACACGCTAGCGGCGGCGGCCATCGTGGGAGCGTACTTCGCCGCGGTGGCCGCGATTGCCGAACTGGTGCACACGCGCGTGCCCAGTTCCGGACCGTACGGTTTGGTGGTGGCCGTCGTAGTCACGGCGTTGCTGTTCGATCCGGTGCGGAAGTGGATTCAGGAAAAGCTGGACCGCTTCTTCTTCCGCACTGGCTACGATTACCGGCGCACTCTGATCGAGTTTGGACGCGAGATGAGTTCCGAGACGGATCTCGACCAAATGTTGTCCGCGCTGGTGGACCGGCTGGCCCGGACGCTGCTGGTGGATCGGATCGCGATCTTCCTTGGCAACAGCGACTCTTCGCGTTTTGAGCTGTCGAAATCGTTTGGGATCGCGCACGTCACCGGACTCGACCTGTCGTTCCTGGCGAAGCCGCGCATTGAAGACGCCGCCGGACACATCTTCTTCGAAA
Source organism: uncultured Acidobacteriaceae bacterium (assembly GCA_963778255.1). Lineage (GTDB taxonomy): Bacteria > Acidobacteriota > Terriglobia > Terriglobales > Acidobacteriaceae > Acidiflorens. Next base: position 8,956 of record CAVZUP010000244.1, read on the forward strand.
ACACGCACCAGTTGCCGCGCGAGAACGCCATGGCACAGGAAGCCATCGCCCGCCTGGATCTGAATTACTACATTCCCTGCCATGCCCGGCATAAGACCATCGCCTTCCTTGGCCTCGGCAAGACCATGCAAGGCGACTTCCTTTCCAGCGAAGACGTGGAGTTGCTGGAAGCGCTGGCGGGATACATCGGCATTGCTATCCAGAACGGGCGCCTGTACGCCTCACTCGAGCAAAAAGTCAGCGAGTATGAGCGGCTCAAGGATTTCAACGAGAACATCGTCGAATCGATCAACGTCGGCGTCATGGCCGTGGATCTGCAGGACCGTATCGAGAGCTGGAACTCGCAGATGGAAGTCATGTATGCCCAGCCGCGCTGGCAGGTGGTAGGACGCTCGTTGAGCGAAGTTTTTCCGGCGGCGTTTGTCGAGGAGTTCTACCGCGTTCGGCAGAATCCCGGCATCCACAATCTTTATAAGTTCCGGCTCGCGACGCCCACCGGAGAATCACGCATCGTGAATGTGGCGATGGCGCCACTAGTAACCCGCAAGTTCAATGTGGTGGGACGGCTGGTGATCATGGACGACATCACCGAGCGAATCGAGTTGGAAGTCCAACTCACCCAGGCCGACAAACTTTCTTCCATCGGACTGCTGGCCGCCGGCGTGGCCCACGAAGTGAATACGCCGCTGGCCGTGATTTCCTCCTACACGCAAATGCTGGCGAAACAATTGCAGTCGGATCCTCAGAAAGCCGGGCTGCTCGACAAGATCACCAAACAGACCTTCCGCGCCTCGGAGATCGTCAACAACCTGCTGAACTTCTCCCGCACCACGGGCACGGAATTGACCGAAGTTAACCTGAACAAGGTGATCGCGGACACGCTGGCGTTGCTCGAACATCAGTTCAAGGTGGCGCACGTTCAGGTGCATCCGAGCTTTATGAAAACCTGCCGGCGATTCAGGGCAACGCCGGGCGACTGCAGCAGGTGTTTCTGAATTTGTCTCGAAT
>CAVZUP010000245.1:0-8908 GCA_963778255.1 uncultured Acidobacteriaceae bacterium
ATTATTTTTATCTGGCTACTGGTTCAGTTGCGTCTTGCTAGATCGGGTTGCCGTTCGTGGTCGATCCGGATGGCAAGCTGGCGGGGCTGGTGAAGGCGGATAAGGACGTGGCTACGAACAGTCTGCACCTGACGCACACGCCTACGATTTATTTGGTCAGCAATAAGCCGAGCAAGCCCTATGTCGAGGTCACCGACACTACGCAGCTTTACGTGATGATTGACGCGATGAAGAAAGAGTAGGTCAGAAGTCAGAGGTTAGATTGCAGAGGTTAGAACCGTTACGTCGAGGAGGGTCTTACCTCTGCAATCTAACCTCTCACCTCTGCAATTTGTCACATTCTTGCTGTGAGCATCATCACCGTCCCGATTGAAAATCTGAGGATAGACTCGTTGGCATGAAACGGGACGCCTTGGCGATGAAGGTCCGCACCAAGGACTTCGCGTTGAGAGTTCTCAGACTGTATCGCTCCCTCCCTCGAACTGAAGAAGCGCGAATTCTGGGCAAACAGCTTCTACGCTCTGGCACTTCGATAGGCGCAAACTATCGGGCAGCTTGCCGCGGAAGATCGCGCGCTGAATTTGTTGCGAAGCTGGGGATTGTCCTGGAAGAGGCAGACGAGACGGTCTTCTGGCTTGAACTCTTTCAGGATGGAAATATCTTTCCAGCGGAAAAGTTGCACAGTCTTGTGCAAGAGGCCAATGAACTCGTCTCGATCTTTGTCAGTTCAGTACGTACCGCGAGAGAGAATTAAGGTCAGAGGTCAGAGGTCAGATTGCAGAGGTGAAAACCGTTACGTCGAGAAGGGTTTTACCTCTGCAATCTGACCTCTCACCTCTGACCTTTTTCTTACTCGTTCCACCGCCGAAAGAGCAGTGCCCCATTCGTTCCGCCGAAGCCGAAGCTGTTTGACATGGCGTATTCGAAGTTCACCTTCCTTGCCTGGTTGGGGACGAAATCCATGCTGTCGGTTTCGGGGTCTTGATTCTCCAGGTTGATGGTCGGCGGAAGAATTTGATCGCGCAGCGCCAGCACCGTAACTCCGGCCTCTAAACCGCCGGCTCCGCCCAGCAAGTGGCCGGTCATGGATTTGGTGGAGCTTACCGGAACCTTTTTCCCAAACAAATTTCTGATGGCGTGCGCTTCGAGCGTATCGCCGATGGGCGTGGAGGTGCCGTGGGCGTTCAGGTAGCCGACGACGCCCGGCTCCAGTTTAGCGTCGCGCAGGGCGTTGCGCATGACGCGGAATCCGCCTTCATGCTCGGGAGCGGGTTGGGTCATGTGATAGGCGTCGGCACTCATGCCATAGCCAACCAGCTCGGCGAGGATGGGCGCGCCTCGGCGGCGGGCGTGTTCCAGTTCTTCGAGAATCAGAATGCCTGCGCCTTCGCCCATGACGAAACCGTCGCGGTCTTTGTCCCAGGGACGGCTGGCGCGGGCGGGATCGTCGTTGCGGGTGGAAAGGGCGCGCATGGCGGCGAATCCGCCAACGCCCATGGGAGTGATGGCGGCTTCGGCGCCTCCGGCAATCATGACGTCGGCGTCGCCGCGCTCGATGATGCGGAAAGAATCGCCGATGGAGTGGGCGCTGGTGGTGCAGGCCGTGGCGGTGGCTTCGTTCGGTCCCTTGGCGCCAACGCGCATGGAGACGTGTCCAGCGGCTAGATTGACTATGGACGCGGGAATGAAGAACGGGCTGATCTTGCGCGGCCCGCCTTCGAGCAGCGCGGTGTGTTCGCGCTCGATGACGTCGAATCCGCCGATGCCGGAACCGATGTGGACGCCGACCATCTCGGCGTTTTCGGGCGTGACTTGCAGCTGCGAGGCTTTGATGGCCTCGTCGGCGGCGGCGATGGCGAAGTGAATGAAGCGTCCCATCTTCTTCACTTCTTTTTTCTCGATGAAGTTGAGGGGATCGAAATTGCGGACTTCGGCGGCGATCTGGCAGGCGAAGGCGGAGGCGTCGAACGCGGTAATGCGATCGACCCCGCTCTTGCCCGCAATCAGGGCTTGCCACACCGCGTCGGTGGTATGGCCGAGGGAGCAGATCAGGCCGATGCCGGTGATGACGACTCGTCTGTGTTGGTTAGTATGCAGATGATTCTCCGAATGGCTCAATGCGATTCCCATCCGTGGGCCGAGACGGAAGAACGCGGGCGCCCTCAGGGGCTGATGCCCACGTCTTTACTGCCTCTTTGCGGCGCCCTTCGGCGACGCTCAGGGCAGGCTCGGAAGCCGTGCCCTTCCCATCCTTGCTCCAAGATACTTCTGGGACGGCCTCGGACGGGGCGTAGCCCCGTCACCACACAACCTGCGAAACTATTTACCCGCCTTGGCGTGCTTGCCGATGTAGTCGACGGCGTCGTTTACGGTGCGAATCTTTTCGGCATCCTCGTCGGGGATTTCGATATCGAAGGCTTCTTCGAAGGCCATGACCAGCTCGACGGTATCGAGCGAATCGGCGCCCAGGTCGTCCACGAACGAAGCGCTGGGCGTAACCTCGCCCTCATCCACACCGAGCTGCTCGACAATAATCTGTTTCACTTTTTCATCAACGGCTGCCATTGTTTCTCCTCGTTTCTGAGTCTCGAATCGCGGGCCCGTCTCCGGGGCCGGCGTTTGCTGATTACGACTGCTGATTTACGACCGCATGTGGCTCGACAAATTGAATGAAGTCGAAACCAGTAGTCTAAAAGGGATTGGGAAACTATGCAAAGGAAGCGCGAGAACAAAGCTGGCCTGGGCGAAGATCACTACGGAATCCTAACTGGCGGCGGGGAGTGGGGTCAAACGATGCGGAAGCTCTGCCAAGCCAAACTTTCCTGTCATCCCCGAGCGCAGCGAGGGACCCCTACTCCACAGGAACTGTGTGCCGGGGGTAGGGGTCCTTCGACTCCGCCACTGCTTCGCGGTTCGCGAAGCAGCCGCTGCGCTCAGGATGACAATGTGTGGGGAGGTGCATGCGTTATTTCGAATACTCATCCCTCAGCTGGGTTTGGCGGCTGGTCATGGGAATAGCTTTTCCCTGGATGAAGACTTGTTTTACGTCGGTCTTTACGTCCAGCGGATCGCCGTTGGCTACGACCACGTTGGCGGTCTTGCCTATGTCTAGCGAGCCTAGCTGGTCGGCGACTCCCCAGACTTCGGCGGCGTTCAGGGTGATGGCTTTGAGGGCTTCGTCGTAGGGAAGGCCGAAGGCGGTGGCGAATCCGGCCTGGTCGGGCAGGTTGCGAACGTTGTGGGCGGAGTAGGAGGCGAAGACGATTTTGACTCCGCGTTTGTAGAGCTGCGCGGGCAGGCTGTAGACGGTGTCGTAACGCTCGTCTTCTTTGGGATCTTCGTAGATGGGGCCGACGATCACGGGCACGTGCAGGCTGGCCACATAATCGAGAACGGGTTGGGAGTGCGCGATGTGGTTGAGCACGAACTTCAGCTTGAATTCGTTGGCGAGGCTGACGGCGGTTTGCAGATCGCTCGAGGTTTCGGCGGCTAACACGATGGTCTTCTTGCCTTCGAGATACGGGAGCAGAGCTTCGAGCTTTAGATCGCGCTTGGGGGGCTGGGGCTCGGACTTCTTGTCTTTCTCTTTATTCTTGTCTTTCTCTTTGTCTTTGTCGGTGCTCGCGTCTTTGTTTTTGTCTTTGGCTTGAGCGGCGTCGGCTTTCTTGCGCTCGTACTCAGTCCACTTCGACTGGTAGTCCTGGGCGTCGATGAAGGCCTGGCGGAGTTGCGCGGCCAATCCCATGCGGGTCGAAGGGAACTTGCGCTTTTCGAATCCGCCTTTGTTGCGGCGCTCGTCTCCGGTGAAATTCAGGGGCATGGCGTTGTCGCGGATGAGGAGCATCTCGGGGGCATTCGCTCCGGCGAGTTGAATGAAAGAATCCTGCCCGGGGAGCGTGTCGGCGCCCTCGGGAGCGACGACGGCGTTGGTGATACCGTTCATGCGGGCCACGGGGATGAGGGCCGACTCGGCGTGGAAGGCTTCCGCGGTGTGCATGTGCGGCATGATCTCGTCGCTGGTTTCGACCAGATCGTTGGTCATATTTTCGGCGGAGATTTCGGTGAGTCCGAGCTGGGTTTCGGAATCGATGAGGCCGGGATAGATGGTCATGCCGGTCGCGTCGATCAGCTGCGCGTTGGCGGGGATGGTGACGGTGCTGGCTGCGCCTACGGCGGTTATTTTTCCGGACTGCATTACGATTACACCGTTTTCGATGGTGCCGTGGGTGATGGTTAGGAGCTTGCCGCCTTTCAGGGCTATGGGGTGGTCTTGGGCTTGTGTTGAGAGGGCTAGAGTCAACGTCAAGAGCAAAACCAAGAACAAGAGCAACGGCAGCGGACAGGAGTGTCCGCTCCACACGGTTGTTGATGGCTGATAGCGGACGGCTGATGGCTGCATTTACTCGCCCTCCTTGTAGTGGGTGGTTCCGAGGCCGGGTTGCTGGCGGTCGAAGTAGACTTCTCCATCGATCAGGACTTTCTCCGGCACACCGTAGCTGGAGAGCGGGTAGCCATCCCAGATCACTACGTCGGCGTCTTTGCCTACATCGATGGAGCCTACGCGATCGTCCACGCCTACGATCCAGGCGGCGTTCAGGGTGATCATCTTGAGAGCTTCTTCCTCGGTGGCGCCGCCGTAGCGGATGGCCTTGGCGGCTTCCTGATTGAGGCGGCGGGTGTAATCTCCGGAGTCGCTTTTGATGGCGACGCGCACACCTTTGCGCATGGCCATGACGGCGTTCCAGGGGATGGCGTCCCAGGCCTCCTGTTTATATCCCCACCAGTCGGCGAAGGTAGCGATGCCGATGTTGTTGGCGGCGAGCTGGTCGGCGATTTTGTAGGCTTCGAGCGCGTGGTGGAAGGCGCGCAGGTTGTAGCCGAATTCCTTGGCCATGGCGATTTCGGTGAGCATTTCATCGGCGCGGTAGCAGTGGATCTGCACCATGAGCTTGCCGCGGAGAACGTCGGCGAGGGCTTCGAGTTTCAGGTCGCGCTTGGGAGGCGTGGCGTCTTTGTCGCCTCGTTTGACTTTGGCGTTATAGGCGTCCCACTCGCGCATGTAATCCTGCGCCTGGACTAGCGCTTCGCGCTGGACTTCAAAATTTCCCATGCGGGTGGAGGGCAGCTGATCGCGGCCTCCATAGACGCGTTTGGGATTTTCTCCGCTGGCGAATTTGATGGAGCCGGGGGCGTTGGGGAAAAGCATGGCATCACGCGTGGCTCCGAACTTGTGCTTGATGACGACCGCCTGGCCTCCGATCATGTTGGCGGAGCCGTGGAGCAGCAGCGAAGTGGTGACGCCACCGGCGAGCGCGCGGTAGATGGCCTTGTCCTGATAGTCGAAGGCATCTTTCATCATCATCTGCGGCGTGACCGGGCTGGTGGCTTCGTTGACGTCGTCACTGAGCGCGATGTGCGAGTGCGAATCGACGATGCCGGGGGTCAGATATTTTCCTCCCGCATCAATAACGATGGCATCGGCTGGCGCGGTGATGGCTTCGCCCACGGCGGCGATTTTGCCGTCCTTGATATAGATGGAGGCGTGCTGGATGTTGCCGTGGGTAACGGTCATCACTGTGGCGTTCTTGATGAGGACGTCGTGATGGGCGGATTGTGCCAGGGCGGCTGCGGTGAGCATTAGCCCGGCGCAGAGGAGCGCTAAGTTCTTGGTTGAGGCGAGTCGCATGAATTGATCCCCAGAATTCTTCACTGGCGGAGAACTTGGATTGTAGGAGCGTGGGCGAGATCGGGTCAAACGGAGCTTAGTAGTTAGGCGTTTCCCCGATCTAGCCGTTTTCGACGCGGTCCTTGATGTCCGAGTACGCCGCGTCGATGAGCCTGCTCAGCGCTGCGGCGTTTGTGGCCGTTCCCGGTCGCAGCTTCACATGACGCATGAACTTGCCGGCGCCTTGCAACAAACCGGCCGGATCCGGCAGGGCTGCGCCTTGAAAGAACCCCACGTTTACGTGCGAAGTAAATACATTGACGTAGCCGAAGGGCGCATCTCCCAAACAGGCAACCGGACAGCCGTCATGCAAAAGCTCCCGGACTTCGTCCCCGCATTTCCGCATCACCTCAAACCACTGATGCGCGATCGCTCCCAATTCACCGGCATGCGCTTTCATCCATGCATCGATGGGCGGGATCGCGCTCGACAGCGCCGTTGAATCGCAGCAATTCCGTTCTCATCGTCGCTCCGCTTTCTGCTTTCGAGATCTGTGGTTTTGTAGCGCCCTTACTTCTCTCCAGCAAAATCCTTCATCTGGAACCGTCGTTCTTGTCGAAGGCGTATCGCCCCCGGCTACCGCAGTCTTTTTATAACCCAGATCGTCCGCAACCGGTGATGGAGCGCTTGCTCACTTTGCCGGAATCGTGGGACGATTTGGACGTGAAAATCCTAAGGCTTGGTATTTTGCTGGCGGGGGTGCGCTAGATGCGCGCCGTGGTGCAGCGCGTGAGCCGTGCCCAGGTGAAGGTGGGCGACGAGATCATGGGAGAAATCGGGCTGGGGCTGATGGTGCTGCTAGGGGTGGGCGCGGGAGACGTTCGCTCCGATGCGGATTACCTGGCCGAGAAAATCGTCGGGCTGCGGATTTTTGAGGATGACGGCGGCAAAATGAATCTGTCGGTCGCGGACGTGGGCGGAGCGGTGCTGGTGGTCTCGCAGTTTACTTTGTATGGAGACGCGCGGCGGGGGAAGCGGCCGTCGTTCGATGGGGCGGCTCCGCCGAAGGAGGCGCGCGAGCTCTACGAATATTTTGTGGAGAAGGTGCGCGCGGCTGGTTTGCGTGCCGAAACGGGGCGCTTTCAGGAAACCATGCAGGTGGAGTTGGTCAACGAGGGTCCGGTCACGATTTTGCTGGATTCGGCGAAGCTTTTCTGAAAACATATCAAGCCGCTTGAGGTATTGAGCCCGAAGCAAAGCGCTGGTATCGGGGTGATGCTGGCGTCGGGGCGTAAGAAGCATTTTCGAGCGACGGGGGGACACATGATAGAGCAGCAAAAAGCTTTCCGCTGGACGGAAGCGTATAGCGTGCGCATTGCTTCCCTGGACAAGGAACACCAGGGGTTGTTCCAGACGATCGGCGAACTCAACACGGCGCTGGCGACCGGCGAAGGCAACGAGGCGCTGGTGCCGATTCTGCAAAAGCTGTCCGAATATACGGTCACGCACTTTACCGCCGAGGAGATTTTGATGGAGAAGCACAAGTTCCCCGGCCTGGCCACGCATCGCGCGCAGCACAAGGTGTTTTGCGACCGGATCGCGACGTCGATGGAAGATTTCGAGGCGGGGAAAAGCGGGGTTCCGGTGACGCTGGCGTTTTTTCTGCTGAACTGGCTGAAGGAACACGTGCAGACGGCGGACAAGCAATATAGCCGGTACTTAAACGAGCGTGGGGAGCACTAGCTTCTGCCCTTTTTCACCACGGAGACACGGAGGCACGGAGAAAACCAAACTGCTTCCAAAAGCCCTCCCCCAAGGTTCTCAATTGATGGCTTTCGCCGGACCGTTTTTACAAGTATGAGGGTTTCTCCGTGCCTCCGTGCCTCCGTGTCTCCGTGGTGAAATCCGGGTTGGTGAAATCCCCGTTTGACCGATTTCCACAGCGCACGATAGACTAATTGAGTTTGCCTGTACTTGCGGACCCGCCCTCCGCCCCGTCACGCACAAAGACGGGCGTGTCTGGGACCCCGGGTGTCCGCGCCGCGTTTCCGGTCAGAAGCCGCAGCGGGAAAACAGCAAGCATATTCAAGTTCTGCCGGGCTACGCCTGGCGGGGCGGGTGAGAGCACCTGTCCCAGTATGAGTTATTCGTACGTGCGTCATAAGGAGAGTCTATGTACGCGGTGATCCGCGCAGGTGGAAAGCAGTATCGAGTCGCGCCGGGAGATGTGATCCGGGTGGAAACGCAGGACGACAAGGACGGCAAGGTCGAGTTCGGCGACGTGCTGGCGGTTTCGGCCGAGGCGGGCAATATTGTGACCGGCGGCGCGGGAGCGAGCGTGACCGGCGAGGTGGTGGAGCAGGGACGCGGCAACAAGATCCTGGTCTTCCACTACAAGCGCAAGAAGCAATACAAGAAGCTGCGGGGACACCGGCAGAATTATTCGGCGGTCCGCATCACCGAGATTGCTTTTAATGGGCAATCGTTCAAGGCGCCGGAGCTTCCGAAGAAAGAGAAGAAGGTGAAGCCGGCGGCCGAGGAAGTGAAGACTTCGAAGCGTCCGGGGAAAAAGGCGACGAAGCCCGCGGCGCACGCGCACGCGAAGAAGAAGGCGGCGCCTAAGAAAGCGGCGAAGAAGAAGTAGCCGTCGAGCGCGCGGCGAAAAGCAGGTCCTTCGCTTCGCTCAGGATGACAATTTAAATTTACTGGCAACTGGCCACCGGAATCGGAAACTGATTTATGGCGCATAAAAAAGGACAGGGTACTTCACGAAACGGGCGCGACTCGAACGCGCAGCGGCTTGGGTTCAAGGCTTTTGGCGGACAACTGGTGCCGGGCGGGACGATCATTGTCCGGCAGCGGGGCACGCGGGTGAAGCCGGGGCTGAACGTTGGGCGCGGCAAGGACGACACGCTCTTCGCCAAGATTACGGGACGCATCAAGTTCGTCGACAAGGGGTCGATGGGCAAGTTTGTGATGGTCGAACCCGAGGCTGTCGAAGTCGAGTAAGACGGGCGAAGTAAGAACGGACGTATCCCACCACAAGAAGGGCTTCCGTTGGGTCGAAGCGTGCCCGGCAGTCGCCGGCGTTACTTGCGGCGGCTTTACTTCCGGTTCAATCGGAAGTAGTTGAGAGCCGTATCCAGGTCAATATTTGGACGATTCACGTCGACGGCTGGCTTCGCGGGCGGAGCGGCTTCTTCGACGATTTCCCGCACCTTATCGGGAGTCAGGTCCTCAGTA